>JAKOZI010000315.1 GCA_029780075.1 Pseudomonadota bacterium
TGCCCCACCTGGACCGGATGAACCCCGTGTTCCTGGCCAATCTCATTGATCGTCTTCACCCCTCGCAAGGCCTCCAGGCCTACCTTCGCCTTGAACTCCGGGGTGTGTACCTTCCGCGTCTTCACTTCGCTCATCGCTTCTCGTTCCCTATGACAGCGCCTAGCTTAAACCACTGTCTCAAATCCTGGGACCACTATAGTCCAGTAGCGAAGACACGCCGGAGAATCTCTGGATTGCCGTGACGCGGCAGGGGTTCACCAAACTCCCGCAACGTATTCACCAGTTGCTGGCCACTCTCGTTGGTGAGCACGAAATTCATACCCACTTGGGTCGTTGCGATGACCTCGCGTGCTCGTCGATGGAATCCCTCCAGATCATTCCGTGAAAGCGCCTTGGATGTGGAGAGGACTTGGCCCGTGGTCCTGGCCCGGAACAATTGCGTGTCGACGGACTGAATCATCGCACGCGCCGTGGCAATCATGTCCCTTTCGAGTTGGGCACGGCCGTTCAGGTACTCACGCGCGAACAAGACCGCGACACCGAGTATTCCAGGCAGCAGACAGGCGAGAATCAGCAACAGGAGCACCGTGCCGATTCGCCAGCGGGAAGTAAAACCGTAGGCCCGAACGCTTTTCCTGCGTTTCAAGAGCTTATCCCGATCATGGGCAACCACCCGAATCCCGGCTTCAATCGCCGCGGAATCCGCCGATTTGAAGCCAGGTGGAGCGGGCGAAGGGAATCGAACCCTCGGCTCTAGCTTGGGAAGCTAGGGTATTGCCATTATACGACGCCCGCACAGTCACTATTTTACGACGGTTACTGCGGTCTTCACAACGACACTGTGCAGCCCTTTGGCAAACCACAGGTTCTCGGCCCCGATACGGTCCGGCCTGCAAGCCGAAGTTACTGGCCTGCTCTCAAGCCAGATCGACGACCATACGAAAAAGCCGATGGCCGGAAGCCAGGTACTTGCGCTCGAAGGGCGTCATCGCCGATTCCGGCGCATACGATTCGGCAACCACCGGGCGCTGCGTCATTCGCCGCACTGCGAAACCGAACTCCGCCAGGTAGATTGCCCAGTTGCTGCGGCACTCCAGCACCCCGCCCAAGTCGAGCAGGGACGGAAAGACCGGGTGCCCGTGCCAGCGGCGACTTACCTGGCTGGCCTTCGGCCAGGGGTTCGGGTAAAGCAGATAATGTCGATCGAGCCGGATGCCCGCCGCGCGCAACAGACGCCAGTAGTCGACCACATCGGCGCGCACCAGGTCGAGATTAGGCGGCCACTGCGCAGTGCTACGCTTGCCGCGCGCCAGACGCGATGCCGACTGATCTACGCCGATCACGTAGTGGTCGGGAAAGTTCCTGGCCAAATACAGGCTGCTCTCCCCCACGCCACAGCCCGAATCAAGAATGACCGGTGATCCGGCAGCCGTGCGCTGCCAACGTTCGCGGCTGGCCGTAAACGCCGCACGATTGTAGTCAGCGTAGGGCTTGCGGAAAGGTGCGCCGGCATGCCGGTCGAGCAGGGTCGCCAGATGCGGGTGAATGTTGTCCTGCACGCTCTCGGGAACGCGCGAGTTGCCGTACATCGAGCGCGGCTCAGCCTGCCGCCGGCATGACGGGAACGCCATGCCTCCGGAGCACGCGCGAGACTTCTTCGACCCCGCGCAGCGCCCGCACGGCGATGAACAGCGCTTCGGCTTCGATAAAATTGCGCCGCAGCGATCCCAGCCACAATTTGAGGCGACCCGGCGCCTGTCGCGGCGAAACCTTGCCACAGACCTGTTGCCAGTAAGACGCCAGCAAGGGCTGCAACAGCAGCCAATCCAGCGAGCGATCACTCGCGATCGCCTGACCCGCCGCCAGCGCGCGAATGCGCCGGGCAAGAAACGGATCGGCGACCGCCCCGCGACCGAGCATCACATCCTGAGTGCCACTGACTGCGCAGCAACGGGCATGGTCCGCCGTCGTCCAGACTTCACCGTTGGCAGTCACCGGTTGCTGGACGACATCCTTGATGCGCGCCACCCATTCCCAGTGAGCCGGCGGCCGGTAGCCTTCGGCCCGGGTACGCGCATGCACGACCAGCGACACGACGCCCCCGGCGGCCAGAGCCCGCGCACAGTCGAGGGTCCTCGCCGTGTCGCGCACGCCGAGTCGCATCTTGGCGGTGAATGGGATTTCGGCGGGCACCACGCGCCGTACCGTAGCGACGATGCGAAACAATTGCTCCGGATCGGTGAGCAGCGTCGCACCACCGCCGTGGCGATTCACCGTCGGCGCTGGGCACCCGAAGTTCAGGTCGATCCCGGCCGGCGAGAGTTCGACCAACTGCGCCGCGTTGTCGGCCAGACAGGCCGGGTCACTGCCGAGAAGCTGGACGACCACCGGTGTGCCGGCGTCGGTACGGCTGCCGCGGCCGAGTTCGGGGCAGATTCGGCGAAAGCTTCGTACCGGCAGCACACTGCCCGAAACACGCAGAAACTCGCTCACCGCCAGATCGTAGGCGCCCAGACGCGTCAACACGTCGCGCAAGACGTCATCGACCAACCCCTCCATCGGTGCCAACAGCAATCTGCCCATGTTCAACCCGAATCTATTGCCCTATTCTACCGGAGCGCGCCGGCTCAAATCCCGCGGACTTGAGTCGTGCCGGACGCAGGGCCGTCGATTTACCACACGGCAAGCTCCCATGGCAGTACACTGTTGTCGCCCTGACCACAACAATGGAGTCAGAGACGAGTCCGGAGCGGCCTTCTCCAAAGTGAGGATGAACGCTTTTCCTGCCCCTTGATGCTGCTTCAGTGACCGATACCAACAACCCTATCGACATTGCCCGCGAAGCGCTCAAACAATTGACGCTTCGCAAGCTGTCGCCCACTCCGGCAAACTACCAGGCCTGCTACAACGAGGCCGCCAGGCTACCCAATGTTGCGGGCTTCCCGGAAGCACAGTTGCGTCAGATCTTGACGGCGCTGCGGGTCAAGCACCCGGCGCTGACGCAGCATCTGGAGCGCTTTGAAACCGCCATCGGCAACCGCAGTTGGCTGGCTGTCCAGGATGCACTGCTCGTTCTCACCAGCGCGGCCACCGGCACTTCTGCGGTGAAGCCTCAACCCGATGACAAGGCAGGCGAACTGACCATCGAGTTGCTGGCCAGGATCCGGCGCCTGATCGAGGATCTGCTGCCCGCGCTGGGCAGCGAAGACGAGTGGTTGTTCGGCCAGGCGCGCACGCTGCTGCAAACGCTGACAGGCCCGGCGGTGGACATCCAAACGCTGCTGGGCCTGCTGACCTGTTTCAGCCAACGAGCATCGCTGGCCGCAGAAGAGCAGGTGGAAATCAAGGAACTCCTGCTCAAGCTGCTGCATCTGATCATCGAAAACATCGGCGAGCTGACCCTGGACCAGCAATGCATCCAGGGGCAGATCGACTCGCTGGTCCGGGCGGTGGCCCCGCCTCTCAGTTTGCGTCGCCTGGACGAGGCCGAGCGACGCCTGCAGGAGGTCATATCCAGACAACACGAAGCAAAGAGCCGGACACTGGAAGCCCAGGAAGCAATGTGCGAAATGCTTTCGGCATTTATCGATCAACTGACGGCGATGAATCAGTCCAGCACCGACTTCCAGAACAACCTCGAACAAAGCGCCAGCGAGATTTCCGAGGTGCGCACGCTCGAAGACCTGACACCACTGCTGCAACGGGTGATCGATGCCACCCGCGCGATGGCTCAGGACACCGCGTCCGCCCGTGGTCAACTGGAAGAACTCCAGGACAAGGTCCTCACCACCGACGCCGAACTCGCCAAGCTGCACGAGGAACTACACCACGCGAGCGCTTCTGCCCGCCACGACCCCTTGACCGACGCACTCAACCGCAGGGGGCTTGCCGAGGCGCTGGCGCGCGAGATCGCCAGCATGCAACGCAAGGATTCCCCCCTATGCGTGTCCTTGCTTGACGTCGACAATTTCAAGAAGATCAATGACCGGCTGGGCCACGCAACGGGCGACGAGGCGCTTGTCCATCTGGTCAATGTCGTGCGCCACTACATGCGTCCGATCGACACCCTGGCACGCTACGGCGGCGAGGAATTCGTCATATTGATGCCGGATACCCGCCAGGAAGAGGGCATCGAGACGATGAAGCGCCTGCAGCGAGAACTCACCAAGAACTTCTTCCTGACCGGCAATGAAAGGATCCTGATTACCTTCAGCGCCGGGGTCACCCAGTTGACGTCGGGCGAGTCCGGCGAAGAGGCGATCAGACGGGCTGACCAGGCCATGTACCTGGCCAAACGAACCGGAAAGAACCGCGTCCTGGGCGGCTAGGATTTGCCGATGCAGGTCTCACCGCCTGCGTCCCATACCCAGATTAGCGATCGAGAACGATCTGGCGCGGGCCGCGGCCACCATCCCAGGCCCAAAGCTTGCCGTCGGCCGATAGCGCAATCGTCGAGCCATTACCCGCCGCTACGGCGACGACCTGTTCGGCGATCTTCGTCGGCTCGACGGCAAAACCGCTGCCCCAGGCCCATAAGGTGCCGTCCTCGCGAATCGCCACCGAATGCGCCGCGCCGGTGGCGACCCCCTTGGCGCCGGTGAAGATGCGGCCCCAGCTGGTCGCCTTGTCGCCCAGTCCATGCCTTGACAGCGGGCCATTGACGTTGCCGCCGGTTCCGAACACTTCCCCGCTGCTCGCCAGATACAGCGCGTGACCGGTATGCGCCCTGACGGCAACAACCTGCGACGCGGTTTTGGCGAACTCGCCGGCCGCCAGCAGACGACCATCGCCATACTGACCCCGATTGGCCAGGCCGCGAACATAGAGTTCGCCAGCCTGCGTAATGTAGTAGTCGGTTCCGTCACCGACCGCGGCGGCGATGACTCTTTCGGCAATCTTGCGCGGCGGCTCCCTGCCACTGCCCTGCCATAGGCTGCGGGTCCGGTTGATCGCCAGCCAACCCGAATTGCCGGCGGCGAAGCTGAGCACGTCGCGCATCAGCAAGGTAGCGCTGGCCGGCGATGCCGTCCAGGTCAGCAGGCTGCCGTCCCTGCGCAGGGCATAGTAGGCGTCCTTGCTCACGCCCACCTGAACCACATCGGAAATCATCGGCGTCGGCCGATCGCTGCCGATCCAGCCGTAGGCAATACCGCCCCAGATCGCCATGTGCCGGTCGTAGTAGGCCGCCAGTTGTTCGCCGGAACTGTCCGCCAGAACTGCCGTGCCTGGCAGGAAGGCCGCGAGGAGCACGACCAGAATCGCCCGCCAGGACCTGACCGTGCGTAGTACAACACCGCACCTCCTGGTCAAAGTGTGCTGCCGACCCTCACCGCCATCACGAGGCACCGCGTTCTCCTCCTCTCTTACAAGCTTGCGCACAATTCCCTGGCGTCCTTTTCATGCCGCGGCAGGGGCAATCGCTCCATCAGGTAACACAGGCAATCCTGGCGCACCACGCGCGCATCGAGTGTCAGCATCGCCGGTGTTACCGCACGCCGCAGGCGGATGGTACCCCCACCACAGGCAAAAAACTCGTGCGCAACGTCACGCCCCCTTTCGTCGCGGACGTCGATCGGCAGTTCCAGTTGCGTCCGTCCGAACACCGTGCCGGGATCGAGTTGCCGGAAATTCATGTGGTCGAGTTGCGGATCGAAATCAACGTCTGCGCGCGCATCGCCAAAGCCGAACGATACCGCGGTCGGTACGCGCACCGTCGCTACCGTATGGTAGAGATCGATGTCGTCCCCACGCACAGCGTGTACAGGGAAAGTTGCCAGATGCAGACAGGCCTCGATGAAACGCGCCGCGTGTTCCTCGTTGGTCGATTTTCCGGGCTTGCCGCATTCCACGGTCAATGAGGGGCAAAACGGCGAAAACGCCGTCGTCTGCGTGCCCGCCAGGCCGCGAAACCAGACGACGGTGCGGGAAAACAGGAGCGCCAGGTGCAACACGGCCTGATCAAGACGATTCACCACGCAGTAATGCGGATTGATGCCGGTGTTGTTGTGCACGTCGATGCTGGCAAAAACTCCGCGCGCCTGCATCATGCGCTGCACCTCGCCCATCGCGGCACATTCCTGCGAACCAGCGTACGCCTCGCCACCCGGCCAGACCCGGTTGTAGTCGGGCTGATCATCAAGACGGCGCAGCCCCTCTGCCGCCGCCGCGACATTGCCGACCAGGATCGACAGGGCTCGCGGCAACAGGCGACCGACGTATGTCCGCAACACGCTCTGCAGGGCCACCACGCCGCAGTCTTCGTTGCCGTGCAGCAGCACCGAGACGAACAGCGGCGGCTGGCGACGTCCAGGCAGATGAATCAGCGTCGGACCGGGCAGCAGACGGTGGAGTTCGCGGGCAGGGGTATCGAGAAAGTGTGCCGGCAGGGTGTCGAGTACGGTCAGCATGAAGGGAAAACGCTCATAGGGGCCACTCATGCACGGGCACGAGACGGCGCTGTTGCTCAAGATAGTCGGCGGTGAGCCGGAAAAAGTCGCGGTGTTTCGCGTAGTGCGCCAGTTGCCAGGCCGCCCCGTTCTGACGGCTACGCAAACGTCCGGCGATCACCTGCAAGTACCGCGCGACGTCGGCGGCGTCGAGTTCGAGCCGCATCAAGCCTTCGCGCGCCAGCGGCAACAACTGGCGTTCGAGCAGTTCGACGGCGGTTGTCTCCCGACCGTCGAACCAGACCAGGCGCGCCCCAAGACCCGCGCGCGCGGCCCGGTAGAAGTTCTCGCGCGCGACCGCAAAGGGCAACTGCGACTCCGGCGCCACCTTCTGCCGGGCCAGCATGCTGACCGCGCCGTAATAGAACGCTGCATTGGCGATCATGTCGACGATGCTGGGTCCGGCGGGCATCACCCGCTGCTCGACCCGCAAGTGCGGCTGATCATTATCGTCGAAGCCGATCAGCATGCGATTCCAGCGCCAGATGGTTCCGTTGTGCAGGCGCAGATGGGCGTAGGACTGTATCGGGCCGGGTATTGCAAAGGGCAGCAACACCGTATAGGACGACAGGTTCTCGGCAAAACAGGCGGTCGGGTCGGCATCCAGGTAGCCCGACCCGAAAGTAACGCGCAGGTGCTCGGGATGCTCCGGATCACAGCAATCGACGGCCTGTTCGAAGAGCGGGATGCGTGTCTCGTGCCAGAGCGCACGCTCAAACAGGAAAGGCGAATTGGCAGCCAGCGCGACCAGGGGGGCAGCCAGCAGAAGCGAGGCATTGTAGGTGCGCGCCGCCTCACCGGCGGGGGTCTGCAAATGGACCTGAAAGGACGTGGTCGCTGCCTCCAGCATCACGTCGGCATGCGTCGTGCACAAGCTGTCGATGCCGGAGATATCCAGAGCCAGAGGCCGGCCGCCACGGAGCACCAGAATCTGCTCATTGAGCATGGCGTAACGCTTCGACGGCGACATGCTGGCCAAGGAGAGATCAGTTTCACGGACTGTCGGCAGCGTGCCGATGGCGATCAACGCCGACTCTTCGTCACGCGCTGCACGCAGGCACTGCTGCCAGGTCGCGGTCAGTTCGCTTTCGAGCCTAGACAGTGCCCTGCCCTGCAAGGGTTGCGGGGTGCCATTGAGTTCGACGTTGAAACGCGATAGTTCGGGCACCACCAGCGGACTGGCCAGGCGCTCCAGGAACGACACATTGCGTGGGACCGGCGTCAGCTTGTCGTCGATCAGCCAGGCCTCAAGCTCGAAACCGGCGACCAGTCCCGCGTCGGCGAAGTCCCCGCGCGCATAAGCGGCGTGCGCATGCTGTGTCTCAAGCGCCAGCCGCTGGTGGAAACGTGCGAAGTCGTCCGCCGTGAAGCCGCTGCTGCCAATCTCCCTTCCCATCGGCCATTTCCCTCCGTGTGCTGCATGGACACCGCCTCACCGGCACCGTGCCCTTGCGCGCGACCATTATCGCCTATTGCCGCGGATCAGGCTCCAGCGCGACAGCTTAGCAAAAGATTCGCCGGCTGCCGGCAAATCGATCCCGATGCTGACCTGCGTTCCCGCCGGTGCATAGGTCAGCGCGTCGCCCCGGCCGCTCCTGCTGAGCACGATATTTGCAGGTACTGGTTGGCACGACGCGCCGGATTGGCGGTGATGTCCTCCTGCCCTCGCTGCAGACGCAGGCGCGTGTCGACCATCAGGCCGCCGGCAAAAGCACCGAGGGCATCGAAGAGCAGTTTCAAACCGCAGCGCGCAGGTCGTGGTGCTTGAGTGGCAACGATCGGATACGCTTGCCGGTCGCAGCGAACAGCGCGTTGCATACGGCCGGGGCCAGAGGCAGGATGGCCGGTTCGCCATGCCCTCCCCAAAACCCGCCGCTCGGCACCAGAACCGTTTCCACCCGCGGCATCTCGGAAAGACGCGGCAGCCGAAAGTCGTGGAAGTTTGATTCCACGATGCGGCCAGCCTTGAGGTTGTTCTCCTGGTAAAGAATGCTGCCAAGGCCAAAGACGACGTTGCTCTCGGCCTGCGCGCGACAGGTATCCGGATTCACCACATGGCCAGAGTCGATGGCCACGACGATGCGCAGCACCCGGAGTTGCCCGCCCGGCCTTACCGAAACCTCGGCCACCATCGCCGTAAAGCTGCCGAAGCCGTCGGCGACCGCGACACCGCGATGAACGCCCACTGGCAGCGGGCTCCCCCAGGCCGCCGCCGTGGCCACTGCCTCGAGCACCAGGCGGTTCTTGTCGCCGGACTTCAACATCGCCAGGCGATACTCCAACGGATCCCTGCCGACGGCGGTCGCCAACTCATCGATGAAGCTCTCACGGTAATAGGCATTCTGTTGTCCTGGCGCACGCCAGAAACCAACCGGCACATGCCCATTGCGCATGGCATAGTCGACCTGCTGGTTCGGCACCGCATAGGGCATGTCGGAGAAAGAACGTACGGCCGTGAAGTCGATGCCGTCCTTGCTCAGCACCCCCGGCATCAGAACCTTGAGGATCGACGGGCAAGCGATCGTGGTGTGCATGGCGACAAGATTACCCTGCGCGTCCAGCCCGGCCCGCAGGCGTACCATGCTGGCCGGGCGATAGAAACCATGCTGCATATCCTCGGCACGCGACCACATCATCTTCACCGGGATGCCAGGCATTGCCCTGGCAATCGCCACGCCTTGTCTGACGAAATCCTGGGGTCCACCACGACGGCCGAACCCGCCACCCAGCATCATCTTGTGGACTTCGACCTTTTCTAGCGGCAAACCGGCAGCCTCGGCAGCGGCCGCCATGGACGCCTCACCGTTCTGCGTGGACGTCCACACTTCCAGAAAGCCCTCGGGTTTGAGCCACGCCGTACAGGTCTGTGGCTCCAGCGTGGCATGGTTGAGGTAGGGTGAGCGGTACTCCGCCTCGACCACCTTCGCCGCAGTAGCCATTGCCGCCGGCGCGTCTCCCAGTTTACGGGCCTGCGGCAGCTGCCGGTCAGCGAGGCCCTCGCGCAGCATGTCCGCAATGGTCTCGTTGCTGGCCTGGCCGTTGCCGCCCAAGTCCCATTCGACGGCGACCCGCCGCAATGCCTCGTCGGCACGCCACCAACTGTCGGCAACGACGGCAACGAAGCTTTCCTCACGCACAATCTTCCTGACGCCACGCATCTTCGCGGCGGCGGCGGCGGCGTCCACGCTCAGTACCTTGCCGCCAAAAACCGGACACTGCGCGATCGACGCATGCAGCATTCCGGGCAGCATCACATCGACGCCAAAAACGGGCTTGCCGAGCACCTTGTCCGGGATGTCGAGGCGCTGTACGGACCTTCCGGCAATTTTCCAGGCTGCGGGATCGCGCAACGTCACTTCCTTCGGTGGCATCAGCCTCGCCGCGTCGGCGGCCAGCTGCCCGTACCGCAACATCCGACCGCTGGGCGGGTGCGCGACGACCCCGTCCGCTGCCGTGCATTCCGCTACGGACACCTGCCAGCGCGCCGCCGCAGCGGCGACCAGCATCTCGCGGGCACTGGCGCCTGCCCGGCGCACGTAGTCCTGTGACGAGCGCACCCCCATGCTGCCGCCGTGGACATCGAACCCCATACGCGATCTCTCCTGATGTGCTCGTTGGGTGAGGCAAACTCGGCGCTGACCCTGGCCCAGTCGCAGTCGAGTTCTTCGGCGACCAGTTGCGCGAGTGCCGTAAAGGTGCCCTGCCCCATTTCCGAGCGCGCGATGCGAATGACGATGCGATCATCAGGATGGATCACAATCCAGGCGTTCACTTCGCTGGCGGCGGCGCCACCAGCCGCTGCCGAGGTAGCGGGCAGACAGAATTCAAGGACCATGCCACCCCCCAGCATGGCGGAAGCCTTGAGGAAGTCGCGACGGGATACCAGCACGCTCATGGCGGTTCTCCTCAGGTCTTGCCGGTGTCGGGCGCGTTGGAACCCGCTGCCAGGGCATGCATGGCTTCCCTCACCCGCGCATAGGTGCCGCAGCGACACAGGTTGGTCATCGTCCGGTCGATGTCGTCGTCGGTCGGTTGCGCAATCTTGGCAAGCAGGGCTGTGGCCGCCATGATCATCCCGGTCTGGCAGTAGCCACACTGCGGAACCTGATGGTCGATCCAGACCTGCTGGACGCGATGGAGACCGGCCATCGACAGGCCCTCGATGGTCACGATCGGCTTGCCAAGCACTGCCGACACAGGCAAGGTGCAGGAACGCACCGCTTCCCCGTCGACATGCACGGTGCACGCGCCACAGATCGAAACTCCGCAGCCGTATTTTGTGCCAGGAAGTCCGAGATGGTCACGCAGGACCCAGAGCAGCGGCATCTCGGGCTCGACATCGACCGAATAGGTACGCCCGTTAACCATCAGTTCCAGCATTCCGGTTCTCCTCGGAAATGGCAGCATGCCTTGAATACGGGCGCTCTTCCGCCACATCGCGCCAGAGGAGCAAAGCCAGGTGCCACGATTCGGGCAGACCAGACAGGTCTTGGACGGTAGCGACTCGCACGCAGCACTCGCTCCTGAACAGCGTAGCAGCAGGACCGACCGCTTGCCACCCTTTTTCGACGCGCACGGCCAGTGCAACTCAGCCGATCACGGCAACCGCCTTGATCTGTGCCCAGACCGACATGCCGGGGACCAGTCCGAGCCTGGCTGCCGAACGCCGGGTGATGCGCGCGACCAGCAGCGAACCGCCGATATCGAGGCGCACCAGGGCCAGGGCAGGATGTATCTCGTCGGCGAGCTGAGCAACACTGGCTGGCAGGCAGTTGAGAACGCTCGTCCCGTCGACCCTGTCGAGGGCAATACTTACATCCCTGGCCAGGATGCGAACGCGCAGGGAATGGCCGGTGTGGTGCCCGCCATCCCTGACCCAAAGCGTACCACCCGCAAATTTGACGCGCGCCAGGTGCCATGCCTGGTCTCGTTCAACGACCACCGCATCGAGGACGACACCGACATCCTCGCCCAGGCGTATCGGCAGATCGAGGCGGGCCAGGATTTCGCCCAATGCACCGCTGGCGACGACGTTGCCAGCATCCAGCACGACAAGATGGTCGGCGAGGCGAGCGACTTCATCGGATGCGTGACTGACGTAGATGACGGGAATCTCCAGCTCGTCATGCAGGCGTTCCAGGTAGGGTAGAAATTCGTTCTTGCGGGCCGCATCGAGAGCCGCCAGCGGCTCGTCCATCAGCAACAGTCGCGGACTGGTCAGTAGCGCCCGCGCAATGGCCACTCGCTGACGTTCTCCCCCCGACAGCCCGGCGGGCCTGCGTTCGAGCAGTTGCGCAATGTCGAGCAACTCGACGATATGATCGAACGCTGCCGGACGGCCGCCCTGCGGCACCCGCCTTCTGCCGTAGTCGAGGTTTTGCCGCACCGACAGGTGGGCAAACAGGTTGGCTTCCTGGAACACGTAGCCCAGAGGGCGCTGGTGCGTCGGCAGAAAATGGCCTTCATCCTGCCAGATTTGCTCGTTGACCCGCAAACGCCCGCGCACGGCACGGGTCAGGCCGGCCATGCACCGCAAGACCGTCGTCTTGCCGCAGCCGGAAGGCCCGAACAGGGCAGTGACGCCGCGCCCCGGCAGCTGGACATCCAGGCACAGCGAAAAGCCCGGATAGGCCAGTTCGAATCGAGCTTCGATGGTCATTGCCGCCGGTTCCAGCCACGGGCATACAGGATCAGCAAGACCAGGAACGAGAAGCACAGCATGCCGCCAGCGAGCCAATGGGCGTTCGCATACTCCATCGCCTCGACATGGTTGTAGATCGCTATCGACAAGACCTGCGTCTTGCCGGGAATGTTGCCGCCAATCATCAGGACCACCCCAAACTCGCCTACCGTGTGGGCAAAACCGAGCACCGCCGCGGTGATGAAGCCCGGCCTCGCCAACGGCAGCGCCACGGAAAAGAAGGCGTCAGCCGGTGAGGCTCCAAGGGTCGCCGCAGCTTCCAGCGGTCGCTCGCCAATGCTGGCAAAGGCTTGCTCGATGGGTTGTACCACGAACGGCATCGAATAGATGATCGAGGCCACGACCAGTCCCGTAAAAGTGAAAGGCAACAACCCCAGTCCGACGGCCTCGGTCAGCCGCCCAACCGGACCTTCCGGCCCCATGAGGATCAGCAGATAGAAGCCGAGAACCGCGGGCGGCAAGACCAGGGGCAAGGTCACCACGGCACCGACAACGCTCTTCAGCGGTGAGCGGGTGTGTGCCAGCCACCAGGCGACAGGCGTCCCAATCATCAGCAACAGAAGCGTAGTCAGGCCGGCCAGCCTGATCGTCAGGGTGATGGCGGCGAGATCGGCGGATTCGAGCATCGTGGTGCTACTCCTCTGGCGCAAAACACGCCTTGTAGTCCAGGCATTCGCCGCACGAAGGTGTCGGACAGACGTAGATGCCCTCCCTGGCGCAGTACTGGCGGTAGATGAACTTTTTCCACTTCATGTCGTGGGTATTCAGGGCCGCCAGAGGCGGAAACGCGATCTGCATCAGCGCCGATAGTTCGGTGCGATTGGCCAAACCCAGATCCTGCCAGAGATGGTCACGGCCGGCACAGCCAAAAGCCACGATCCGGGCCAACCAGAGTTCGGATTCCTGTTGTCCGCCGCGGTACTCCAGGAGCAATTCGATCAGGTCGGCAAGTTCCGGGATGTCTTCTCCGCCCCCTCCCTGCAGACGCAGGGGAGCCCCTGGAAAATAGTCGTTCCAAAGTTTGCGAAAGACATCCGCAGGAAGCCCCAGGTTGGCGGGAAGCACGCCTTCATTGAGCGAACGGCCAGCCAGGAGGCTCGACAGTATGGGGCGCACAGGATCGGCCGCGGCCGCGGCTGTCGCTGGTCGGTTCAGCAGTTCGGCCATCAAGTTGGACCGACATTCAGCGGGAGGTCTCATTTCGTACTCCGGAAATTCACCTGTACATCCTTCGCCGGCGCCGCATAGGGTGCCGATGTCACCAGAATGTCCGCACCGGCAGCGACATAGGCCGCAGCGTTGTCGGCACGAATGCCCCCTGCAGCCGCAATCAGTGGACGCGTCAAGCGCTCCCGCTGCGCCAAAGAAGCGACGCAGGCGGCCAGCGTGTCGGGCGTGAACTTCTCCAGTTGCAGCACGTCAGCACCCGCTTCCGCCCAGACCAGCGCCTCGTCGATTCCACCCACTTCGACGACAATTTTCTTCTCCGGCTGGGTACGACGTAGACGCTGGATCGTCTGGGCCGGTGCTGCGTCGAGAAACAGTCGATGCTCGGGAAACACCAGGAGAGTTTCGGACAGCCCAAGCCGATGCATCAGGCCACCCCCCGACCTGACCGCCTTCGCCGACAGCGCCTTCGTTCCCGGAACGTTCTTGCGCGTACAAGCCACGGGGATCCCCCCTGCATTGGCAACGATGGCCGCCGTCGCCGAAGCAATCCCGCTGGCCCACTCCACCAGTGTCTGGGCGGTCTTCCAGGCGCGATGCAGGCTGCCGGCCGGCCCTTCGGCGCTGAGGATCACGTCGGTGGGGCCGATTCCTGCGCCGGATGGACTTTCGAGGCGCGCGTGCGCACCCGACAACTCGATGATCCGAGCGGCCTCCTCGCTGGCGCACACGACCATCGCCTGGCGCGCCGAGAAGGTCATGCGGGCAGTCCTGGTGCCGATACACAGGGCGTCGGTGGTCAGATCACCGCAAGGCACATCTTCCGCCAACAGCGCTTCCAGGACGTGGTCCGGCGCAGTTGCCGACGTCATCCTGGAAGGCGGAAAACACCATCGCACAGCTTGCACCGACTGATCGCTCGCGGCCTGATCCACGCCTGCCCCAGCGATCACAGCTCGTAGCCGTAGGACTTGATCACCCTTTGGGCCTTGTCTCCCCGCAGATACTTCAGCATTGCCTCGGCGGCAGGCTTCCCTTTGCCGCGCTCAAGCATCACCGCGTCCTGACGAATCGTCTGGTACAGCCTGGCGGGTACCATCCACGCCGAGCCTTCGATCTTGCCGTCCTTCAAGACCTGTGACAACGCCAGAAAACCGAGCGACGCGTTGCCACTGCTGACGAACTGCTGCGCTTGCGCGGTGTTCTCGGCGATGACCAGCCTGGCTTGCAGCCGGTCATAAACCCCGAGCGCCTGCATGGCCTCGACGGCAGCGACGCCGTACGGCGCAAGTTTCGGATTGGCCAGGGCAAGGCGGTCAAACGTGCCATTCTTGAGGACTTCACCTGCGCTGTCGACGAAGCCGGGTCTGGCTGACCACAGCACCAGTTTGCCGATGGCGTAGGTCAACCGGCTACCGGCGACAGCGGCGTTTTCCTTCACCAGTCTGGCGGGTGTCTCGTCATCAGCGGCCAGGAGAATCTCGAAGGGGGCGCCATTCTTGATCTGTGCGTAGAATTTTCCCGTCGATCCGTAGGAGGCGAGCACCTTGTGACCGGTTTCCTTTTCAAACTCCACGGCAATTTTCTGCATCGGCGCCGTAAAGTTGGCGGCGACCGCCAGCGACACCTCGTCGGCCCGCGCCGGGGACGCAACTGCGAAGGCAGCGATGAGCAGAACGAACAACGGCTGGGGGAACTTCATGACTGGCTCCTTTGACGAGAATGGTGACTGGAAAGTGGTGCGCAACCTGGGGCTCAATCGACGGCGACGAGAAATACGCTGGACGCCTTGAAGGCAGCCGTTACCGGCTGACCAACGGCCAGGCCGAGGCGTTTGACGCTCTCCTCGGTGATTACCGCGGTGATGACATGCCGTCCATCCGGCAGGTTGAGGGTCACTTCAGCGTTGACCGGCCCCTCGTGGATGTTGACGACGGTGCCTGGAAAGCGGTTACGCGCCGAAATGCATCCTTGCTCCTCGACCAGCAGCAGGATCGACGAAGCCTTGACAAAGGCCAGGACGTCGCGCCCGTGAGCGAGGCCAAGGTTTTCGGCGGACTCTCGGGTCACGATCGCCGTCAGTTCAAGTTCCGGATCGAGCCGGATGCTCACCTCGGAATCGACAATCCCCTCCTTGATGGCCACGATGGGACCCGCAAACTGATTGCGGGCACTCGTTCGGAACGACATCCGCTTCAAGACCTTGCGGAAACCCGCGGTATCGAGAACGCCGTTCTGATCGAGGTCGCCGGTCAATTTATCGAGCGCGCCCTGAGACTCCTGTTCCAGGGCGCGGTAGAAAGCGATCAGGCGCCGCCCAAAGGCAGTCAACTCGGTACCGCCGCCATGCCGACCGCCTGCCGACCGGAGCACCACCGGTTCAGGCGCGAGGTTGTTCATGTCGTCGACGGCTTCCCAGGCGGCCTTGTACGACAATGGCACCGTCCTGGCCGCCTGCGAGATCGAACCGTGCTGGTCGATGGCTTCGAGCAGGCGGATGCGTTTGTCGCCCAGAAAGCTGCCGACGGCCGTTTCGATCAGCAGTTTGCCCAGCAGTCTCGGTGGTGCCGAAATCATATCCGTAGCCTCCGCTGCCCGTCACCTTCGATGACAGGTCTGAAAAATGTCGGTCGCTGTGCTTGCCAAGATGCAGCGCTTTCCTTGATCATCCGGTTTTCACTCATGAGCTGAAGATCAATGCCGTTTCAGTGCCCGCAATCAGATCAAATCAGAGATTTCCTCATTCAGTTTGTCCGCTGATCGGGGCATCGACTCGCTCAGGAACTCGCTGTGAAATCCATGCGCCATGAAGCTTCCGCAAACGGCATTCCGCCGTTTCACTCCCAGGTAACTGCTGTCTTCATGAGTCAAAGCAAATAGCGCGCCATAGATTATTAGAGCGATACACGGTGTTTGTGGCGCGAGGCGAGACCTCCCGACAAGACAACCAAGGGACGGGTGCGCCCTCAATCGACGGGCGGTGGAGAACTCGCGCAGCCCATGCCCAGACCTCGATCGCAGCATTTCAGATCCTGACTCAGTTGGTGCGAATGCAACAACGGTTGTAGCCATCATGACATAGCGCTCGTTCGGTCAACGGCAGCGGCATCCAGTCGGGCCTGCCCGGCGGTTCGCGGATCGGCTTCCGATGTGAGGAAGCACTGTGCCCTAGGTTGAAGGCGATCTTGACCCTGGAGTACGCTCCGGACATTGACGGCAATTCTGGTTTCGGTGCCAGCAGCAACGGCCTCGCCGCTCGTCAGCAGTTCGTCGGTCTCTCCTCTGCCACGTTTGGCGCCGTCGCCATGACTTACACGGCTTACACGGCGCAGAACAGGGGGGATCTACCAGCAAGGCGATCTACGCGTTCGGCAAACGCAGCGCCGCCGACGGCAGCGTCAACGACAAGCTGACCCGCATCTCGGACAACGGCCGCTACGGCCTCGGCTGCAGTTTCGCGACCGATCCGGTCAACGCCGATCTGCTCTACCAGGTTCGTCAGGATGTGCACGCGGCGACCATCGGCACCACCGGGAACAACAGCTTCCTGCCTGCTGCCGTTTACACGGACGCCAATTTCCCCGCCAACGAAAAGGTGGTTTTGCATGGCTGGACGACCCAGACATCGAAGCGCACCACGCTGTATGCGACCTATGTCTGGACAAATAACGACCGCAACAGCATCGCCGCTGGCCCCAATGGTGGTACATCACTTACCGGCGCCCGCGACGAGCAAAATCAGACATTCCTGGTGGGTGTCAACCACACCTTCTGAGGGTGTTCGCTCGTCCAGGAATCCGACGGGCGTCATGGCGCCCGTCTACGTGCACCAGCGACCTGCACTTGAACAATGCAGGCGCTCAGTCGTCGATTTCTTCGACGCTGACGTTCCCCTTGGAAGAGCGCTTGATCCGGTATTTGGTGCCGTCCTTGCCGGTCCAGCGCGTCGCCGTCGCTGGCACCTTCACGCCATCGATCTTCACATTGCCATTGACCACGCTGATGCCACTCGCGTCATCGTCGTCGTCCTTGCCGGTAGTTACCGTGGTTCCCGGTGAATGGGTGATCGAGGACGAACTCTTGCCGGGATCGACATACACCGCGTTGCCCTTGCCACTGGTTGCGGTCTTGCCGGACTTGGCGCCACCTCCGTTACCGGTGTCCACACTCACCCCGCCGGCACCACCGGTATTCACGTTGACGCCGCCGGGACCTCCGACCGAAACCGAAACCTGAGCCGTCGCAGACGCGGCGGCAAAAACAAGCAAGCTGGCAATACGTGTCAGTTTCATTCGAAAGCCTTTCTGTTCAACCAACGGCTACGGGAAAAGGATTGCTAATTCAATGCTTCTACCGGCCTCTACACGAGTATCCCGGATCCCGGCGGCGGTCGTCAATCGAAAGTTTCGTGTCGATCCTCTCACCCGGTGTTCTTGCCACGGGTACGTTCCGAATGCGGAAAGGCAGCCGCTGAATCAAAGGACCTGATTCAGCAGGCGATCAGCGCGGGTGCGTGCGAGGCGCTTGAGAATCCGCTGGACCGGGACTGGATAGGTGTCTGTGTCATCGAGGGCGGTGTGGTGATCGAGACGGCGCGTCCGCGCCAGGATTCGCGCCAGTTCGGCCTGATGCTGGCTGTGCAGGCCTCCCTGAGGATCATGGATCAACAACCCGTTTTCGAGGTCCAGCCGCCAGGCCCTGGGATTGAGGTTGCTGCCGGTGAGCAGGGCATAGTCGTCGTCGGACAACAAGCCCTTGAGATGAAAACTGTGATGCTCATGGCTCCACAACTGTACGTCGAGCAGTCCTTCGTCGATATCGCCCTGGTGAGTCTTGCAGAAGCGGCGCAGATTGCTTTCGTAGAGATAAGGGAGGGCGCCAATGGTCTTGAAAGGATCTTCAGGGGAAATGTAAAAGTCATTGGCGGTCTTGTCACCGACGATGATTGTGACTCGACATCGCCTTCTCAACCTTCCCTCAAGAGCGCGACGGATGGGGCCGGGCAGGTTGAAATAAGGAGTGAACACGACCAGCCTGCGCTCGGTGCGCTTGATCAGTTGCAGAATCACGGCATTGAGTTGGTTGTCACGATGACCAAAGCCCAGCAACGGCGTGATTCCCACCTCGCCGTTGCCGACCGACCCGGCGGTGGTCGCGTAGCGACTCTTTGCCAGCACCCGACGCAACCCGACGATTGCGCCACGTAGCGAACCGGATTTCGGCTGCGGCTCGACATCCAGGCGACGAACAGCCGTGTTCGTCTGCAGGATGCGGGTCATCAGACCGGCGATGCTGTCGGCCAATGCGCGATTCTCGATCAGGTGATAGCGATCGAGGCGGTAGCGATCGAAGCGTTGCAGGTAGACGTCATTGATACTGGCACCGCTATAGAGAAGGGCGTCGTCGATGACGAAGCCCTTCAGGTGCATCACCCCCATCCACTCCCGACTCTGCACCGGTACGCCATATATGGGGACGCCTGGACCAAGGCGGCGGGCCATTTCGACGTAGAGCGCGGCATTGCCAGGGCTCGCAGCCTTGCCGACGAGACCTCTCTGCGCGCGGTGCCAGTCGACGAAGACCCCGATCTGCAGGTCTGGCCGGACAGCACTGGCGGCGTAGATGGCCGCCAGCACCTCTCTGCCGGCGGTATCATCCTGGAGATAAAGTGCGCTGATCAGGATCCGCTCTCTGGCGTTGGCGATGCGTTCGAGCAGCGTCGCGCGAAACTCGCCGGGGCCCTCCAGGTTCACGACAGACTCGACCGTTACCGGGATGCACGTCAAACTTTCCAGGCGAGTCGCCATTTGCCGGTGCCCACGCAGGCGTTGCACCGCCGCAGCCAGAACGGATGCCATCGGCAGATGCGCCATCACGGCAGAACATCAGCGGGCATCAGTCGCGTGGCCTGCGGTCGGTTGTCCCTGGTGCCAGAAACATGCCGATACCGAGGAGGATCAGCAGCAGCGGCCACCAGGTCCGCAGCAACTGCGCAAAGTCGACTTCGATGAGCCCCAGATTGATGGCCAGCGCCAGAACGCCGACCACGATCAGCGCCAAGGCGCCAAGATTCCCGCGCATTTTCATCTCCTCCTCTCCTGCCGGGTCGGCAAGGCCAGCACAGATCCGTGCGGCGCCGGCAATTCTGCATCAAGGGACATATTGATCGATGTATTCGTTGACTGCCAGCGTTCCCAGATGCTGCACATCGCGCGACGACTGCTCGATGGCTGCCTGCTGTGCTTCGGAAAACCTGCGCGCGAGATTGGTCCTGAATTTCTCCACCAGCACAGGGATCCCCTCGGCACGGCGACGACAGTGCCCGAGAGGATATTCCGCGACCAGTTCTGCCGTCCGGCTGCCGTCGGTAAAGAATACCTGTACGGCGTTGGCGATCGAGCGTTTGGCCGGGTCCAGATAGTCGGCCGAGAAACGGGGTTCCTCGCTGACTTCCATCTGCGCCCGCAAGGCATCGATGCGCGGGTCTGCCGCGGCGCTGTCCTCGTAGTCCTCGCAGGTCAGCCGACCTTCGATCAGGCCGACGGCGACCATGTATTGCAGGCAGTGATCGCGGTCGGCAGGATTGTGCAACGGACCCTTCTTGTCGATGATCCGCAATGCCGATTCGTGGGTGCGAATGACGATTCGGGCGATCTCGTCGAGCCGTCCGACGACCTGCGGGTGCAGTTTCACCGCACACTCGACGGCCGTCTGGGCGTGGAACTCAGCCGGAAAACTGATCTTGAACAGCACATTCTCCATCACGTAGCTGCCATAGGGCCGCGACAGGCGGAACGTCTGCCCCTTGAACAGCACATCGTAGAAGCCCCAGGTGCGTGCGCTCAACACCGTGGGATAGCCCATCTCACCCTTGAGTGAAAACAGCGCCAGCAGCACGCCCCGGGCGGTGGCGTCGCCAGCCGCCCAGGACTTCCGCGAACCGGTGTTCGGGGCGTGTCGATAGGTGCGCAAGGGTTGTCCATCGACGAACGCCTGTGACACGGCGTTGATGATCTCCTGACGACCACCGCCCATCAGCCAGGTGCAAACGGCAGCGGTGGCGACCTTGACCAGCACGACATGGTCCAGCCCGACGCGATTGAAGCTGTTTTCGAGCGCCAGGATACCCTGGATCTCGTAGGCCTTGATCATCGCTTCGAGAACCCGGCGCATCGCCAGTGGTGCCTGACCGTGATCCATACGGGTGCGCGACAACCAATCGGCAGTGGCGAGAATGCCGCCAAGGTTGTCGGACGGATGACCCCATTCGGCCGCCAGCCAGGTATCGTTGAAATCCAGCCAGCGAATCAGCGTGCCGATGTTGAAAGCGGCCTGCACCGGGTCGAGTTGAAAATCGGTCCCCGGCACTCTGGCGCCCTGAGGCACCACCGTGCCGGGAACGATCGGCCCCAGCAGCTTGCTGCATGCCTGATAACCAAGCGCTTCGAGCCCGCAACCCAGGGCGTCGATCAGACAGTAGCGCGCGGTCTCGAAGGCCCCTCGCGACGTAACCCTGAAGTCGAGGACATAGTCGGCAATATCGACCAGAACCTGGTCGGGGTCGGGACGAGTGGCTGGAATTCGTGTGCTCATAGAGTCTCTCTTCGTGCTCCGCCGCGTTGAATGGGGAATCGAACCATCGTCTTCAACACGCGAGCCGGGGTATCGCTAGCCATTCACGTTCGTTGCGCGAGGGCGACAAACGCCTGCGGATCCGGTCCGACATAATTTGCCGAGGGTCGGATGATCTTTCCATCGATGCGCTGCTCGATGACGTGCGCTGCCCAACCGCTGGTTCGCGCAATGACAAACAATGGGGTAAACATCGGTGTCGGCACGGCCAGCATGTGATAGGCGACGCCCGAGAACCAATCGACGTTGGGAAACATGCGTTTCTGCTCCCACATCACTGCCTCGATGCGACTGGCGATCTCGAACAGCACCAGGTTATCGCCATCGGTGCACAGTTGTTGAGCCACAGCACGGATGACCTTGTTACGCGGGTCGGAGAGGGTGTACAGCGGGTGCCCGAAACCGATGATGATTTCCCTGTTTTCGAGGCGGCGGCGAATGTCCAGTTCGGCGTGCTCGGCGTCGTTGTATCGGCTCTGGATCTCGAAAGCCACCTCGTTGGCTCCGCCGTGTCGGCGACCACTCAGCGCACCGATGGCGCCGCTGATCGCCGCATAGAGATCAGCGCCCGTCCCAGTGATCGTGCGTGCGGCAAAAGTCGAGGCATTGAACTCATGCTCGGCATAGAGAACCAGCGACTTGTCGAGACAGCTGGCCTGCAGTGCCGAAGGTGCCTTGCCCCGCAGGAGATGCAGGAAATGTGCGGCGATCGAGTCGTCATCGGTCTCGGTTTCGATGCGCCGGCCGTTGTGCGACCAGTGATACCAGTAGAGCAACATCGACCCGAAGCTGGCGATCAGCCGATCCGCAATCTCGCGCGCTGCACCAGGGTTATGGTCCTGCGCTTCGGGAAGAATCGTGCCGAGAGCCGAGCAGCCGCTGCGCAGGACGTCCATGGGATGTGCGGAAGCGGGCAGGTTCTCGAGCATCGGTCTGAGCATCACCGGTAAACCACGCAAGGTCTTGAGTTTCTTCTTGTACTGATTGAGCTGCGTCGGACTGGGCAAGCGCCCGTAGAGCAGCAGGTACGCCACCTCCTCGAAGGTGGCATCTTCGGCCAGTGCCGCCACATCGTACCCACGGTAGTACAGATCGTTGCCCGCACGCCCGACCGAACAGATCGCCGTATCGCCGGCAACCACACCGGACAGCGCAACCCATTTCTTGGCCCTGGGTAGTTCTCCTTCCCGCAACTCGTCCATCTTCGTCTCCCCCTTTCGTGCAGCCACTCAAAATGCGACACGCACAACATACGCGCCGGCTCTCCCCGGCGGCGATGCTTGCCTGCCACTCGATTTCCCCGGTTGGCGCAGGCGACGCTTTGAACAGGCGCCATCGAACGTCAGCATTCTTGGCACCGGGAACTTCACTTCTTCACCTGGCTGGCCAACCCCGACCCCTCTGCAGCGTGCAGGTGTACCGGAGGCTGGAACGCCAGCGTGCATGCATGTTCGTGATAGATCAGCGATTTCGGCAGCGGGACGACTTCCACCTCGGTCACTCCCGCGTCGATCATTCCCAGGCGTGCGGCCGCCTCACGCGACAGGTCGATGACCCGACTGCGATGCCCCATCCGGTCATTGATCATGACCACCACGCACCGTGCGGACAATACCCTGCGAACCGCGACCAGGGTGCCCAGAGGAAAGCGATTACTGGCCCCCGAAATCATCTGATGATGAAAGTTGTCGCCAGAGGCTGTCCTTCGACCGGCAAACGCGGCACCGTAGAAGCTGGCTTTGCCGGAAATGATTGGTGGCGTGTCCGGCCATTCTCCCAAGACCCCGAGAGCAGGAGCGCGTTCGCCGAAGGCAAAACCCGAGAGTAATGAAGCCAGCACCAGAAAAACAAGTTTCACAGGGTATGGCTCCTCAGGGCGGCCACAAGAGAGAGAGGTATTGCACGTTACGCTTGCCGGGAAGTTTCCGCATGCCCTCCCGGCAAATCGCTTCGACCTGCTGGACAGACATCAGGAAGCGACCGCATTGTTCGGCACATCGCTACGCACCAGCGCCAGGAACTGCACACTGAGGAGGAGTACGCTTACAATCCGGGTAATTTGCGCGAACTGGCGCATGGCAGGAAAACTCCGCGGAGACGGGTGGCAAGGGTCAAGAGTCGACGCCGTAAGCATATCCTGCGCGCTGTCCGACACACAAGCTGCGCGGCGATCAAGCTGCCACACCATTGAGCGCAGCCATCGCCACACGACAAACCAAAAGTGACCGCTCAAGTTGTCTCGACAATGAAAACTCATGTTCTTCCCGACTGCTTGCGACGCCTGCTGATACGCTGTGTCGCCCACCGCTATTACTCGCTCGTCGTGACGGCGATCGCCTTCTGGTCGACGATGACCTTCACCTTCCCCTTCGTCGCCGTCCTGATCCCGGCGGTTCTGCTCTCTCCCAGGCGTTGGCGCTCGCTCGGTCTGCTGTGCGGCATAGCCAGTGGCTGCGGTGCCGCCGCACTGGTCGAAATCTTCCAGTACCTCGGCTCGGAGTTCGTTTTCTCGCGCTACCCCGATCTGCTGCAGACTCAGGCCTGGCAGACCGCCAGCGAATGGCTGCAACACTGGGGCCTGCTGGCCCTGCTGATCATCGCCGGCTCGCCGATACCGCAAACCCCGGCACTCCTTTTTTGCGCTTTCGCCGACGTGTCTACAGCGGGCATCCTGGTCGCGGTGGCCATCGGCAAGACCGTCAAGTATCTTTTTCTCGCCTGGGCCACGGCCCACTATCCGGGACGCTTCATCCGCTACAACTGAGGATGGTTGGCCAAACCACCGATCAGGCAACGCCGGCACTATGCGCCTGCACATCCGCCCAGTAGCTCGAGCGCACCATCGGCCCACAGGCCGCGCCAGTGAAACCCATGGCCAGAGCCTGTTGCTCGTACATCCTGAAGATTTCGGGGTGAACGTAACGTGCCACCGGCAGATGATGGCCGGACGGTGCGAGGTACTGACCAATAGTGAGCATTTCGACCTCGTTTGCGCGCAGGTCACGCAACACTTCGAGGATCTCGTCATCGGTTTCGCCGAGACCGACCATCAGCCCAGACTTGGTGGGAACCTGCGGGTAGCGTGCCTTGAAGGCTTTCATGAAAGCCAGCGAATGAGCGTAGTCGGCGCCAGGACGTGCCTGCCGGTAAAGGCGTGGCACCGTCTCCAGGTTGTGATTGAGAATGTCCGGCAGCGACTGCCCCAGCAGTTCGAGGGCGATCGTCATGCGGCCCCGGAAGTCTGGAACCAGCGTCTCGATGATCGTCCCGGGCGAGCACCGGCGTACCGCGGCAATGACCTCGACAAAATGCTGTGCGCCGCCATCGCGCAGATCGTCGCGGTCGACACTGGTGATCACCACGTAGCGGAGCTTGAGACGGGCAACACTGTCGGCAAGATGCGCCGGTTCGTGGACATCCGGTGGCAGCGGCTTGCCATGCCCAACGTCGCAAAACGGACAGCGGCGCGTGCAGATGTCGCCGAGGATCATGAAGGTCGCGGTACCGCGACCGAAGCATTCGCCGATATTGGGACAGGCCGCTTCTTCGCAGACGGTGTGCAGTTGCTGGTCACGCAACATTTTCTTGATCTCACCGAAGCGACCGGCATCGTTGCCGGCTTTCACGCGGATCCAGTCAGGCTTGCGCTGCGGGGTCTGCGGGACGATCTTGATCGGAATACGTGCGGTCTTCAATTCGCCCTTTTCCTTCACCCCGGCGATCTTGCCCGTCGCGATCGTCCGGGATGGATCATCACTCTGACTGCTCATGGCTTGCACTCCAGTTGTGCGCCGAGATGCGCGGCCAGAGCCGTCGCCGCTCGCGCGGGGGTCAGCGAAATGCCGAGGTCGCTGGTCTGCGTTACCGGCATGCCGGCATAGCCGCAGGGGTTGATGGCGGCAAAAGGCGCCAGATCCATGTCGACGTTCAAGCTGACACCATGGTAACAGCAGCCCTTGCGGACCCGCAGGCCAAGCGCCGCGACCTTGGCTGCGCCCACATAGACACCCGGTGCGCCGGCATGTCGCTCGGCGGCCAGCCCATGCTCGGCCAGCAGATCGATGACCGCCTGCTCGATGGCGACAACCAGTTCTCGCACTTTGAGTTTCCTCCGGGTCAGGTCCAGGAGCAGGTAGACCACCACCTGGCCTGGTCCATGGTAGGTGATCTGCCCACCCCGATCGCTCATCACCAGTGGTATGCCGAGGTCGCACAGCAGGTGCTCGGGCTTGCCGGCCTGACCGAGAGTAAACACCGGCGCGTGCTCGCAACACCAGAACTCGTCGAGCGTGCCCTCGGTACGCGTAGCAGTGAAGTCGCGCATCGCGTGCCAGGTCTGGGAATAGTCGCGCCTGCCGAGGCGGCGAACGAACACCGGCACCTGACCCGGTGCGGAAAACAGAACACCCGCACTGTCCGGGCTGTCCCTGTCACCCGCAAGCCCTTGCTCGGCCCACTTCACAATACGAACTTGACGAGTGGGTGGTTGCTGAGTTCCCGGTAGAGCGCGTCCAGTTGTGCTCTGCTGGTGGCATTGATGGTACACGTAAGACTCAGGTACTTGCCCGCCGACGAAGAACGGATGACCATCGTCGCCGCATTGAAGTCCGGCGCGTGCCGGAGCACCACATCGAGTACCGTCCTGGTCAAGGTGTCGGCAGCCAGTCCCATGACCTTGATCGGGAACGCACAAGGGAATTCAAACAGGCTATCGCTCTCTTCGGCCATCGCCACCACCGTTGTTTGCCTCCCGATAGTCAATGAGCCAAGCCTGCATCTGCCTAGTTGAACCACAAGCGGACAGTATCGACCATCCGGCCAACAATCCCTGCGGCAGGCACCGCTTCCAGTGCCAGCACCGGGTATTCGCCGTACGGCTTGTCATCGATACTCACTTTCAGTGTGGCAAGCACCTGCCCCAGCGCGACCGGAGCGATCAACGGCTGCTGCGAGACGAGTTCCGTTCGTATCTTCGGACCAAAACCCTTGGGCACGGCAATCACGAGGGCGTTCGAAAACCCGATCTTGACCGCGCTTTCCTTGCCCTTCCAGACTTTGAGACTGGACGCTGCCTCGTTCTTCGCATAGAGCTGCACCGCGTCGTAAAACTGAAAACCATAGTTGAGCAGTTTGAGCGATTCCTGGGCGCGTGCATTGTCCGATGCCGCTCCGAGTACCACTGACAGCAGGCGGCGAGAACCACGCTTCGCCGACGACACCAGGCAATAACCTGCCGCCTCGGTGTGACCAGTCTTCAGACCATCGACGGTTGGATCGATGTACAACAAGCGGTTGCGATTCGGCTGGGTAATGTTGTTATACCGGAACTCCTTGATCGAGTAGTACTTGGCATACTCCTCGGGAAAATCACGGATCAGGGCGCCAGCCAGTATTGCAAGATCTCTTGCCGTCGTGTAGTGCTGCGGGTCGGGCAAGCCGCTGGCATTGCGGAAGCTCGACCCCTGCATGCCCAACCGCTGCGCCTCCCGATTCATCATCTGCGCGAAATTTTCCTCGTCTCCGGCAATGGCTTCGGCCAGCGCAACGCAGGCATCGTTGCCTGACTGGACAATCATGCCTTTCAGCAGATCCTCGACCTTGACCTGCGTACCGACCTGGATGAACATCCGGGAGCCGCCCGTCTTCCATGCTTTCTGGGAGACCGGCACGGCCTGATCCAGTTTGATCGTACCCTGTCGGATTGCCGCGAAACTCAGATAGGCGGTCATCAACTTGGTCAGGGAGGCCGGTTCAAGGCGTTGTTCGGGCGCCTGGGCAGCCAGATCCTGGCCCGAAGCGGCCTCGACCAGCAACCATGACTTGGCGGCCAGCGCGGGTGGGGTGGGCAGTTGTTGGGCGACGGACAGAACTGGCAGGCAGAGCAGAACAAGAAGCAGGGATCGAAGCTTGAGCATGGCAGAATTTCGCGCAAAGGGTGAATTATAGCAAGCCACCTGTGCCCAGCCTGTGCGCGTTTTGTGACCACCCGGCGCCGAGAATCGACCACTTCGTGACTTACCACACAGCCCGGCGGAGAGTCGAACACGTACCATAGGGCAACTTTTTGGCACCCCGGCCCACCTGCCAGTGGGCAAAGCGTCCTTCCCATGTTGCCACCGTTTCGACCCATATCGAGTTCGCTTGACCTGCAGAGCGCATTTGCGCAACTGTCAAGGCGCGGATTCGCCAGCAACCGCCTGGATGAGAGTTTGCGTCAGATCACCGCCACAACGAGTCAGATCCTCAACATTGAGCGCGTCAGTCTATGGGGGTTGTCCGCCGAGCGGGAGACTCTGGAGTGCATTGACCTCTACGAGTTGTCGCGCAACCGACATAGCTGCGGCGCGACGCTGCAAGCGGCACGCTATCCGGAGTACTTCCGGGCCCTCGAAACCGGCGAGCCGATTGTCGCCGACGATGCAATGAAACATCCATCCACGCAGGAATTCACCAACGATCACCTGCTGATGAATGGTATCAGCGCGCTGATCAATTCACCGATTCATGCCGATGGCGAATTGCAGGGAGTGCTCTGCATCGAACGTGTCGGGCCCCACTCGCCCTGGACTTCCGTACAACGACTGTTTTCGCACGCGGTCGCCAATCTGGTCAGCGTCGCCCTGCTGCAGCACCAGTTGCTTTCGAAGGAAGCCGAACTGCGCGACGCGAACAGCCTGCGACGTGCCTTGTTCGACGGCGCGCGTGATGCCATCCTGATCTCCGACGCCGGTACGGGGCATATCCTCGATGCCAACCCCCAGGCAGAAAGACTTTTCGGACGGCGCCTGGAAGAACTTCTCGGCATCCTGCAAAGCGAGTTGTATGCCAGCCGCAACGCTCTCGACATGCGTGACCTCTTCAAATCGCTGGCCAGGACCGAGGGTAGCGAGGCCGTTTGTAAAGAGGTACTCGCTTGTGACGGCAAGCTGATCCCCGTCGAGATCACCGGCCAGGTAATCCATCTCGAAAAAGGCAAGAAGATTGTCCAGGGCGTGTTTCGTCCGGTTGACGACGAGGATTCGGAGTCGACTGACGCCTGATCAACGCGCCACAAAGGTTGGCTTGTAGCCCAAGGCCAGGCGAATCTTCTCGGCAACCCTTTCGGCATCGGCACGGCTGGCATAGGGCCCCAGGTGGACTCGGTGCATGCCGCCATCGGCATTGATCTGGACGCCCTCGTTCAGCCAGTCGAGTTCCCGAAGCAGATGGGAACGCAAACTCTCGGCGTTTTCAGCGCTGGCAAAAGCACCAAGCTGCAGGAACACGCTGCGCATGCTCGCCAAGGAGGCGCTGGCGGCAGCCGGTGAAACTGCTGGCGGCGGCCCGCCCGTCGCCATCGGTGAAACGGGCGGCTTGTCGAGGCTCAGCTTTGCCGCCAGCAGTTCAATCTCGTCGCGCTCGGCCGGAGTGCCGACAGGTCGCCGCGGACTCGCCACAGGCATTACTTGCGCGTAGGTCATCGTCGTTGCACCCTCCGGCAGGATCGACTCGACGTTGACCAGGGTACTGCCGTTGTCCACATAGCCAAGCCGGTAAGCGGCCAGGTATGAAAGGTCGATAACACGATCAGCGTGGAAGGGACCGCGATCGGTGACGCGAACGACCACCGACTTGCCGTTGCTGACGTTGGTCACCCGGACGTACGAGGGAATCGCCAGGGTCGGGTGGGCGGCGGTCATCGCGAACATGTCGTAGGGCTCGCCGATCGACGTCTTCTGGCCATGAAACTTCTTGCCATACCAGCTCGCAATGCCGCGCTCCTGGTGCGGCCTGAGGCTGGCATGCGGCTCATAGGCCTTTCCCAGAACGACGTATGGCCGGTTGGCAAAGCGATGCAGTGGCTCGAGTCGTGGTTGCGCGTCGGGAATGTCGTCGAGATTGTCCGGGATCTCGTCGCCCGGGCCATCGTCCTTGTAGTATGCCCCGCCCCGTTTCTGCACCACATTCGACTTCCGTGGCGCTTTCGCGGCTGCTCTTGCCGGCTCCAGCGAAGATCCCGCCGCTTCGGGGGGCCGCGTCTGTTGCCCTCCGCAGGCCGTGAGAAATGATAGTGACAGCACCAATGGCCACCATGCAATTGGGTTGGGCGACCGACGGGCCAGCCCAGGCTCCCGAGGCTTCATTTCCTGACCAGCATGCGGTGGGTCTGGATGCTCATCAGGATACCGATCCCGATCGACAGCGTCACCAGCGCCGTCCCGCCGTAGCTCATGAACGGCAGCGGCACCCCGACTACCGGCAGAATCCCGCTGACCATGCCCATGTTGACGAAGACGTAGGTAAATAGACTCAGGGTCACCGACCCGGCCATGATCCGCGCGAAGAGCGTGGACGCATTGGCGGCGATCATCAGCCCGCGTGCGATCAGCAACAGGTAGAGCAACACCAGGGTGGTGTTGCCCAGCAGACCTCGCTCTTCGGAAAACACGGCAAAGATGAAGTCGGTGTGGCGTTCCGGAATGAATTCGAGGTGCGTCTGTGTGCCCTCCAGCCAGCCCTTGCCAAAGCTGCCACCAGAACCGATGGCGATGGTCGACTGGATGATGTGGTAGCCCGCCCCAAGCGGATCGCTGCTGGGGTCGATCAAGGTCAGGATGCGCTTGCGCTGGTAATCATGCAACATGGTCCATACAAAAGGTGCCGCCGCCGCTGCGGCGGCGGCCAATCCAGCGATCACCTGCCATGGCAGGCCGGCAAAGAATATGACGTAAAAGCCGGCGGCACCGACGAGAATGGCTGTTCCGAGATCAGGTTGCTTGGCGATCAGCGCGAAAGGCACGAGCAACAGCAGACAGGCGACAGCATAGTGGCGGAATCTGAGCATCGCTTCGTGTTTGTGGAAGTACCAGGCCAGCATCAGCGGCACGGCAATTTTCAGCACCTCGGACGGCTGAATACGCGTAAACCCCAGTGACAACCACCGCCGTGCCCCGTTGACCTTGACCCCGAAGAGAAAGACAAGGACCAGCAGAATCACGCCGAGAATGTAGAGCGGAACACCGAAGCGCATCAACTTCTGCGGCGGGAACTGTGCCACCACCCACATCGCACAGAGCCCGACCGCCATGTTCAGGCTCTGCGCCAGCGCTCGGTTATTGGCGTCGTAGGTGGCACTGTAAACGGTGGACAGGCCGATGGCCATGATCAAACCAGTGATCAGCAGCAGAGGCCCATCGACATGTTCGACCAGACGCACCCACGCGCGCTGCAGGAACTGCTGCAACATCCGCTAATCACCCTCCACTTCATCTTCACGAGCCGCCCCTTTGGGCAGCTTGCCGAGCAGATAATAGTCGAAAACCATGCGCGCGATTGGTGCCGCCGACTGGGCACCGAAACCACCGTTTTCGACCAGCACGGCGAGCGCGATCCTGGGCTGATCGGCCGGGGCAAAAGCGATGAACAACGCATGATCGCGGAGCTCCTTCTTCACGCTGGACGACCGGTAGTCCGCCCCTTTCAGGCTGAAGACCTGTGCCGTACCGGTCTTGCCGGCCGAGACGTAGCCGGCGCCCGCGAAAGCGCGCGCGCCCGTACCCTGAGTGTTGACGCCAATCATCGCCCTCTTGATCGTCTCGATATTCTGCCGCTTCCACGGCAGAATGCGCAGCGGCTCGGGCTCGATCATGGTCTGCTCGCCGGTACGGCTGTCGGTGATATATTTTACGAGGTGCGGACGGAACATCACGCCGTCATTGGCCACGGCGGCCATCGCCTGCGCCAGCTGGATCGGCGTATAGGCATTGTAGCCCTGGCCGATACCAATCGAGATGGTTTCTCCGGCAAACCATTTTTGCTGCTCCGGCCGCCTGAACCGACGTTTCTTCCACTCCGGCGACGGCAACACCCCTTCCGACTCACCGTCGATATCCACACCGGTTCGCTGGCCGAAGCCCAATTGCCCCATGAAGCGGGCAATACTGTCGATGCCCATGTCGTTGGCCAGCATGTAGTAGTAGGTGTCGCAGGACTGCACGATCGACTTGTACATGTCGACGCTGCCGTGGCCACCTTTCTTGTCATCGCGGAACTGGTGACCGCCGAAATTGAAGAAACCCGGATCCGAAATCGTCTGCCCGGCCGTGCGTTTGCCGGTTTCGAGTGCGGCCAGTGCCATGAACGGCTTGAACGTCGAACCCGGCGGATAAGCGCCGTTGAGCGCCCGGTTGAGCAACGGCTTGTCAGGCGAATTGTTGAGCAGATCCCAGTCGTCGGTGCGGATGCCGTCGATGAACAGGTTGGGGTCGAAAGTCGGGGTGGAGACCAGTGCCAGGATCCCGCCAGTCGCGGGTTCGATAGCCACAAGCGCACCACGGCGATCGCCGAAGGCTTTTTCGGCCATCTCCTGCAACCTGGTGTCGAGGGTCAGGGTCAGGTTATTGCCCTGTACCGGAGCAGTCCGCGAGAGGTTGCGGATCGCCCTGCCCCCAGCGTCGATCTCGACCTGCTCATAGCCCGTCTCACCATGCAAATGGAATTCGTACCGCTGCTCCAACCCGGTCTTGCCGATATGATCGGTCCCCTTGTAGTTGGCTGTTGCCTCGCTTTCCTCGATCACCTCCAGGTCGCGTTTGTTGATGCGACTGATGTAGCCGATGGCATGCGCAGCGATCGGACCCAGCGGATACTGACGAAACAGGCGCGCCTTGACCTCGACACCGGGAAAACGGTAGCGGTTGGCAGCAAATCTGGCGACTTCTTCCTCGCTCAGTCGACTGCGAATCGGCAGGCTCTCGAAGGTCTTGCTCTCCTCCAGCAACTTGCGAAAACGCTTGCGGTCCTTGGGCAGGACCTCGATCACCGTACCCAGGCCCTCGATCGTTGCATCGAGATCGTCGACCTTCGACGGCGTGATTTCCAGCGTGAATGCCGAATAGTTGCGGGCCAGGACTGTGCCGTGGCGATCGACGATGACGCCGCGGTTGGGGACGATCGGCACCAGCGAGATACGATTATCCTCGGCGCGGGTCGTATAGTAGTCGTGCTGAACGACCTGCAAATGCACGAAGCGAGCAATCAGCAGAACAAAAGCCGCGGTCACCGCAAAACCGGCCAGGGCCACTCGAAAGCGAAAGCGATGCAGTTCGCGATCGGGGGCGTTCAGCGGCGACTGACGAGCAAGCACGGCAAACCTCTCAGGCGCGGCGGTTAGCCGACACCGGGTTGCGCGCAGATCGGACAACGCGCCGATCGCTGCGCGTAATCGCCTTGCCGCAGCGTTCAGAGCGGCCGGTTGGCATCACGGTCGACCGGTTGATGTTGCGGCAACAGGAGGACAAAGGTCAGCAGGGGCCAAAGCAGCGTCCCGAAACAAGGCCCGATGAAATATCCCATGCCCGGCGAGTCGGCGCCAACCAGCATGCGCACGCTGAACTGCACCACCTGCACCAGCAGCAGCAGCGGAAAGACCTGCAAGGCCTGTTGCCCCAGAGGAAACCAGAGGATACGGCGCGACAGCGATGACCCGCCATAGGCCGCCAGGACGTACGCCAGCGCGTGTTGTCCGAGCAAACTCGCATCGGCAACGTCCATCGCCAGTCCGAAAAGAAAAGCCAGGCCCATGCCGACCCGGCGGGGTTCGCGAACGCTCCAGAAGACGACCAGCAAGGCCAGCCAGTCGGGCACCCCGGGCCAGACCGATGTCGGCAGCAGGTTGAGGAGCAGCGCCAGCAGCAAACTCAAGCCGATGAACCATGGACGAACCGGCAACAGAATGCGCGATGACGAGTAACTGGTCTGCATCGTTCAATCCCTCTTCAGGCGTTTCTTTTTGGCCAGCCCCGACCTCACCGCAGGCTTGGCCTCCCGACCCGCGGCCTCCTTCGCCAATTGCTCAGGCAAGGCAATCGCCGGACGTGGGTCGAGAATCATCACCTCGCTGAAATTCTCGACGCCTGCCAGCGGCACGCAGAAGATTCTGGCAAAGGAGTAAGAGGTATCACGCTCGATGTGCACCACCTTGGCCACCGGGAAGCCCGGCAGGAAGATCCCGTCGAGACCCGAGGTCACCAGCAGGTCACCATTCTGGACGTCGGCGTTGGCCGGCAGAAAACGCAGTTCGAGTTGTCCGTTGCCGAGACCGAAGACCACCGAGCGCAAGCCGGTCCTCACGATCTGCACCGGTACCGCCTGCTCCTTGTCGGTAATGAGCGTGATTTCGGCAACGAACGGGAACACCCTGGTCACCTGACCGACGATCCCTGCGTCGTCAATGACCGGTTGTCCGGCAACCACCTTGTCCTGTTGCCCTTTGTCGACGACGATTCGGCGTGAATAGGGATCCCGCGCCGAATAGAGGATTTGCGCAAGCTGTCCGCTAGCCTGTTGCCGTTCCTTGACGCCGAGGAGCTTGCGCAGGCGCTCATTCTCGGCCTCGAGTTGCTGCGTACGCAGCAGCGTGGTCACGTTTTCCAGGCGGGCTCTTTTCAATTGCGCGTTTTCATCCTGCAGACGCGCCACGCTGACGAAATAATTGCCGGCGTTATCGAGGAACTGTGCCGGAAGGTGAGCAAGATGCTGCACCGGGTGGGTAAACATCGACAGCGCCTGACGCAGAACCTCCAGTGTCTGCAGACGCACATCCACGACCAGGAGCGCAACCGAAAGCGCCACGTAAAACGAAAGCAGCGCAACGGGCGCCGGCCCGCGTTTGAAAAACGGCGGCGGCTGGTGGTCCATCAATCAAGCCTGACAGTGGGCGACACGCGGCACCTACGCCGCTGCGCCTCAATCGGAAGCGAAAATGCTCCCGAGATTATCCATCTTCTCGAGCGCCATGCCACAGCCTCGGGCGACGCAGGTCAGGGGCTCCTCGGCAACGATCACCGGCAACCCGGTTTCCTCCATCAGCAGGCGGTCGAGATCCCGCAGCAGCGCACCCCCGCCAGTCAGCACCATGCCTTTGTCGGCAATGTCGGCACCGAGTTCGGGTGGGGTCTTTTCGAGCGCCGACTTGACTGCCGAAACGACGCTGTTGAGCGGTTCGGTGAGCGCTTCCAGGATTTCATTGGACGAAATGGTGAACTTGCGGGGAATGCCTTCCGCCTTGTTGATCCCCGAAACCTCCATTTCGCGCACTTCGGCACCTGGGAAAGCCGAACCGATGCGCTTCTTGATGTTTTCGGCGGTGTTCTCCCCGATCAGCATGCCGTAGTTGCGGCTGATGTAGTTCATGATCGCCTCGTCGAGTTTGTCACCACCGACGCGAACCGAACCGGCATAGACCATGCCCCCGAGCGAAATGACGCCGACTTCAGTCGTTCCACCGCCAATATCGACGACCATCGAACCGGTCGGTTCCGATACCGGCAGTCCGGCGCCAATCGCCGCCGCCATTGGCTCCTCGATCAGGAAGACCTGGCTCGCTCCGGCACCGATTGCCGACTCGCGAATCGCCCGGCGCTCGACCTGTGTCGAGCCCGAAGGCACACAGATGATGATCCGCGGCGACGGCGACAGGAGTCTCGAATCATGCACTTTCTTGATGAACTGCTTGAGCATCTGCTCGGTCACGGTGAAGTCGGCGATCACGCCGTCTTTCATCGGGCGAATGACGGTGATGGCACCCGGCGCCTTGCCGAGCATCTCCTTGGCCGACTTGCCGACCGCCTGGATCGTCTTCTTGGAGTTCGGCCCACCTTCGGTACGGATGGCCACTACCGACGGCTCATCGAGAACGATTCCCTTCGAGCGCACATAGATCAGCGTGTTGGCGGTGCCTAGGTCGATCGCGAGATCGTTGGAAAAATAACTACGCAGAAAACTGAACATGCTTGCGAAATCCGTGATAGCCCGCAGCGAGGGCTGCGGTTGGAAAAACTTTTATGATACCTTATATGGCTCCCCGTTTAACACCTTAGTGATTTCGTAACCATGTCGCTTACCCTAGAACAGGTCCACCGCGTCGCTCACCTCGCCCGAATAGAAATCAGCGACGCCGAGGCGCGCAGCACGCTCGGCCACCTGAACGAGATTTTTACCCTGATCGAAGAGATGCAGGCGGTTGATACGCAAGGCGTCGAGCCTATGGCACACGCCCAGGATGTGGCACAACGCCTGCGTCCGGACCTCATCAGCGAAACCAATCCAGTCGAACAGCGCGCCGCTTTCCAGGCCATCGCTCCGGAAACCGAGGCGGGTCTCTACCTCGTGCCAAAGGTCATCGAATGATTGAGCACAGCCTCCAGGCAATCGCACGTGCCTTGGCCAACAGGGAGATTTCGAGCGTCGAACTGACACAACACTACCTCGACCGCATCACCCGCCACAACCCACAGCTCAACGCCTACCTGAGCGTGGACGCAGCCAGCAGCCTTGCACAGGCAAGCGCGGCCGACGCACAACTGGCAAAAGGTGAAGGTGGTCCGCTGACCGGCATCCCGATCGCCCACAAGGATATCTTCTGCGCCAAGGGCTGGCTCACCACCTGCGGTTCGAGAATGCTCAGCAATTTTGTCAGCCCCTACGATGCGGCAGTAATCACCCGCTTCAAGGCCGCTGGAGCGGTCATGCTGGGCAAGACCAACATGGACGAATTCGCCATGGGTTCGTCGAACGAAACCTCGTTCTACGGGCCGGTAAACAACCCCTGGGATACCAGCCGTGTCCCCGGCGGCTCCTCCGGCGGCTCCGCTGCCGCGGTCGCCGCACGCCTGACACCGGCCGCAACCGGCACCGACACCGGCGGATCAATTCGCCAGCCAGCGGCCCTGTGCAACCTGACCGGGTTGAAACCCACCTACGGCGTCGTCTCGCGCTACGGCATGATCGCCTTCGCGTCTTCACTTGACCAGGCCGGTCCGCTGGGGCGCTCGGCGGCTGACTGCGCAACCCTGCTCAATGTCATGGCCGGCTTTGACGAACGCGACTCGACCAGTCTCGACCGCACACCCGAAGACTACAGCCGCGAGCTCGCCGTCGCGACCAACGCAAAGCCTCTGGCCGGATTGCGAATCGGCCTGCCGGAACAGTTTTTTGGCGAAGGCTGTAGCCCCGAAGTCATGCAACTTGTTGAATCGGCAATCACCGAGTACCGGAAACTCGGCGCCGAGACAGTGACCATCAGCCTGCCCAGCATGACCCTTTCGGTAGCCGCGTATTACGTCATCGCTCCGGCAGAAGCCAGTTCGAACCTCGCCCGCTTCGATGGCGTACGCTACGGTTATCGCGCTCCGGAGTATCAGGACCTCAACGAGCTATATTGCCGGAGCCGCGCACAGGGCTTCGGTGCCGAGGTCAAGCGCCGCATCCTGATCGGCACCTATGTGCTATCCCACGGCTATTACGACGCTTACTATCTGCAGGCGCAACGTATCCGCCGCCTGATTGCCAACGACTTTAACAGAGCCTTCCAGCAATGCGACGTCATCGTCGGGCCGACCAGTCCGAGCACCGCCTTCAAGCTCGGCGAGAAAGCCTCCGATCCGGTGCAGATGTACCTGTCGGATATCTATACGATTGCCGTCAACCTCGCTGGCCTGCCGGGAATTTCGATCCCCTGCGGCTTTGCCGGCGGGCTGCCGGCCGGCCTGCAATTGATCGGCGATTATTTCACCGAGGCCAGGTTGCTTAATGTCGCCCACCGCTACCAACAGGCCAACCCCTGGCATCTACAGTGCCCATCGGGCTTTGATGACTGATATGCGACGCCGTCGAGGAATGTTCATGCAGCCGGCCGGCATGGCTCCGGTGAGCACCGGCCAGTGGCTCGCCGACACCCGTTGTTCTTGAAGAGTGAGTACGCAGTGATGAAAGAATGGGAAGTTGTCATCGGCATCGAGACACACGCACAGTTGTCTACCCAGTCAAAGATTTTTTCGGGCAGCTCGACCGCATTTGGCGCCGCACCCAATCTCCAGGCAAACGCGGTCGACATCGCCCTGCCCGGGGTGCTCCCGGTACTGAACAAGGTTGCCGTGGATTGCGCGATCAGATTTGGCCTCGCGGTGGGCGCCGAGATCGCACCGCGATCGGTTTTTGCGCGCAAGAACTACTTTTACCCGGATCTCCCCAAGGGCTATCAGATCAGCCAGTACGAATTACCGGTGGTGCTTGGCGGCCAGTTGAAGATACACGTCGGAGATATCGAGAAAACTGTCCACCTCACCCGCGCCCACCTGGAGGAAGACGCAGGAAAATCCCTGCATGAGCAATCCGGCCATCATTTCCAGGGCCGCTCGGGAATCGACCTCAACCGCGCAGGAACGCCGCTGCTGGAAATTGTTACCGAACCGGATATGCGATCGGCAGCCGAGGCCGTTGCTTACGCCCGCGCGCTGCACGCTCTGCTGCGCTGGATCGGCATCTGCGATGGCAACATGCAGGAAGGCTCGTTCCGCTGTGATGCCAACGTCTCGGTACGCCGTGTCGGGCTGGCGCAACTGGGGACTCGCCGCGAAATCAAGAACCTGAACTCTTTCCGGTTTATGCAGCAGGCCATCGATTACGAGGTGCAGTGGCAGATCGCCACGCTTGAAGATGGCGGCGGCATCGAGCAGGCGACGGTACTGTTCGATCCTGGCAGTGGCGAAACACGGGCTATGCGTACCAAGGAAGACGCGCACGATTACCGCTACTTTCCCGACCCGGACCTTCCCCCGCTGCTGATCGATCGTCAGTGGGTAGAGCAGATTCGTTCGCAGATGCCGGAATTGCCCAATGCCCGACGCGAGCGCCTGGTCGCCGACTATGGACTTTCCCCTTACGACGCGAAGGTGCTGACGGCTTCCCTCGAACTGGCGACTTACTACGAGGCGGCGGTGGCCACTGCCGGCCGGGCAAACGCCAAGACCTGTGCCAACTGGGTCACGGTTGAACTCGCCGCACGACTCAACAAGGAAGATCACGAAGTCGGCTGCTCACCAGTCTCGGCTCGCCAACTCGGTGAACTGGTCGCACGCATTGCTGACGGGACGATCTCGACCAATATTGCCAGAAAGGTGTTCGATGCCTTGTGGAACGGCGACGCTGACTCGGCGGACGAAATCATCGCCAAGCAGGGGTGGCATCAGATTACTGACCATGATGCCCTGGAAACGCTGATTGACGAGGTGCTCGCCGGCAACCCGGGCATGGTCACCGAATTCAGGGCCGGCAAGGAAAAGGCGTTCAATGCCCTGGTCGGTCAGGCGATGAAGGCGACACGGGGTCAGGCCAACCCGCAACGGGTCAGCGATTTGCTGCGCAAGAAACTTGCCTGACGCTGGAAATCTGGCGGGAATCCGAATCCCCCCTCGCGCGGCGTCCGGGTGAACCTCAGGTCGAGCAGGCAACGGTGATGGCTCGCTTTCCATGTGCGGTGCAACGCCATGCCCGACGCGACTCACCACCGGCGAACAGGATGCTCATGGTCGCGCAGGCGCTCTCTGCGAGAGTTCCAGGAAGCGGCGCAGATCCTCGTCGTATTTCAGCCGAATCGCCTCCTGATCCTTTTTCTTGGACTCGATCACCGACTCCTGCGACCTGATCTCGTTGTCGGCGTCACGCAGGCCTTTTACCACCTCGGCCGGTAACGGTCGATTCCTGTAGAACTCGGCCTCGTCCTCGAACCTCTTGCGTTGCTTGAGGATTTCACCAATCTTTTCTTCCGACGCCCTGATCGCCACCGCCAGATCCCGCTCGGCACGGCTACGCATGACCTCGATATCCTTTGGGCTGCCATAGGTGTTGAGCAGCGCCTGATCCTTCCGTTTCTGCTCATTGAGTGCGCGTTCCTGCTCCTTGCGCCGCTGCTCATCAGCCGCGCGCTGGGCTCGCTGCTCGGCAGTCAACGGTGCCGCTACAGCGCGCGCTGTCCTTCCAGAATCACCAAGCTCGCGATAGGCGCGGGCATAACAGGCGGGCGGCAGGATGTCGCCACACACCTGCCTACCCGACTGATCATGGCAACAGAAGATGGTTTGGGCAGCGAAACTGGACGGGCCAGCCGCCACCACCAGCAGCAAGAGTCCGTAGTTAGCCGCTGTGCGCAACGCCGTATTCCTGACGATAGCGGAGCACGGCCGCCTCGTTGTTCCTGAAATCCGGGCGCTGTTGAAGGAAGCGCATGAGATCGTCGAGACTGGCGACAGCCACCACCGGAATGCCATAGTCCCGCTCGACCTCCTGCACCGCAGACAACTTGCCACGACCACGCTCCATGCGATCGAGAGCGATCACCACTCCACAGGGCGACGCGCCGGCGACACGAATCAGCTCTACCGACTCGCGAACCGAGGTGCCCGCGCTGATCACGTCGTCGACGATCAGCACCTGCCCTGCCAAGGGTGCGCCGACGATATTGCCACCTTCACCATGATCCTTGGCCTCCTTTCGATTGAACGCGAACGGCAGGTTGCGTCCTGCCCGCGCCAGTGCAACGGCGGTCACCGCCACCAGTGGGATTCCTTTGTAGGCCGGACCGAAGAGCACGTCAACGGCAATGCCACTGGCGGAGATCGCCTTGGCGTAGAATTCCGCCAGCCGGTCCAACGCCGCGCCATCATTGAACAGGCCGGCATTGAAAAAATACGGTGATAAGCGTCCGGCCTTGGTCTTGAACTCGCCAAAACGCAAGACATCGCGCGCGAGGGCAAAATCAAGGAATTCCTGGCGAAAGTCGATCATACTTGTCTGTGATAAAGCCGTTTCCGGCATGGAACCTGTATGTTACGCATCATTACCCTGAACCTCAACGGCATTCGCTCGGCATGGCGCAAAGGCCTGCTGCCCTGGCTGACCGCCCAGAATGCGGACATCATTTGCGTGCAGGAAATAAAGGCGCATGATGTCGATCTTGGCGAAGAGATGAAAACACCGGCGGGTCTACATACCTACTACTGCTGCGCCGAGAAGAAGGGCTACAGTGGCGTCGGGCTGTGGTCGCGCAGACGACCAGACCGTGTCTTTGATCTTCTGGGAAGCACTGAATTTGACCGCGAAGGGCGCTATCTCTGTGCGGATTTTGGTCACCTGTCGGTCGTTTCCCTCTACCTGCCATCAGGCTCCAGTTCAGAGCAACGGCAGGAAGCGAAATTCCGATTCATGGACTTCATCTACCCGCGTCTCGTCGAACTCGCTTCGAGTGGGCGTGACGTCATCGTCTGCGGCGACTGGAATATCGCCCACCAGGAGATCGACCTCAGGAACTGGCGAGGCAACCGCAAGAATTCCGGGTTCCTGCCCGAAGAACGCGCCTGGATAAGCCGCCTGCTCAACGAAGCGGGTTGGTACGATGTTTACCGTAAGTTGCATCCAGACACCACCGGCGAAGCCTACACCTGGTGGTCAAATCGCGGCCAGGCATGGGCCAATAATGTCGGTTGGCGACTCGACTATCAACTGGCAACGGCGGCCATCGCCGACCTTGCAAGACGTGCCGCAGTGTACAAGGAACAACGATTCAGCGACCACGCACCGCTGACTATCGATTACGACTACAAAATGCAAGCCTAGCCGCCGGTACGCCACCCGGACGCGGTGCTGACCTAGCAGCCACGTCCGCTTTCGGTGCGCTTAGCGGTGCCGCATGCCGCCACTTCCCCGGGCCATGGCCTCGTTCACCCGCAAGGGTTTACCGTGCAGGTCCTTGCCATCAAGCGCGGCGATTGCCGCCAGTGAATGTGCCTTGCCGGGCATCTCGACAAAGCCAAAGCCTTTTGATGCGCCGCTGAACAATTCGCGCATCACCTGCACCGACTTGACCTGTCCGAAGGCCTTGAACAGATCGGTGAGTTCTGTTTCGTCCGTCTCAAGCGCAAGATTACCTACGAAGATGTTCATTGCCGATTCCTCTGATCAGACGTTTCGATACGTGGGGTGAAGCGTGGCCTTTGCTCAACCGCCGCGCCGCGCCGGGCTACGGAACAGCGCCGGCGCCGGCAACGGCGCGCCGGTGTCCGGCCTGGAACGCTGCGGCGGCGGACTGCTGCGCGGCGGGGTAGACGCCGGCGTGCTTGGTCGCGCCAAAGTTGCCACGCTCGGGTTACGAACCAGACCATCCTTAGCGTGGCCAACACTGTGCCGGTTATGGTCACGACCGCCGCGGCCCGTGGGTTGTGTCGCCGCCGCGGCCAGCACCTGCGGCGGCGGCGCCTGGCCAGGCTCGAATCCCTCGACCACTTGGCGTTCGATACGGCGGGTAAGCAGCTTCTCGATGTCGGCCAGCAAGGAGTTCTCCTCCACTGCAACGAGGGAAATCGCCTCGCCGGCACTCCCCGCCCGTCCCGTGCGTCCGATCCGATGCACATAGTCCTCGGGAACGTGCGGCAGTTCAAAGTTGACGACGTGCGGCAACTCTTCAATGTCCAGACCACGTGCGGCAATGTCCGTCGCCACCAGCACGCGTACCGTGCCCGCCTTGAAGCCCGCCAATGCGCGAGTGCGCGCCGGCTGGCTCTTGTTGCCATGAATCGCCGTCGCCTCAATGCCTGCCTTGCACAGTTGCTCCGCGAGACGATTGGCACCGCTCTTCATGCGTGTGAACACCAGCACCTGGCGCCAGTCCCCCGCCGACACCAGGTGCGTCAGCAGTTCGCGCTTGCGCCAGCCGTCAACCGGGTGTACCCGCTGCACGACGAGTTCGGACTCGGCGTTGCGACGTGCGACCTCCACGTGCGCGGGGGCATGCAGCAGGCCATCGGCAAGCTTGCGAATCTCATTGGAAAAAGTCGCCGAGAACAGCAGGTTCTGGCGCCGCGCCGGCAGCAGCGCGAGAATACGTCGGATATCACGGATGAAACCCATGTCGAGCATGCGGTCAGCTTCGTCAAGCACCAGGATCTCGACATACGCGAGGTTTGCTGTCTTCTGCTGCAAGTGATCAAGGAGCCGGCCGGGAGTGGCCACCAGGATGTCCGCCCCGCGCCGGAGAGCGTCGATCTGTGGGTTGATGTTGACCCCACCATAGACCAGGGTTGATTTGAGCGGCAGATACTTCCCATAGGTACGCACACTTTCTTCGATCTGGGCCGCCAGTTCGCGTGTTGGCGTAAGGATCAGCGCCCGCACGCGGCGGGGGGAATGCGCCGCGGCAGTTCCCGATCCAGCTAGGCGCTGCAGCAACGGTAGTGCAAAGCCGGCGGTCTTGCCGGTACCGGTCTGAGCCCCGGCGAGGACATCACGTCCTTCGAGGATGACCGGAATGGCCTGTGCCTGTACGGGGGTTGGTTCGCTGTAGCCCTGTTCGGCAACGACGCGAATGAGGTCGGCCGACAGGCCGAGCATGGCAAACGATTGGGACAAGAATACCTCCTGCGAACGAGCGGCTGTGGCACGACGCCATCAGAGCCGGCTCGGGCGGATACGACGACTTTTGGGATTGGACGGTTCGGGGCGCAGTCAGGACACTGCCGGGGGTGAACAGTCGCGAAGGAAACAAACCGTTGGCCGGCCGACGCGCAAACTGCTTCCTGTTTGGACTATACACGGTTTCGGGATACAGGACAGGAATATCCTGCTACAGGTTCTGGTATGGCCTGGCGCCAGCCTGAGCCTGTCTGACCCCGCCGCGATCGCCAATTACCCGCAACGCGTCGATTCGTCGCAGCACCGGCCGGCCTGCGGCTGCTCACCACCAGGGATACTGGCCTGAATTAACTTCGATTTCTCTGGAATTCTGCAATTCTTCTTTCTATACTCCCAAGACAAGAAGAAATTTGATCTTTGCAAAGGAGACTTGCCATGAAGATCCATTTTTCCGGCTTGCTGCCGGAAGCGCTGCTGGTCGATTTGCCGGAAATCGACCAGCAGCATGAGGAAATATTTAGACGCATCGAGGCGCTCAAGACGACTTGTTTCGCAGAATATTTCATCCCCATCGACGATTTGACCGATCTCCTCGATTATTTCGCTCTCCATTTCGCGACGGAAGAACGGATCGCCGCTGCGGCGGAACTTGACTTCACCGATCACCTCAGTATCCACGAGGACACCCTTCGCCTGCTGCGCAAGGCATTGCGCGACGTCATCAGCGGCGAACATGACGCGCATTCGTTCCTGCGCTATGCCGAATACTGGTTTGAGCGCCATATCAGCGAGGACGACCGCCTGTTTGTCGACACCCTGCAGGCCGGCATCCGCAGTCAGTCCGGCGCGCACCGGCAGCCTGCCAGTGCCTGCTTTGCGGCGCAAGCCTGATTTGACGATACCTGGCAAGAATCGGCGGTACGGTCAGACGTCTGTTTAGCGGTACGGCATTCTGTGGCCTGACGATCAGCCTCCAGCAGGAGGTCGATCTGGTGGACCGTCCCCGCTCGTCGGCTACTTCGTTGACGGAACAGCCAGTCTGTCGAGATAGGCCAGGTGACTTGCCAGACTCAACGCATTCGGCCGCAGAGCTTTGACGGTCGCTACGGCAGCCTCATTCGAGCAACCGCGTTCGACGAGAATTTGCGCGGCCATCAAGCCGGTACGGCCTGAGCCGCCCTTGCAGTGGATGGCAACCCTTTTCCCCGTATCGAGCAAGTGATGCACGGCGTGGCGCTGTGCCTGCCAGGTAGTGGCGAAATCGTCATCGGGAGCGCGCTCGTCTTCGATTGGCAGATGAAACCATTGCAAACCCCGCTGCGCACAAAGCTCAGCGAGGTCGCTGACAGCATTGCTCGCCAATTCAGCGTCGGGCATCAGGGTGATCAGCGCGTCCGCACCGCTTGCCTGAAGTTGTTCGAGCGCCACAGCCGCGTCAACGCCCTTGGTCCCTGGACAGGGGGTCAGGATCAGACCTGCTCCTTCCTGGTTCAATGCCAATAGGTCAGAGGGGTGACTATTCATCGCATTGGCTGCCTTTAACGGGTGGTACAGCGTGTCCGCGAAACTCGCGTCCAGGCGGACGCGAGTTTCTACAGCAGTCAGGCGCCGCGTTCGCGCATCCAGTTGCCAACCGTCGGAGCCAGAACCTTTTGCGCCAGACCACCGGTGTAGATACCAATGTGCCCGGTGGCAATCGCAAACTCGGTGTAGTCCTTGCTGCCGACATGTTTGCCAAGGGCAACCGTGCATGGCGGCGGCACGATGTGGTCCTTTTCGGCAAAGATGTTGAGAATCGGAATGGTCAGTTCCTTCAGGTCGACCTTGCGGCCGCCAACTTCGAGGGTCCCCTTGACGAGTTTGTTCCCTTTCAGAAAGTCGCGAATGAACTCCTTGAACATCTGACCAACGGCATCGGGACCGCCAAACAACCACTTCTCCATACGCAGGAAATTCTGCAGCGCCGCCCGATCGTCGAGAATATCGATTACATCGGCATACTTGCCGTAGTTCAGAATAAACGGCGAAGCCATCATGAACGACTCGTTGAGTACGGTAGCCGGCACGTTGCCATGCACGGCGACCATCTTTTCGACATCGGCGTCGGCACCCATGGTGAACATCAAGCCTTCATGCGGCTTGTGGTTCGCCTTGTAGGCGTCGAAATCGATCGGCGAAACGGTCAGGACAAGGTGGCTGATCTTGTCGGGATTGAGTGTTGCGTAGGTGGTCGACATGGCGCCACCCTGGCAGATACCAAACAGGGCGATCTTGTCGACACCCTGCTGTTTGCGGATGAAATCCACGGTATCGTCAAGGTAACCATTGAGGTAGTCGTCCATGTTCCGGTACTTGTCCACCTGGCGTGGATAGCCCCAGTCGTTGAGGAAGACGTCGATGCCCTGGTTCAACAGGTTACGGACCAGCGAACGGTCCGGTTGCAGGTCGGCCACCTCGTAACCATTGATCAACGGCGGTACGATGAGCAACGGCGTCTTCATGATTTTCGAAGGCTCGACCAATGCATGGTAGTGGTAGACCTTGATCCCGTCCTGTTCAAAAATCACATCTTTCGGCGTGCTGCCAATGTCGATATCGTCGTCGGTCAGGTTGGTGAGATTGTTGATGCCCTTGGCAAGCTTCGCGTTGAGCGCTGCGGTTTCAGCCGCGATGTCGGCGGGAAGAATCTGAATTGGAAAAGAAAACATGGGTAGCACCCTCCTAAAGGTCTATTAGCTTATCAGCCGGATCAGCAAGGTTGAGGCTTCTCGGCTCATTCGCTCTTGGCACGCGCTGGCCCGGCCTTGCGAGGCACGCCTCCGCTTTTCGTAGATGCGGTCGAATGCAGTTCCTGCCGGAGCGCCCGGACCTCTTTCTTTAGTTCGTGGATGACTTGATAGGTCTCGTCCAGTTCACTGCGCGTGGGCATATCCAGGCCACGGAAGATGTCCTCCACGACAGAGCGCTGGGCGAGCTTGAATTGCTGCTGAGCCTTGGTGAACGCGTTCTGCTTGTCGAGGAACTCTTGCGTATTGAACGTGACCAACAGCGACTTGTCGGCCGTGCGATACCAGAGACCCATCAGTTGACGCACCGCGGTGATCTTTTCCCCCTTGGCCGCGACCTTCCCAAGCTCTTCGACGGTCGCCTCGACAGCCTTGGCCAGCGCCTCGGCAAAAGCCGTGTGAAACGACAGGCTGTTCTTGCGAAGATCGACGACTGCATCGACCAGGCGCAACAACTTCGCGTTCTTTTCACGCGACGCACCGAAGAGCGGAATTTCTCCGATGCCTGCGAGTGCACTGGCATCGCCTTCCATCGACAGCAGGCGATTGAGCCCAGCGGTACCGCCCAGCATCGCTTCGCCGACGTGACCGGACGAAGCCGCCTGCATCAGGAACGACAGCCAGGGGCCCATGGCTTCGGGCAAGTCCTTGCTCAGCGTGCCGCTGAGACTGCCAAGGTGCGAACCCAAACCAAAACTGCGCTCGAGCATGGCCGTTGACTCCTTGGCCCACTGCTCCGCAAAACCCTTGAGGTCGGGACGCCAGTCCTTGTTTGCCTCCAGATTCGGCGCCACGATTTTCATCGATTTGAAGAAGAAATCCATGACGCGGTTCATCGCACCCTGACTGCTGGTCATGCGGTCCATCAGCATGCGCGCAGCGTCGTTGGTTCCCTGGGTAGCGGCTTCAACGCCTTTTTTTGCTGCTTCAATGGGGCTTTCCTTGCCGCCTGGGAGATTCTGCAGCAACGCGGACCAATCGCCCCACATGCGCTTCTGCGAATCGGCCCAAGCGTTGACGATGCCGCCCAGTTGCTCATTCGGATTTTTGTTTTCCACTCCTGTGATCTCCTTTCAGTGTGTCGGACACGCCTACCGCCACGGTAGGCGGATGCCCTGCGGTAGACTGAGTGCACTCTTCAATCAAACTGCGGCCGTCTGTCGACGGCCGCGATCATGCAGCTTTTCTGGCTTCCGACGGGTGTCAGGCCAGGGCCACCACTGCATCTGCCTTGTGCTTTGCCTCGCCCTGCTCGTTAGCGCAGGTCAACTCGAGACGCACACATTTCTCCCCGCCTTGCTCCAGCTTTTCGACCACCTTGCCGGTACACACCAGACGCTCGCCAACGTGCGTAATCGCCGTGAAGCGCACGCCAAAACTGCGGATCGCTTCCTGCGGCACCCACTGCGTCAGTACGCGCCCGAGGTAGGCCATACCCAGCATGCCGTGAGCAAAGACGTCGTCAATCCCTTTCGAGCGAACGTAGTCCTGGTCCAGGTGCAGGGGATGGTGGTCGCCGGAGCCCGTAGCATACAGGGCGAGAGTCAGACGCGATACCGGGTCCGTGGTCAACGACGGAATCTCGTCGCCCACGCTGAGCGCAGCAAAATTCGGTAGTGTCATCATCTTTCCCCTATGCCCGAATGACCATCACGGAGTGCACATCGCACACCAGTTCGCCCTGCCGGCTGACTTTCACATCCTTGACGACAAACTGCAACGCACCGTTCTTCTTGTCGTAGATGTCGGTCACCTGTCCATCGAAGTCCAGCGTGTCTCCGGAATAGACGGGTTTGTGATAGGTAAAGGATTGCTCACCGTGCAGCATCTTCCCAAGATCGCAGCCCATAGTTTCGAGATAATCGAAGGGATGCTCCTTGTCCATGTCCATACAGAAGAAAAAGGTCGGCGGTGCCAGCACGCCGGGCAGCCCTGCCTTTTGCGCTGCCGCCTCGTCAAAGTAGATGGGATTGGTTTCTCCCGTCGCCTTGGCGAACCACTTCAATTGCCACGCCGTCAAATGTACGGAATGTGGCGGCACCTTCATGCCAATGTGCTTCTTGTCAATCAACATCCGATTCACTCCTCGTCCGCTCCGGAGACCGGGGCGGACATGCCCGTTAGCGACTTGATCAGAGAACTTCGATGGCAATCGCCGTCGCCTCGCCACCACCGGCACAGAGGCCGGCGATGCCGCGCTTGAGGCCACGCGCCTTGAGTGCGTAGAGCAGCGTCACCAGAATCCGCGACCCCGTCGCGCCGATCGGATGCCCGAGCGCGCAAGCACCGCCATTGACGTTGACCTTGTCGTGCGGCAGATCGAGGTCGCGCATCGAAGCCATCGTCACCGCCGCAAAGGCCTCATTGATTTCCCAAAGGTCAACGTCCTTCGCTTCCCAACCGACCTTTTTCAACAGCTTCTGGAAGGCAAATACCGGCGCTGTCGTAAACCAGGCAGGATCATGGGCAAAAGTAGCATGCCCGACAATCCGCGCCAACGGCGCCAGACCAGCGGTCTTCGCGTCGGATTCGCGCATCAGAACAAAGGCTGCGGCGCCATCCGAAATCGACGAGGAATTCGCGGGCGTCACCGCACCATCCTTCTTGAAAGCCGGCTTGAGTTTGGCGATCTTCGACACGTCGCACTTCATCGGCGTCTCGTCGAGTGAAATCACTTCCGCCCCCCTGCGGGTGGTCACCGTAACCGGCGCGATCTCGGCGCTGAAAACCCCGGCGGTGACTGCGCTTTGCGCACGCGTCACCGACTCGACGGCAAAGGCATCCATTTCCTCGCGCGAAAAGCTGTACTTGTCCACGCACAGTTCCGCGAAAGCACCCATCAGCTTGCCTTGCTCGTAGGCATCCTCAAGGCCATCCAGAAACATGTGATCGAATACCTGTCCGTTGCCAAGCCGATAGCCCGCACGTGCGTTGGTCAATACGTACGGGGCATTGGTCATCGACTCCATACCCCCGGCAACAGCGATATTGATCGTACCGGCCAGCAATTCGTCATGCGCGATCATCACCGTTTTCTGCGCAGAACTACACATCTTGGTCAAGGTGGTGCACGGCACCGACTTCGGCAAACCGGCCCCCAACACCGCCTGGCGCGCGGGCGCCTGGCGCACACCAGCCATGAGACAGCAACCCATCAACGCTTCATCGACATCGTCGCCATTGACGCCCGCCTGTTCGACCGCGGCCTTGATGGCGACGCTGGCCAGTTGCGGGGCCGTCAAGCCCGCAAACTGCCCCTGAAAGGCACCCACTGGCGTGCGCTTGGCGCCCACTATTACCACTGATTCACTCATAAGACACTCCTTGATTGCAACGGAAACTGCCAGATTGAAGTCTGCTGCGGTCCGCTGGTTACTTCGGCGCCATCCGGATCGAGCCGTCAAGACGAATCACTTCGCCGTTCAGATAGCCGTTCTCGCAGATGTGCCGGACCAGTGCTGCGTATTCGGCGGGCTTGCCCAGCCGCGACGGGAACGGCACCATCTTGCCCAGCGAATCCTGCGCGGCTTGCGGCAGGCCCTTGAGCATCGGCGTCTCGAAAATACCCGGAGCAATCGTCGCAACGCGAATTCCATGCGCAGCAAGTTCACGTGCGACAGGCAGCGTCAGACCAATGACCCCGGCCTTGGAGGAAGCATAGGCAGCCTGGCCAATCTGACCATCGTAGCCGGCAACCGAAGCCGTGTTGACAATCACGCCGCGCTCGCCGCCCTCGTTCGGCTCGTTCTTGCTCATGGCCTCGGCGGCCAGGCGAATCATGTTGAAGGTGCCCACCAGATTGATGCTGACCACGCGCGCGAAGGTCGCCAGATCATGCGGGCCATCGCGGCCAAGCACCTTCTTGGGTGGTGCGACACCGGCGCAGTTGACCAGTCCGTGCAGTGCGCCGAACTCGTTCACTGCCATTTCGATGGCGGCGCGTGCACTCGCCTCATCGGTCACGTCGGTCTTCGCGAAGCGGGCATTGGGCCCCAGTTGCGCCGCCTGTGCCTCACCGGCACCAGCGTCGACATCCACAATGACCACTTTCGCACCGGCGTTGACCAGGCTGCTCGCCGTTTCCGCTCCGAGTCCGGACCCTGCTCCGGTTACCACAAACACACTGCCATTGATTTGCATTTTTACCCCCAAAAAAATATCGCGACATCACACAATGCCGCGCTACTGGCCTGTACCGACGGCGCTCATTGAGAACACTGATCGTCACAGAAAAACCCGACTCTCTTGGCGATACGAGACTCCCTGGAAGCGCGCGTGTCGGTACCAAGGAATGCCACCCCGCAACAGACCTCATCGAGTAACCTCAGCCCGGCAAGCACCATCGCGCTTCGCGCTTGCAGACTTGCCTCGGACCGGCGGCGAGCAATCCCGCCATTGTCGAGCGCAGACGACTGCCGAGTCAAGCACCGAGCGCCGGCACGCCACTTGCAGCAACGCCGGCACGATGCCAAGTGTCGTCACAGGAGCCTGGAGGAGCATTCAGCCAGCCAAGGGGGGGGCTACTTGCTGATCTGGCAGCCTGCCGGCACGCTGTTCCCGCCTGGCGGGTCTGCGGCGAAAATGACTCTGCTGGCCGGGCGGCGAATATTTTGGCTACAGGTATACCTTCGTTGTTACTCAATGTTGACCTGGATCAGGCCGTGCTCCGCGGTATCCTTTAGCATCCCAATTGCTTGGGTGCGTTGCCGCCCCGGGCTGAAGGTTGTTTCAGCAGTCAACGGAGAATACTCATGGTCGAAACGCTTAAAGAACCCCTTGATCCGGCCGCTACCCCCGCCGCGACCACATCCGATTCTGGTGCCGCCGCAAAGCGGCCCGCCCGGCCCAGAGCGACGCGCCGGAAGAAGACTGCGGAACTCCCGGCGGGCACGTCGGCCGAAATTGCCGCTGCCGTAGCGGCAGCGCCCTCAAGCCCTGTGGCGGCCATGCCGCCGCTGACTGCCGCCGCGGCGGCGATTGCGGCTGCGCCCACCACGCCCTCCGAGTCGCCGCCGCGAGCAGACTACTCTCGACGTCTGGGTGATCGCCACCTGCTGGATTCCGATGCCCTGGAAAACATCGACCGGATGACCAACGTCGCGCTCGGTCAGTTGAGCGGTGGTATCTCGCCGGCTTCACTGGCTATGGCCTATCTGGATTGGACCGTGCATCTGGCGGCCTCTCCCGGCAAACAGTTCCAACTCGCCGCCAAGGCCGCCCGCAAGGCGATGCGCCTCGGCGCGTACGCGCTTTCCTCGGCGGTCACCGGCAATGCCGAAGCCTGCATCAAGCCTCTCCCCGGCGACCATCGCTTTGATCATCCGGGCTGGCAGCGCTTTCCGTACAACGTGATTTACCAGGGCTTCCTGCTCAACCAGCAATGGTGGCACAACGCCACCACCGGCATTCGCGGCGTCTCGAAGCACGGCGAGGCGGCAGTCTGGTTCACCGCCAAGCAGATCCTGGACATGACGGCTCCCTGCAATGTGCCATTCATGAACCCCGAGATCGTGGAAGCCACCGGCAACGAACGCGGCGCCAATCTGGCGCGCGGCGCCAAGTACTATGGCGAGGACATCCGCCGCTCCCTGCGCGACGAGAAGCCGGTCGGAGTCGACGCCTTCAAGGTCGGGGAAAACCTCGCCGTCACACCCGGCAAGGTCGTCTATCGTAACCTGTTGATGGAACTGATCCAGTACTCGCCAAGCACGGACACTGTCCAGCGCGAACCGGTTCTGATGCAATCCGCATGGATGATGAAGTACTACATCCTGGACTTGTCACCGCACAATTCGCTGGTCAAGTACCTCGTCGATCGGGGCCACACGGTATTCATGGTCTCGTGGCTGAACCCGGGTGCGGAACACCGGAATCTGGGCATGGAGGATTACCGCAAGCTGGGAACACTGGCCGCGATCAACGCCATCTCGGACATCCTCCCGGGCCGCAAGATCCACACCGTCGGCTACTGCCTGGGCGGCATTCTGTTGACCATTGCCGCAGCCGCGATGGCCCGCGACGGCGACGACCGCCTGGCCAGCGTCACCCTGTTCACCACCATGACCGACTTCACCGAGGTCGGTGAAATCAACGTCTTCATGGACGCCAGCGAGGTGACCCTGCTCGAGGACATGATGTGGCAGAAGGGTTACCTGGACCACAAACAGGTCTCTGGAGGATTCCAGTTGCTCAAGTCGGCCGACCTGATCTGGTCGAAGATGGTTCGCGAGTACTACCTTGGCCACCGCGAACCGATGTTCGACCTGATGGCCTGGAACGCCGACGGCACGCGCATGCCCTATCGCCAGCATTCGGAGGTCCTGCGCCGGCTGTATGTAGACAATCAATTGTTCCAGGGCAAATACATGGTCGATGGACGCGCCATTTCGATCAGCAACATTCATGCGCCGATCTTTGCCGTCGCCGCCGGTGCCGACCACGTCGCGCCCTGGCGTTCCGTGTACAAGTTACACCTGCAGAGCGACGCCACCGAACTGACGTTCGTTCTGACCAGTGGTGGGCACAACGTTGGTATCGTCAATGAACCGGGCCGTCCACGTCGATCCTACCAACTCAGCGTTTGCCACGAGGGAGAACGCTGCCTGGATGCCGATACCTGGAAAGAAAGGGCCCCGGTGTATCAAGGCTCGTGGTGGCCGGTGTGGCAGGAATGGCTCACACGGCATTCATCGGGCACTGAACCGGCACCGCCGATGGGCGCGCCCGAGAAAGGCTACGCGCCGCTCTGTGACGCCCCGGGAACCTACATTCTGCAACAGTAGGCAACTCTATTCGGCCGCCAACAGGCGGCCGAATTTCTTTACGCAGGCGCCTCGCCGCTGACGGTCAATCGACGGACGAAGGCCCCGACTGGTAGGCATCGCGCATGGTACGTTTGAGCGTCTTGCCAGCGGCGTTGCGCGGGAACTCGTCCATGATCTGCACCGCGTGCAGGCGCTGATAACGTGCGCCGACCCGCTCGTTGATCCAGTCACGCAACTCGGAGGCGCTGAGCACCGCATCGGACCGGAGAATCACCGCTGCCACCGGCGTTTCCCCCCATTTTTCATGTACTACGCCAAATACGGCGACCTCCCTTACCGCTGGGTGACGAGCGGCAACCTCTTCGATGTCGCGCGGGTAAACCTTGACACCACCGCTGTCGATCATGTCCTTCTTGCGGTCGACCAGGTAAAGGTAACCATCGCCGTCAGTGTAGCCAAGATCCCCGGTAAACAACCAGCCACCACGGATCGCCTGGTCAGTGAGGTCGGGACGACCGTAGTAGCCAGACATCAGCGACGGCCCACGACCAACGATTTCACCGATTTCCCCTGGAGGGGCGTCACTGCCGTCCTCACGCACGATACGCATCGTGTAGAAGGACGGCGGCGCACCCACCGAACCGGCCTTGCGCAACGACTGCGTCTTGTCGAGAATGGTCCAGAACCCTTCCGTGAGGCCATAGAGCTCGTAGAAGCGGTCGGGAAGCAAGCGATTGAGCATGTCCTTGTGCTCCTGGTGAAGCGGTGCGCCCAGCGACAGGATCATCTCCAGCGACGCCAGCTTGTCGACCGAGAAGCGCGGTGAATTGAGCAGGGCGATGATCTGTGCGGGCACCATCATGGTGTGTGTGACACGCTCCCGGGCGATGATTTCGATCGCCTCGTCAGGATCGAACTGGCGCTGCAGGACATAGCGCGCACCAAGATAGAAGCTGGGCATCAGCGTCACGAAGGCGCCGTTGAAGACGATCGCGCCAGTGTGCAACACCACCGATTCCGGACTCATTCGCCATGCCGATGCAAACAGCGTGCAATACATCGCGCGCACGAAATGGCTGTGCATTATCCCCTTCGGCAGACCGGTCGTCCCACTGGTGTACATGACATTGAACAGATCGTCGCTGCCCACCGACGTCGGCTCGGGCCACTCCTCCGGAAGGGTCTTGAGCAAAGCCGCGTAGTCGGCATAATCGCCGATCGAACCATCGATCATCAACACACGCTCGACCGGCAGTTCGTCGCGAACCTGGCTGAGCACCGGCGCCATCGTACGCTGCGTGATCAGACAAACAGCACCCGAATCCCGCAACAGGCTGGCCAGACCGGAAGCCATCAACAGCGGACTCAGCGGCACCAGCACCGCGCCGATCGAAGGAACCGCCCAATAAATTTCGAGTAGCTCGCAACAGTTGCTCAACACTGTCGCTACCCGGTCGCCTTTACGCACCCCAAGCCATTGCAGCAGGCGCGCGCACCGGCCAACGCGCATGGCGAACTGACTCCAGGTCAGGCGCTCCTGCTCGAAGACAACAGCTACCTGATGCGGCCGATACTGCGAATGATGCCTGACCAACGTTGCAAGTTGCAGCATTTTTTCCTCCCATCCAAGAATACCTGCAGGCGCACACCGACTCGGGGCGGCGGCATCGCAGCGCAACAATGCACTACTATACAACCCAATTTCGCCGTGTAGCGCTGAGCATTGCCAAGAGCAGCGGCTGAGTCCGCGAAGCTCGCCGCCATGCCCTCCAGATCAGCATTTAATGGCCATTTCCCGTTGCTCGGTGGTGGTGCCAAATAAACCTTTCGAGATCCACACCGCGGACTAAACAATTCCGGCGCGGAGGAGTAGAATGCATTGTGCGGTGCGGAATCGTGCTCGATCGGGATTGTTGAGCGACCATTCCATGCCAGCCAGGACCGGCAGAGCAAAGGGCTCGCGCCGGCCTTCCCGGGTCCGGGATTTCTGCCGCGGTTTCTTCGTTACGCTTCCACCAGCATGACTCCAGGTACACAGCAGCCACTTCCAGCGGGGGTGCAAAACCACACGCATCGCCAGGCTTGTGGCGAGGTGCCGGGCGCCGGCTGCACGCTCTGGGACCGGCACAATTCAACCGGGAACGGGCCAAGGCAAGCCGAATCGTTGTCTCCGATGGAAACTCCCATATCCGTTCCCATGGCGGGGCCAAGGTAATCGTGGGCCGGCCTCTGCGGGCTGGCCCGTTCTAAGTGACGTAAATTGTTGGAGGTTGGAAGATGTTTGCACTGCTAAGGGAAATGCCTGATTTCACCACGAGTTGGTGGAGGTACATGCTGGCGATGATGCGCGCCTCGAACCGCGAAGTCAGCGAATTCAACGACAACCTCTTCATTGCCGCACACATTGCCATGACCGCGGCGCGCGACAACCCGCTGAGCATGCTGGAAGCTTTCGAGATCGTCGAGCACAACGTCGGCATGGCCCGCAAAGGGATGGCCGGCATGCAGGGCAAGATGGCCGACTACGCTTTCGATCAGGTCGAGGAAGGCACACGCGCGTTCCTGAACACCGTCCTGAAGGCGGATGGCGAGAAACTGGGTGGCTACATGCGTCGCGAAGCCGAAATCATGGAATCGGTTTCGAACTTCAACGAGCAGATCGAGGCCATCGCCGACGAGTTCGGTTTCCATTTCAACACCCCGAACTACAAGCTGGTCCATGAAACCGACGCCTTCGAGCTCTACCAGGTGCTGCCGCTGAAGGCCGGCGTCGAAGTTCGCAAGGATCTGAAGCCGGTCATCCTCGTTCCGCCCTACATGCTGGGCGTACACATCCTGGCGTTCCTGCCGTTCGAGGGCAAGAGCTACAGCCACGCGTTCGCCAACGAAGGCATTCCCACCTACGTCCGCGTCGTCAAGGACATCATGACCAACGAGAAGGTCCAGACGCTGACGCCGGAGCAGGACTGCGAACAGACCCGCCAACTGTGCGCCAAGGCCATGGAACTCAACGACGGCAAGAAAGTCACGCTGAACGGCACCTGCCAGGGCGGTTACATCTCGCTGATGAATATTCTGTCGGGCAAACTGAAGGACGTCTGCGACGCCCTGATTACCAATGTGACCCCGGTTGACGGCACCTACAGCGACGCCATCAGCGGCATGCCGACGATGCACCACGATTTCATCACCACGACGCTGCCGAGCGGTAACAAGGTCGCCAACGGCTACCTGCTGAGCCTGGGAATGCGCTTCGTCGCCATTGACCGGGAAACCCCGCTGGTGAAAGTGCTCGATCAGGTTTCGCTGCATCGGGCCACCGACCTGAACCCCGGCAAGACGCCGGCAGCGCTGTTCCGCTGGTTGCTCAAGGAACGTGTGCACCTGCCGCTGGCAATTGCCAACATGAGTTCGCACACCTTCCAGGATCCGATCGCCAACGACGGGACCCTGCCGGTGAAACTGTTCGATCAGCCGTTGAACATCAAGAACCTGATCGAGTTGAACGTGCCGTGGTACCAGAACTACGCGATCAAGGACGACCTCGTCACGCCACCGTGCGCCACCGCCGGCAACAAGTTCCTCGAAGGTTGGGACCGTCTCGAGTCGGTCGCCTTCTTCGGCGGACACGTGGCCATCCTGACCAGTCCGCACGGCAAAAAGGCCCCGGTCACCGGCTCCTTCACCGACGCCAACGGCAAAGCGTCGCGCGGACCAGTCAAATTCCAGATCGACATTTCCTGATTGGCACACAAGCCCTTCGGGAACTGAAGACGCGGCACCGCTGATCTCTGCACCCTGCCTTGAGCAAACGACGCGCCGGCCTGACAGCAACCTGTTCAGGCCGGCGCGTCGGCGTGTCACCCCTCCCCAGGCGCAACACGCGCAGCCGCACGTCCAGCACCGATTCCGATCACCGCAGCAAGGAAATCCCGCGACAATTGGCGGGATCTCGACACCATCCACTCTGAACCTGGAGATTTCCCTTATGAGCTATGTCAACATCAACGCCGAAGTGCGCGGAAAAGTCGGCCTGATCACTCTCAACCGCCCCAAGCAACTGAATGCCTTGAACGATGACCTGATGGACGAACTGGGCAGCGCTCTGGCCACCTTCGAGGCCGACGAAAACATCGGCGCGATCGTCATCACCGGCTCGGACAAGGCCTTTGCTGCCGGTGCCGACATTACCGTCATGCAGTCCCTGACTTACATGGAAGCCTACAAGGGCGACTTCATCACCCGCAACTGGGACAGCCTCAAGAGCTGCCGCAAACCGGTGATTGCTGCGGTTGCCGGCTACGCACTCGGCGGCGGCTGCGAACTGGCGATGATGTGCGACATCATCCTGGCTGCCGACAACGCGCAATTTGGCCAGCCCGAAGTTCGTCTGGGAATTCTCCCCGGCGCCGGTGGCACGCAGCGCCTGCCGCGGGCGATTTCCAAGGCCAAGGCCATGGAGATGTGCCTGGCCTCGCGTAACATCGACGCCACGGAAGCCGAGCGCGCCGGTCTGGTTTCACGGGTCGTCCCGGCCGACAAGCTCCTCGATGAGGCGATGGCCACCGCCACCCGCATCGCCAGCTTCTCGCTGCCGGTCGTGATGATGATCAAGGAGTGCATCAACCGCTCCTACGAGAGCTCGCTTTCCGAAGGTCTGCTTTTCGAACGCCGCACGTTCCACTCGGCTTTTGCTCTGGAAGACCAGAAGGAAGGCATGGCGGCTTTCGTCGAAAAGCGCAAACCCTCGTTCTCCAACCGCTGACCTGATCGCCGTACATAACCCACCGGAGCCCCGGAAACATCGCCAGGGGATCCGGTGGATCCATCAGAGCTCAGCAGTGAGCCAGATCGACGGCATTGTGGATCGTGATCTGGTCCACCCACGCCTTGGCGTAAACCGTGCTATAGATGTTCGCGCAAGCCGCCACTTCGAGCGTCAGCGTGACGCTGCGATCGGCAAACTGCTTCAGGTCGATCGCCGCCTGGCGCAGCCATTCGGTCTCCTGGTGCACCATGCCGATCGCCGTGACTTCATCGACGACAATACCGTCGACCAGGACGCGGAAACTCGCGCTGGTGTAGTCATTGACGCCAGCGCTGAGATCGAGGCGTCGCACGTAGCTCAGTTCCGGCCGCGGACCGAGTTTGATCCGCCGTGAGATCGACTGGGCGCGTGCGCCGAGGGCACCGTGATCACCCGATGCGGCGTGACCATAGAGCATCGGCCCACCGCGAAATGCACGCGGGTCTTCGAGCAGCAGTTCCCATCCCGCACCTTCCCAGCCGGCGGTCTTGAGCGCAGCTTCGGGTTGCGCCGAAGCAGAACGCTGCGCAATACCTTTCAGCACGCCTGCCGCTTCCAGTGCCGTCGAAATGATCCCGGGAACGTCGATCCCCAGTGGCGCCGAACTGTCCGGGCGTCGGTTCGTGGTGCCCGCCTTGAGCAGGCCAGCCGCTTCCAGCGACGCGGAAATGATGCCATGGACATCGAGCCCGAAGGGTCGGCCGGCCGCGGCACGCTGCCCCGGTGCCGCTGAACCACGTGGCGGATTGGTGTCGCGCGCGGCATGTTCCTTGAACCCCCTCTCGCCGCGGTCGAGTGCGCGGGCGTCATGGCCTCCTTGCCCAGCCGCCGCCGGTTCGGCCTGCGCGAGACCGGCTGTATTAGCCGGCCGGTCGGTGAGCAATCCCCAGAAATCGGCGATCCGGTGTGTCGATGAAATCCCTACCGCGTTGAAGAACGGCGCCGCCGTACCGCACTGGTGGGGCTCGGCGCCCGGATCGAGGGCAGCACCGTGGCCCATGCCGAGTACCGTGTAGGACTCGATCAGTTCTTCGCCGCTGGGCCCCTGCCAGGCCCGGCGCGAATGGCCGTCAACCGTCATCTGGATCGTCGGCTGCGCATCGAGGCCGTGCACGTCGGCCCATTGCTTGATGATTTCTTCGGCATTGACCGGCTTGACGGCGGTATCGGCGTCACCATGCCAGACCGAGACTTTCGGCCATGGCCCCTGGTGGGACGACGCCGCGCGCACCAGTTGCCCCCACTCCCCGGCCGATCGAGACCGCCCCTGGAAGATGCTCTCGAGACCTTCCTGCAAACCCTTGGCGGTACGGTAAGGAACCCCGGCGAGCACGGCGCCGCCGGCGAACACCTCCGGATAGGTCGCCAGCATGACCGTGGTCATGGCGCCGCCCGACGAAGTACCGGTAACGAAGACCTGCCGGCGATCGAGACCATGATCGTGCAACATCCGGTCGACCATCTGCCGGATCGACAACGGCTCACCCTTGTCACGCTCGTTGTCTTCCGGCTTGAACCAGTTGAAGCAGCGCAGCGGGTTGTTGTTCCACTGCTGCTGCGGCAGCAGGAGCGCGAAACCGTAGCGATCGGCGAGCGTCGACCAGCCGCTGCCCTTGTTGTACGAGGCTGCGCTTTGCGTACAGCCGTGCAGCACGACGACCAGCGGCGCGTTGGCCGGCAGCCGTTCGGGGACGTAGCTATACATCCGCAGTTCGCCGGGATTGGTGCCGAAACCGATCACTTCCAGCAGGCGGCCCTTCTCCTGCGACTCCACCTGCTCCGACCACGCCTGGACCGCCGTCAGGGCGGAAAGGAGCTTTTCCCAGCGACTTCCGTGCGGCGTCTTGGCCGCGAGTTTTGCCATGTTGGCGATGGCGGCCACTTTATGGCCCAGTTTGTTGATCATTGGACGACTCCTGTCATCGGACAAGGTGGTGAGCAGACCGATCTCGATCAGCTTGCGGACCGGCAAGAAAACGGAGTGGAACAGGCCGGGATCGACCGTGCCACCGCGTTGGGGGTCAAGCCAGGCCGGCGGAGCGGCGTCCGGGGCCAGGCCATAGGTATGACTGACGAGCGCACGCCGGCCCTGCCAGCAGGCGCTGAACTGCAGCGAGGCAACCGGGCAGCCACGGTTGATCCACACGCCAAACACCTCGCTGGCGACTATCGCGCGCGTCTCTTCGGCACACGCCAGTTCCAGCAGGCCGGCCAGCGCCTCACCGAACGGCAGACCGTCCAGCCGTATCGACGATTCAGATAGTTTCTCTGCGTCCGCTGCCAACGCCGGGCCGAACAGTACTCGCGGGGTGTTGCCGCCGGCAGCCACCGCCGTCGGCAGCAAGTCGGCATAGCAACGAATGGCCTCCACGGTCTGCGCCTGTTGTGGCGCGGCCATCGCCCCGATCAGCAGATGCGCCGCGTAATGCGGCGTTGCCGGCGGCGAACCGCGTCCGCGCGGCCCCGGCGCCACCAGGCCGCCAGTGACCATCAGCGTGACGCGAAAGCGCAGGTCGCGACGCGATTCCCCGAGGATATCAGCAAGCCGCTCGCTGAATTCATAACGTGCAAGTCCATTTACCATGTGGCAACGATAGCGCGCCGCCTTCAGGATTGCAAGCTTTTATTTAGTAAGTGACAACTTTTAATTTTATTGTGCGGCGGGGACCGAGAACATCGCTGCCATTCGCCAAGGACCGCCAAGCCCTGCTCCTCTAGCGTTACGGGGATCTTTCGAAGAAATAGTCGCTACCGATATGATGCAGGTACGAGAAGCCGATCTTTTCCCGCACCCAGCTCACCGTCTCCTGCGGATTGCTCAGGATTTCCATCTGCAGGAAGCAGCGGTTCCGTTCAAGAAATGATCGCCCTCCGGCGATCACCGACTGCTCGTGTCCCTCGACATCGATCTTGAGGTAGACCACCTGTTCCCGAATGCCCTCCAGTTGGGCATCCAGTGTGTCGACTTCGATGATCGTCTCTTCGAACAGTTCGGCTTTGGTTCCCACAGGTGCCGTTTCGGCAATTCGCGACATCCCCGTGCTGCTGCCCTTGTTGACCAGAAAGGACACCGATCGTCTGGCGTGGCTCAGGCCCATGCGGCGTGCGTCTATGCGCACGTCGAGGCTGTTCAGATAGATGTTCGCGCACAAGTGATTGAAATTTCGGCGGTCCGGCTCAAAGGCGACAACGGTGCTCAAGGCCGGCAGGCTGGCCGCGAGGCTCACCGAATAGAGCCCGAAATTGGCGCCCGCATCGATGAAACAGGAAACACCTCGCTCCTTGATCAGCTGCGCGCAATACCTGAGCTGCGGATCCTCATAGCGCTCACCGAGAATCAGCTTGCGATCAATGTAGTTTCGATATCGCAGCAACCACAGCGCGCCAAAACGTCGGTAAGTTCGCGGGTGATCGGTCACGTAGTCCCGCAGAGCAAGTTTCTTGACTTTCCTTATCAGAGACATGGCATACTCCCCCTTGGCCCGCCGTCAGGATCCCGCCCCTGGGCGGCCTGGTTCCTTCGCCTTCCACCTGGAAAGCGTCAGGCCACCATTCTCCGCTGATGCGGAATCGCGATCCAGTACCGTTCCACACAGAGGTGATGGTGAACAGGTAAGTTCATGACGGCCCTTCCGGGCGGGCCTGTGCATTTCCTTCGTGTCCTGAGCACACGGCGCCGGGTGGTCTGTGCGCCAGCGCACCGAGTCGACCCGCTACACCGCTTGAGGAGTCGCCGGCGCGACGTTCACCTCAATGGCTGGACCTCTACCTGCACGCGCATGCCGACCAGGAGGCGCTGGAGATCCTCTTACGCGACCACCCGAAGGCCAGGATCATCTGGGCACACACCGGCTTTTCGACCGATTCGGCCAAGGTCGAAGAGTACTTGCGCAGCTACCAGAACATCTGGTGCGAACTCTCCTACCGCTACTGCATCACCGACGACAATGAACCAGATCAGCGCCGACTGGAAGCGGCTGTTCGAAAAGTACCCAGAACGTTTTCTGATCGGCGGATACCTGGATCGACAAGCGCTGGGGCAGCTACGGCAGTATCATGGCCGACTATCGCGCCTGGTTGCGGCAACTGCCGGCCCAGGTGGCCGAACAGATCGCCTTTCGCAATGGCGAGCGACTGTTTTGCAGATCATGGCGAGGCTCGCGGCCCTTTCCGCGTCCGCGATGGCCTTGGCCACAACCCTTTACCCCTCACCGGAGCCCCGCATGGCCGATCCCCTTGCCGTCAAGACCGTCGCCAGGCTCCCCGTACTCGACTATGAGCAGGTGCGCGACCAGCTTCGCACCGGTGATCTGGTTTTCTGCTCGGGCAGCTATTTCTTCTCGAAGACGATCCAGTGGTTCACCCGATCCGTCTGGAGCCACGTCGGCATCATCTATCGCGACGACAACCTGCAGCGTATCTTCGTTCTGGAGAGCGAGACCGTCATCGGCGTTCGCCTGGCGCCGCTTTCCAAGTATCTTCGCGACTACCACGGCCGCAACAAACCCTACAAAGGGCACATCATCATCGGCCGCATCGATCCCGCGCCGGACCACGAGATGCTCAAGAAGGCGATCAGCTTCGGCATGGACGAACTGACCAGACCCTACGACAACTGGGAGATCTTCCGCATCGCGATGCGCATTCTCTTCAAACGCGGCCGCAAGAACCGCGACCGCAAGTACATCTGCTCCGAACTGGTCTACGAGGCGTTCCGCAAGGCCGAGATCGCCTTCAGGTTCAATCGCAACTCGATCAGCCCAGACGACATCTGGCAGGATGGACGCGTCCTGATGAAGTTCCGGATCATGTGACGGCGAGCGCGCCCGATGGCGATGGGGCCGGGAGCTTCGGCAAGAATAACAGGGGGCAGGATCGCTTCTATGCCCCTGCAGCAACCGCTTGATCGCCCAGCGATCCGATCGTCAGCCACCAGTCTTGAAGAGATCTTCCCGGCAGCAGGCTGATCGCCAACGCCAGGCCGTTCGCCGACCGCAGCGGCCCCCCTTGCGGGCAGCTACTTGATGCAGACCGCCCGCACCTGCTTCAGGTCGGTAATTCCCGACAGGACTTTTTCGATGCCGTCCATCTTGAGGGTGTGCATGCCTTCATTGAGCGCTGTGGTGAGTAACTCGGCCACGCGCGCGTGCTCCTGAATCTGGCGCTTGAGGCGGTCGGTACCGATCAGCAGTTCGTGCAGGCCGACACGCCCTTTGTAGCCGCTGCCCGCACAGGCATCGCAACCACGGGCACGGTAGAGAGTGAAGTGGCCCTCGCTGGCGTAGCGCGCCAGCCATTCCTGGCGCACGCGCTCGATGGAAGCCTGCGCGTCGGCCTGCCATTGCGCCGTGTCCTTCATTTCGGCGCAGTACTCCGAGAGCAATAGCTGGATGTCTTCCGGCGTCGCCTGGTACGCGGTCTTGCATGATTTGCACAAGCGCTTGCCGAGACGCTGCGCAAGAATGCCCAGCAGCGCATCGGCGAAGTTGAAGGGGTCCATGCCCATGTCGAGCAGGCGGTTGATCGACTCCGGCGCGCTGTTGGTGTGCAGCGTGGCGAACACCAGGTGGCCGGTCAGTGACGCTTCGATGCCGATCGACACGGTTTCCTTATCGCGCATTTCACCGACCATGATCACATCGGGGTCGGCACGCAGGAAGGCACGCATCACGGTCGCGAAATCGAGCCCCGCCTTCTTATTGACCTGTACCTGCCGCAGGCCCTTCTGGGTGATCTCTACCGGGTCCTCGGCCGTCCAGATTTTCGTTTCCGGCTTGTTGATGTAACTCAGGACCGAATGCAGGGTGGTCGTCTTTCCCGATCCGGTCGGGCCGCAAACGAAGAACAGCCCATAGGGCTTGGCGATAACGTCTTTAAGCCGTTCGAGGTTGTGTGGCGTCACACCAAGATCATCGAGCGGAATCGGCTCGCCGGCGGCGAGAATGCGCAGCACGACATCCTCCATACCGCCGGCCGTCGGCAGCGTCGCCACGCGCAGCTCGATGTCCAAATGCCCCCACTTCTTGAACTTCATCTTGCCGTCCTGCGGCCTGCGCTTCTCGGAAATATCGAGATCGGACATGATTTTCAGGCGCGCGATCAGGGCGCTGCGATAGGATGCCGGCACTTCGATGTAAGGCGCCAGGGAACCATCCCGACGGAAGCGAATCAGCGTCTTTTCCTTGCCGGGCCGAGGTTCGATGTGAATATCGGAGGCCCCTTTCTGGTAGGCATCGACGATGATCTTGTTAACCAGTCGCACGAGTTCGTTGTCCGCTGCGGCACTGAGGACCTCGGCATTACTGCCGGGCGTATCGCCCACGTCATCGTCGTCGAGACCGGACAGCAGATCTCCAACCGAATCGATGTTCGACAGAGCGCCGAAGAATTGGTCGACAAGTTGCGAGAAATCCCGCTGTGTGGTGACGCGGTAAACAATCCGCCGCTTCGGGAAAATGTTGTTGACCATCCGCGAACCCTTGAGGCGCTCAGGGTCGATGGTGACCACCACCACGCCCTCGCTGGTCTCCTCGATCGGCAGCCAGTGATTGGCCTCGGCGTAGTCCCGCTTGAGATTCTTCAGCAGATCGATCGGCCGGATGCGCTCGCTCTGGAAGGGCTCGTAAGGAACAGCGAAGAACTTGGCCAGAGACGCCCCGATCGCCGACAATTCAACCTGGAATTCCGTGCGCAGGACTTCTTCGAGACTGCTGTTCTTGCGACGGGCCGAACGTTGCGCGAGGGCAAATTCAGCGGACGAGATAATCGCATCGCTCACCAGTGCGTCGTATTTCCCTTTCAGCACCGGGCGTTCCTTCTGGCGCTGCGCAAAAGCCACCGCCAGGGTCTGCGCCAGGGCCTGGATGCCTTCGTCGGCAACGCCCGGAAACGGGATGTCCGAGCGATTGTTGATCAGTTGAACGACCCCCAACAACTCACCGTTCTGGGCATTGACTATCGGCGCGACCAGCATCTGCTTGGATCGGTAGCCCGTACGCTGATCGACTTCTTTAAGGAAATACAGGCGCGGGCTATGGCCCGCCAACTCGCGGTCATCGTAGACGTCGCGAATGTTGACCGCCTTGCCGGTTGCTGCGACATAGCCGGCGACGCTCTGCTCGGAAATCGGCAACCTGATCTCCTGATGCGAAGCGAGCCCGGTTTTTACTTTGGAGACGATGCTCTGGCGGTCGTCGCTGATCAGGTAGATCGTCAGGCGATCGCTGTGGAACAACTCGCAGATATCCTCCGACATCTCGAGAATGATTTCGTCGATGTTGCTGGTGCCGTGAATCTTGGTCGTGACGCGCTGCAGGTTCTTGAAGAACCCGAGGCGGCGACTCATGTCACCCAGGTTGGTTTCTAGCGGCCAGTCGGCTGACATCTATGCTGATCCTCCTTGCGCGGCAGCATCCGGACTGCCGCCGGCATGTATTGCAAGTGTTGGTGCTGGAAATCACACAGGGAAAATCTACCGAGGTTTGCCATCCCGTTCATCGACGCTCTTGGCCGCTCAAAATTCGAAGACCTGATTGGTCTGCAGCATTCGGGGCCGGAAGTCTGCGGCGCAGGCCTGGATTTCAGCCATCGTCAACTCGATCTGGCTGGGCTTGAGATGACTGATATAGATCTCGGCGGCGATCGACAGCTTCCTCAACTCACTGGCCAGCAAGCTTGGACACAGGTGTTTGGATAACTCCGCAAGCCGTTGTTCGCGATTCGGAAAGGCAGTTTCGATCAGTAGAAAACGCAGATTGGCAATGCGATTGACCGCTGGCCAGAAGTGGTCATTGACCGTTGTGTCGCCGGTGAAAACCAGGCTGCCGGTCCCGGAATCAAGCTGATAGCCGACCGCTGGAACCGTATGCTCGGCAGGGAGCGCGGTGATCGTTCTCTCACCCAGTCGGACAGACTGTCCCAGAGCGATGGCCCGATACTGCATGAGGGCTGCCTCCGGGCTCGGGATCACGGTGAAATCCGGCCAGATCGCCCAGTTGAAAACGTGCTCGCCGATGATCTCGAGCGTCGCGGCTGTGGCATGAACCGTCAGCGGTTTGTCCCGCAGATCGCTGACCGAGTCGATCAACAACGGCAGCGAGGCAATGTGGTCAAGGTGTGAGTGGGTGAGAAAGACATGGTCGATCAGCGCCAGTTCGGCAAGCGAGAGATCGGCGACACCCGTACCCGCGTCGACGAGAATATCGTGGTCGACCAGCATCGAGGTGGTCCGCAGATGGCAGCCGCCAATCCCTCCACTGCAGCCGAGAACCCTGACTTTCATGCTAGTTTCGCCGCATCCTCTGCTCCCTGGATCTACCGCTTGCCTTGGTTGCGGTCTTGTTGCACCTTCGTCCAAGCGGAATACGATCGCCCATCAGTTTTTCAGAAAAAATTCCATTTTCACACCCGCCATCTCGATCAGGTCATGATCTTCCAGGCGCTGCGCCTGCGCATCGACGACTCGGCCGTTCAACACCGGGAAGGCTGCACCTTCGGCGTGCGTCAGAAAGTAACCATGCGGCCGTCGGGCAATCACCGCCACCTGCCCAGGCTTTCCGAGCGTGGTCAGCGTCTTGGTCAACTGCAGTTGGTGGCCGGCGTTGCTGCCGCTGAGCAGCCTGATCGCAGCGGCCGGAGGACCGGGCGGCGGCACCACGTTACTCGCTGCCTGGCTGGTGGCGAGTACATCAACGCCGTGCGCAAGCCCTGGCCCCGGAATGGATGCGACGCCCATCGTACCGCTGTAGTCCGAGGCATCTCCTGAGACCGCTGGTGCGGCAAGATACTTCATCTTGTATTTGCCAAGCTCGATGACGTCGCCGTCCTTCAGGAAATGCTTCTTGACCGGCTGACCATTGACCAGCGTTCCGTTGGTACTGTTCAGATCCTCGAGAAACGAATCACTGAGAATCGTCACCACCGCCGCATGTTCGCCACTGATCGCCATATTGTCGATCTGGATGTCGTTGTGTGCCTTGCGGCCCACGGTCATGCGTTCCTTGACCAGCGGGATTTCCTTGAGTACCAACCCATCCATGCTAAGTATCAGCTTTGCCATCGCTATTCTCGCCCTTAATTGAGCCATGACCAGAGTTTCGACCAGCCGCCTCTGGCCGCAGGAAACTCGCGCAGGACCTTGACCACCGCCACCGAGATATTGTCCTCGCCACCGTTGTCGTTGGCCACCTTGATCAATTGCATCGCCGACAGGTCAAGATTTGCGCCGGACAATTCCAGGACATGCTGGATTTCCTCCTCCTCGACCATATCGTACAAGCCATCCGAACACAGCAGATAGACATCGCCCACTCGCACCGGATAGACGTGAATTTCCGCTTCGACATCCGGATCGACACCGATGGCGCGGGTCACCAGATTCCGGTTGAGCGCGTGCCGCGCTTCCTTGGCGGTGATCAGTCCGCGATCGATCTGTTCCTGGAGAACCGAGTGATCGTGGGTCAGGGCCACCAACTCCTCCCCGCGTAAACGATACAGGCGCGAATCGCCGACATGCGCAACAATCACCTTGTCATCGCAGAACACGGTCGCTACCAGTGTGGTGCCCATTCCGCCGAGTTGCGACTGACTCGCGGACGCGACATAGATCGCCGCATTCACCGAAGCAATCTGCTCCCCTAGCGACCGGCGAGCAAAAGGTTGCCCCGTTTCAATGTCGTGTTCATGTGCGGCGGTGACCTTGAAGGCCTCTGCCAATTGTCTGGCCAGCAGCGTGGTGGCCATGCTGCTGGCGACTTCTCCGGCGTTGTACCCGCCCATGCCATCAGCGAGGATCGCCAATCCCTGGCTGGCATCACCAAACACCGAATCTTCATTCTGACCGCGCACCAGCCCGGGGTCGGTATGGACGACGATTTCCAGCGCACCCAAGAGACTGTTTGTCACGTACTCCCCCATCATTGAACAGCACCACCGACCGGCAGCAAACTGCCGCATGTCCGAACGAATCACCGGACCGAAAGCCCGGCCACAGCAGCAACGCGAGGCATCAAGCCCCTTGGACTGCAAACACCCGGCATTGTGCCAAGACTAGCGACCATAAGGCAATTCGATGCCAACACCGAGTTCACTCGCCAGTTCCTCAAGGCGGACCGCCACCGCCAGATCCTGAATGGCCATGCCCTGGGACTCGAACAGTGTAATCTGGTCATCGGTCGAACGTCCGACGTGCCGGCCGCAGATCACCTCACCGAGTTCGAGCAACTCGCGCGCGTGCAGGCGCCCCTTTTCCAGCAAAGGCAGCAGATCACCGGCCTCACGCAGTGCCGTTTCGATGCTGTCCACGACAATCAGCGAGGAACGTTTCAGAACGTCTTCGCCAAGTTCCCGACGAATCAATGAATTCGAACCGGCAGCATTGACATGCGTGCCCGGTGACAACCATTCGGCATTAAACAGGGGCGTCGCCGAGGTGGTGACTGTACTGACGATATCACTTCCACGTACCACATCTTCCGGCGAAACTGCGGCGATCACTTCGATGCCAAGGCGCGCGGACATTCTGGTGCAGAAGGCAACCAGCTTCTCGGTGCGACGCGCAAACACCTTCACCCGCTGTAGCGGTCGCACAGCGGCAAGCGCTTCGATATGCCCCTCGGCCTGCCAGCCGGCGCCGAAGACACCGGCCACCTGCGCATCGGACCGCGCCAGCCAGCGCGTAGCAATGCCCGCGGCCGCACCGGTACGCATCATGCCCAGGCGATCGGCCTCGATCACCGCACGCAGGTTGCCGCTTGACACCCTATAGAGATGAACCAGAAAGCGTACGCCCGAACGATTGCTGGTGTAGGCCTTGTACCCGATGGCGTCGAGCCTGGGCAAAGCGCCCTGCAGGATATGCAGGGTCGTCGCCGGCAGGCGGGTACGTTGCCGGGGCACATCGCAGGCCTGCCCCGACGAGAGATCGCGGTGTGCCGCCTCGACGGCCTCCAGCACCATCGGCATGTTCAACAGTTGTTCAACATCCTTTTCACTCAGAAACAGGGACATCCTGGCCTCGAACTGGGAAATTCAACGATCAACACGCTGTGCTCGCAGCACCCCGGCAAATGGCGCCAAGCACTTTCATCAACGATTCTACCGGCAATTGACGCTCAGCAACGGCAAACAAAAAAGGCAGACCGCAGTCTGCCCTCTTTGCCAGGACTTGATGTCGGCACACTGCCCTTAGATCAGCGCCTTGATCAGCTTGCCCATTTCCGACGGATCGCGGGTCACCGTGAAGCCACACTCTTCCATGATCGCGAGTTTGGCATCCGCAGTATCTGCCCCTCCCGAAATCAACGCACCGGCGTGACCCATGCGCTTGCCCGCCGGTGCGGTCACACCGGCAATGAAGCCGACGATCGGCTTTGTCATGTTGGCCTTGCACCATACCGCCGCGTCGGCTTCATCCGGGCCGCCGATTTCGCCGATCATGATCACCGCGTCGGTTTCCGGATCATCGTTGAACAGCCGCATGATGTCGATGTGCTTGAGGCCATTGATCGGGTCACCTCCGGTACCGACTGCCGAAGACTGGCCCAGACCGATTTCGGTCAACTGCCCCACCGCTTCGTAGGTCAGCGTACCTGAGCGTGAAACCACGCCGATACGACCCTTGCGGTGGATGTGACCCGGCATGATGCCGATCTTGACTTCGTCCGGCGTAATCAGGCCGGGACAGTTCGGGCCGAGCAGCAAGGTCTTCTTGCCTCCGGCGGCTTCCTTCCGCAACATCTTGTTGCGCACCACCAGCATGTCGCGCACCGGGATGCCTTCGGTAATGCAGACCACCAGATCGAGGTCGGCTTCGACCGCTTCCCAGATCGCGGCCGCTGCACCAGGTGGCGGTACGTAGATTACCGAGACGGTTGCACCGGTCTGGGCAGCGGCCTCCTTGACCGAGCCATAGATCGGGATGCCGAAAATGCTCTCGCCCGCTTTCTTGGGGTTAACCCCGGCGACAAAGCAGTTCTTGCCTTTGGCGTATTCCTGACACTTTTCGGTATGGAACTGTCCGGTCTTGCCGGTGATGCCCTGGGTGATGATCTTGGTATCTTTGTTAATCAGAATCGACATGGTGGCTCCTTAACTGACCGCAGCAACGATCTTGGTGGCGGCTTCAGCCATTGAATCGGCAGTGATGATGGGCAAACCCGAATCGCTCAGGATCTTTTTGCCGATGTCCTCGTTGGTCCCCTTCATGCGTACGACCAGCGGCACGGAGAGATGCGTGACCCTGGCCGCTGCCACGACGCCGGTGGCGATCGTGTCGCAGCGCATGATGCCACCGAAGATGTTGACCAGAATGCCCTTGACCTTGGGATTTCTGAGCATGATCTGGAAAGCCTCGGTCACCTTCTCGGTGGTCGCACCACCACCGACATCCAGGAAGTTTGCCGGCTCGGCACCGAACAGCTTGATGGTATCCATGGTTGCCATGGCCAGGCCGGCGCCGTTGACCAGGCAGCCGATGTTGCCATCGAGCGAAATGTAGGACAGATCAAACTTTGAGGCTTCGAGTTCGTCGGGGTCTTCTTCGTCAAGGTCGCGGTAGGCAACGATTTCCGGTTGCCGGTAGAGTGAATTGGAATCAAAGTTGAACTTGGCGTCAATGGCCTTGATGTTGCCGTTCCCCTCGAGGATCAGCGGATTGATCTCGGCCAGCGAAGCATCGGTTTCCATGTAGCACTTGTACAGGCCCTTCAGCGCCGCAACAGCGCGGTCAACCGACTCCGCAGGAACACCAATGCCGTTGGCCAGTTGTGCCGCCTGCTCGTCGCTCAGCCCATCCACGGGATCGATGAAGACCTTGAGGATCTTCTCGGGCGTCTTGTGGGCAACTTCCTCGATGTCCATCCCACCTTCGGAAGAAGCCATCATCGCGACCTTCTGCGTCGTCCGGTCGGTCAGCGCCGCCACGTAATATTCCTTGCGGATGTCGGCACCTTCCTCGATCAGCAACCGGCGCACTTTCTGGCCCGCCGGTCCGGTCTGGTGAGTGACCAGTTGCATGCCAAGGATCTGGTCGGCGAACTGGCGAACCTCGTCCAGCGACTTGGCCACCTTGACGCCACCGCCCTTGCCACGACCACCAGCGTGAATCTGGGCCTTCACCACCCAGACCTTGCCACCCAGGGATTCGGCTGCCTTGACCGCGTCATCGACGGATTGACAGAACACCCCGCGCGGAACCACAACGCCGAATTTCTTCAGGAGTTCCTTGCCCTGATATTCGTGAATTTTCATGCGCTTTCCTTGCTTGAGTTAAGGTTGCGAAACGTAATGAACCACAGGCAGAACGTCCTACCCGGGCTTCTGGCCACGGTACCAGCGCGGGTAAAAGCGCCGAACCGCGTCCGAATGCGATTCCAGGGCGTG
>JAKOZI010000318.1 GCA_029780075.1 Pseudomonadota bacterium
TCGACGGCTCACCGTAACGCATCGCGTAGTCGACCCGCACCCGCTGCCCGGCTTGTCCGAGAAAACCTCGCAGCAGCTTGGCCTGGCGTTCGACATGAATCTTCAGCGGCGAGCCTTCGGGAGTCCATACCGACGCGTATTTTTCGGCCGACCGTCGGGGTCGAATGTTGAGAATGATGCCGTTCAGGATCAGCCACCAGATAGGACGCGGGATCTCGACGACGCGCGGGTCGGAAAGAAATTCCTTCAGATAGGCACGCACCGCCGGGGCATTTGGCGCCGCCGGCGTCCCCAGGTTGATCAGCAGCACCGCGGTAAGAGCGGGCGAACCGTGGCGGTAGGCCGGCTCCTGAAGGTAGCGTGGCATCAGCAGTTGGCCTGAAAAGTGAGTGCCGAAGAAAGCAGCTTGGCGGTGATATCGACGATCGGGATCACTCGCTCGTAGGCCATGCGGGTGGGGCCGATGACGCCTACCGAACCGACCACCTGGCCGTCAACCTCGTAGGGGGCAGTGACCACGCTGCATTCGTCCAGGGGAGCCAACCCCGATTCACCACCGATGAAGATCTGCACCCCATCGGCGCGCTGCGAAAGGTCCAGCAACTGCATCAGCGCGGTGCGTTGTTCAAAGAGGTCGAACAACTCGCGGAGGCGCCGCATGTTGGAGGAAAACTCCTCGACTTCAAGCAGGTTGCGCTCACCAGAGATGACATATCGGTCGCCAGGACCCTTCATCGCCTCGTCGCCGGCGGCCAGCGCCGCCGCCATCAGCGCCTGCAAGTCGCCGCGCAATTCGCGCAACTCTTCCTGGACGCGGGAATGGATATGCTCGAAGTCATGGCCGACAAAATGTTGATTCAGATAGTTGGTAGCGGTGACCAGTTCGGACGGGCTATAAGAGCGCCCGGGGAAAAGCAGGCGATTCTGTACGTCGCCATCTGATGTCACCAGGATCAACAGCAGGCGCCTCTCCGAGAGGGTGACGAACTCCATCTGGCGAATCTTCGGAGCCATTCGTCGCGGCGTCAGGACAATTCCTGCAAAATGCGTCAGCCCGGAAAGGAGATGCGAGGCATTGCTGATCAGTTGCCGCGGCTGCGAAGGGAGTAATTGTCCCTCGATCGCGTCGAGTTTTTCCTTCTCGAGCGGCTTGACGGTAAGCAGACTATCGACGAAGAAGCGGTAACCCCGCGACGTCGGTACGCGCCCTGCGGAAGTATGCGGGCTGGCAATCAGCCCGATATCTTCGAGGTCGGCCATGACATTGCGTACCGTTGCAGCCGAAAGGTCCAGGCCTGAATACCTGGACAGGGCGCGCGAGCCAACCGGTTGCCCTTCCGCAATGTAGCGTTCGATCAGGGTCTTCAGAAGGGTTCTGGCACGGTCGTCGAGCATGGTTCCGATTCTACAAAAAATCCTTCCCGCACGGGGTGGCGCGGAAGCAAGCTGAATTGTGGTTTAATTCGTCCCATGAACAACGCCTTTCCTCAAGCCTCGGCTGATTGCGCGCCTCTCCCCAGGACGATAGCGCTGGTCGGAAAGTACCACAGTCCGGAGATTGCCGAGTCGACTCGTTTGCTGGCCAAGTACCTGCATGAACGCGGCATGACCGTACTGATCGAGGAAGAAACCGCGCGCAACGTGGTTTCGCACCTTGACCTCGGGAGTTGGGCCAGCGGCGGCTTCGCCTGGCTTGGGTCGCACGCCGACATCGCCATAGTCATAGGCGGCGACGGCACCATGCTCAATGCTGCACGCCAGCTTGCCCGCTATCGCGTACCGCTGGTCGGCGTCAACCAGGGGCGCCTCGGCTTCATGACCGACATTGCGCGTGCCGACATGCTGACCAGCCTGGACGACCTCCTCGACGGCAAGTTCATTCCCGAAACGCGCATGCTTCTCGATGCGGAAATCGTGCGCGACGAGCGTGGTGTCGTTTCCAATCTGGCGTTGAACGACGTGGTCGTCGACAAGGGCGCCATCGGGCGGATGATCGAATTCGAACTCTTCATCGATGGCGAGTTCATCTACCACCTGCGCTCCGACGGCTTGATCGTGGCCACATCGACCGGCTCGACAGCCTATTCGCTGTCCGCCAACGGCCCGATCCTGCATCCGCAGGTATCGGCCATCGCTCTGGTCCCACTCTGCCCGCATGCCCTGACCAATCGGCCGATCCTGGTTGGCGACCGCAACGAGATCGAGATCCGGATTGTTAACGCAACGGATTCACGTGCCCATTTCGATGGCCAGGTGACGGCTGATCTACGGAACGGGGATGTCGTGCGTATCCGCCGCTCAGAATACTCGATCTGTTTCCTGCATCCACCGGGCTACAGTTACTTCGCCATGCTCCGCCAAAAGCTGCACTGGAGCGAGCGGCCCAAGGGTCATTAGACCATTCTGGCAACGGCCATCTCATGCTGTGTCGTTTGACAATTCGCGACTTCGTCCTGGTTGACCGGCTTGAACTCGATTTTCAGGCGGGATTTGGCACGCTGACCGGTGAAACCGGCGCCGGCAAGTCGATCCTTGTCGACGCGTTGGCGTTCGCCCTGGGCGATCGCGCCGACGCCAGTCTCATTCGCGCTGGCAGCGAACGTGCTGAAGTGAATGCCGAGTTTGACCTTGTCGTTGCCCCTGCAGCAGCGGACTGGTTGCGGGCGCACGACCTGGATGCGCAGGGCGTGCTGCTCCTGCGTCGCGTCCTGGATGCCAACGGCCGTTCGCGCGCCTATCTTAACGGCTCGCCGGTGACCGTCCAGCAGTTGCGTGAGGTGGCCGAATCGCTGGTCGATATTCACGGCCAACACGCCCACCAATCGCTGTTGCGGAGCGAAGCGCAGCGCGCTCTGCTCGATTCGCATGCGGCGCTCGAGCCGCTGCTGGCAGAGGTTGCCGGCGCCTGGCGCCAATGGCGTGAAGCCAGAACCCTGCTCGACGCCGCCAGCAACGGGCTTGAGGCTTTGGCCATCGAGCGCGAGCAACTGACTTGGCAGGTTCGCGAGCTACAGACTCTCGGTTTTTCGGCCGAGGAATGGCTCGCGCTCAACGAGGAACACCAGCGTCTGGCACACGCCGCGAGCCTCGTCGAGGGCGCCCAGTCGTCGTTGCAGCTGTTGGCCGAAGGCGACTCCGCGTGTGAGGCGCAGGTCGCTGGCGTAGCCCATCGTCTGCAGGATCTGTCCGAATACGATCCGGCGTTGTCGGAAATTGCGGCCCTTGTGCAGTCCGCCCAAGCGGAGCTTGCAGAGGCAATATCCGCCTTGCGTCGTTACGCCAACCGTGTTGAACTCGATCCGCAGCGACTGGCAGAAGCCGAGCGGCGTATCGACGCGGTTCTCGGCTGCGCCCGGAAGTTCCGCTGCAGTCCCGCGGAACTACCAGCATTGCTGGTACGCTGGCAGGAGCGATTGACCGTCGTCGGTCAGGCGGCCGACATCGCCGGCCTGGAGCAACGCGTTGCCGCAGCACGCGCGCAATATGAACAACTGGCGCTGCAGCTCTCGGGCAGGCGCGCCAAGGCCGCCGCGGCGCTTGGCCGTGACGTCAGTCAGGTGATGCAACAACTGGCGCTGGGCGGAGGTCGCTTCGAGGTCGGCTTGCTGCCGGTCGAAGGGGGCAATGCTGCCGGGATGGAACAGATCGAGTTTCGGATTGCCGGTCTGGCCGGCAGCGAGCCACGGTCTCTGGCCAAGGTGGCTTCAGGTGGCGAACTGTCGCGTATCAGTCTCGCCATTCAGGTCGTCGCCAGTCAGGCAGCGAGAGTCCCGACGTTGATCTTTGACGAAGTGGATGTCGGTATCGGCGGCGGAGTCGCCGAGGTCGTCGGTCGTTTGCTGCGCGAGTTGGGAGCCGAACGGCAGGTTCTTTGTGTTACCCACCTACCCCAGGTGGCGGCGCGTGCCACCTGGCAGTGGCAGGTGAGCAAGGTCGCGGTCGCCGATCAGCTTCGCAGCCATGTCGCCATGCTTACCGGGGAAGCCCGGGTCGAAGAAATCGCCCGCATGCTCGGAGGTGTCGAGATTACGGCGATTACCCGCCAGCATGCAAGGGAGATGTTGAAACTGTCCTGATCAGTACGCGGCCGGACAGCGCGCGTGTAAAGCCGGTACCCGAGACGGCTTCTGCGCGCCCAAACCGACGCGAATCAAACGGGCTTCTTGAGCTTGCTCCGGGCCGCTTTCCGGAGGGTCTTGAAGAGTTCAGGGTCTTCCGCTTTAAGGTATTCGACGACCTCGAAGTCTTCGCGTTTCAGGCGCTGAATGTCGATCTGCTCCACATGCACGAGCCGCAGCAGTTCACGCACCGGCTTGGGCATGTTGCGGCCGCTTTCATAGCGGGAACCGCCACTCTGCGTTACGCCAATCTTCGACCAGAACTGTTGCTGATTCAAACCCAGCTTGCGGCGGATTTCGCGTGGATCGACTCTCTCAACGACTTTGACGGTGCTCATGGCTGTCCTTTCTTACAATTGCCCCAAATGAACCAGCAAGAAGCCGACTTCCTGCCAGAGATCCACACCAAATGACTCTGGTAATGCACGGCACACTATAAGCGATTCATCCAGAATTGCAAGTGGCATTCTAATAGAACATCTGGCTAATGCCGATCGGCTCATCCGGGGCAGCGTTCCTTTGCCGTAACATCAGGCAATGCTTTAGAATACAGGCTTTTTCGGTTTTCAACTGGATTTGGAATGGCACTGATAGTTCAGAAGTTCGGCGGCACTTCTGTCGCATCGACGGAGCGCATCAAGAATGTGGCAAAACGCGTCGCCCGCTGGCGGGCTCAGGGCCACGACATCATCCTCGTTCCGTCGGCCATGGCCGGCGAAACCAATCGCCTGATCGGCCTGGCCAGGGAAATTTCGCCTTCCCCGGACCCCCGCGAACTCGACGTGATCGCCTCGACCGGAGAACAGGTGACCATCGCCCTGCTGGCCATGGCCATGCATGCCGAGGGGGTCAAGGCCAAGAGCTTTACCGGTTCACAGGTCGGCGTGTTGACCGACAGCACCTTTACCAAGGCACGCATTCTGAAGATCGACCAGGAACGAATTCGCAAGGCCTTGGGCGATGGCCATGTCGTTGTCGTCGCTGGCTTTCAAGGTGCTGACGAGGACGGCAATATCACCACGCTGGGCCGAGGCGGCTCGGACACCTCGGCCGTAGCGCTGGCGGCCGCGCTGAAGGCCGACGAGTGCCAGATCTACACGGACGTTGACGGCGTCTATACCACCGACCCACGCGTTGTGCCGGAAGCGCGCAGACTCGACACCATCACTTTTGAAGAGATGCTGGAAATGGCCAGCCTTGGCTCCAAGGTTCTCCAGATTCGATCGGTCGAGTTCGCCGGCAAATACAAAGTCAAGCTTCGCGTGCTGTCCAGCTTCGAGGACGAAGGCGAAGGCACACTGATTACTGTTGAGGAAAAAGGGAAGATGGAACAACCGATCATTTCCGGGATTGCATTCAATCGCGATGAAGCCAAACTCACCGTTCTGGGCGTTCCCGATCGCCCGGGAATTGCCTACCAGATCCTGGGGCCGATCGCCGATGCGAAAATCGACGTCGACATGATCATCCAGAATATTGGCCGTGACGGCACCACCGACTTCTCATTCACCGTCAATCGAAGTGACTACAGCAGGTCCCTCGAGATCCTGCAAACCGTCAAGGAAACAATTGGTGCGCGCGACATCACCGGCGATACCACGACTTGCAAAGTCTCCGCCGTAGGTGTCGGGATGCGCTCCCACCCGGGGGTGGCGAGCCGGATGTTCGGTGCGCTGGCCAAGGAAAGCATCAACCTGCAGATGATCTCGACATCAGAAATCAAGATCTCGGTAGTCATCGAAGAGAAGTATCTGGAACTTGCCGTGCGCGTCCTGCACAAGGCTTTCGGCCTCGAAAAACCGCCAAAGTCGAAGTTGGGTTTGACCGGCCGCGGCGAAACCGATATCATTACCCCCTCCTAGGAGACGTGGCCGAGAGGTCGAAGGCACTCCCCTGCTAAGGGAGCATGCGGGCATAAACCTGCATCAAGGGTTCAAATCCCTTCGTCTCCGCCAGGACACCGGCTGCAAACTGTCTGCACCAAAAACGAACACCCCGCTCAACGCCTTGTTTTGCGGGGTTTTTCGTATATACCTCCGCAACTCGCAAAACCAAAAATCTCTGTTTTTTCCTGTTTTCTCGCTCTTACAGGCGGTTTTTCTCGAAACCTCCTGACTTCGCGGTTTTGGTTCGGAATTTTTAAACCCTTGCCGCGCAAGGCTTTCGGGGTAGCACTCTCCGAGTTCGCGATGGCGTATCTTCTAGTTTGGTGAGGGATGCAAACGCGAACAATTGGTGCGGAATATCGACAGGCATCAAAGATAGCAGGGGAGGGGGCAAGCAATGCTGATTCCAGGGAGCCACCGGTGGGCTAGAGCCGTTGTCGGCAACAAACGGTCGGTCACCGCTTCCGCCTTGCGGTCGCTCAGAAGTCGGCTCCACTCTGAAACCGGCCGTCCAATCAACGCGAGCAACTCGGCCTAAGCGGACCTAGAGCCTCCGGCTGGAATCGAGCCGTAATGCGCCGGTTTCCTGTCGTTCAGCCGCTAATGGTGGGCAGCGGCCGCTCCCGACCTCCAATACGTCGCCTCCTCTGCCATTGGATATTCTCGGCGGCAAGCTTGGCAGCATGAACAGGCCCGGTCAATCGCCATCTGACCTATCAAATCATCGATCAGCTTTCATCTGGCATGACCGTGCGTATCGGACGAGTCCCGATCTTCGCCCCGGTAACTTCATCCACGGCCACAGCTTCGATCTCCGTTCCGTTTTCAACGTCGAAAAAGCGAACCAGCTTGCCGCCGCCCCGGTATTGACGTCCCCACGCCCCAATCATGAAAAGCACCGGCAGAAAGTCGCGACCGGCAGCGGTCAGCAGATATTCCTCACGCGGCGGGTGCTCCGAATAGCGCCGTTTCTCCAGCAGTCCCTCCTCAGTCATCGTCGCTAGTCGTCGAGTCAGTATCGTCGGTGCGATGCCCAGGCTTTTCCGGAATTGGTCAAAGCGCGTGAGGCCGGCATGGGCATCCCGCAGGATCAAGATGCTCCACGCGTCGCCGGCAAATGCCAAGCTGCGCGCGATCGGGCATGACTCTTTGGAAATATTTTCGTCGTTCATACTATTTTGGTAGTGACTTGCTTTCAAATTGGTAGTATTGTTCATTTCAATTTGATAGTAACACTTTGACAACCGGCGATCCACCCTATCTGGCGCATTGATTGATGAACGATATCTCCGCTGACTTTGAAGCGCGAAAAATGAGTCGTTTGAAGTGGAAAGATGTACCGACCCGCAGGATTGACGTGGGCGGCGTACCCTTCGCCTATCGGGAACTCGGCCCCGATACCGGCTTGCCGGTGATCTTCCTGCACCATCTGATGGCCGTGCTCGATGATTGGGAACCGCGTGTTATCGACGGCATCGCCGCGCAGCATCGAGTGATCGCGTTCGACAATCGCGGCGTCGGTGCCTCGGGCGGTTCGGTGCCCGATACCATCGAGGCGATGGGGCGCGACGCCATCGCCTTCATTCGGGCCTTGGGGCACAAGCAGGTCGATCTTCTCGGCTTCTCGCTGGGCGGCGGCGTGGCGCAAATGGTCGCTCTGCAAGCTCCCGACCTCGTCCGGCGGATGGTTCTTGCCGGAACGGGGCCTCGGGGCGGCGGCGGGATCGACGAGATCAACCGGATTGCGATCATCGCTTACCTCAAAGCAGCGTTGACCTGGAGCGACGCGAGGAATTTCCTGTTCTTCCCCCGTACACCGGAAGGCAAGCGCGCCGCGCGAGACTATTTCGCCGCGCTCAAGGAGGAGCGGACCAAGGACCGTGACCAGCCCATTTCCCTACAGGCTCGGCGCGCGCAACTGGCAGCCATCAAAGCCGCGGGACTGAGCGAACCCGATGACCTCTCGCTTATCACCCAACCGGTTCTCGTGGCCAACGGCGACCACGACCTCATGGTCGCCAGCAGCCTCTCGGCCGACATGGCTTGCCGTCTGCCGAACGCCAAACTCACGATCTATCCAGATTCAGGACACGGTGGTGTATTTCAGCACCATCAGGCCTTTGTGCGAGAGGTTCTGGACTTTCTCGCCAACTAATCGAACAAGAACGAAAAGCCCCGGATGAAAACCCAAACCATGAAAGCCCTCACTTTCAAACGCTATGGCAAGTCGCCCGACATCGGGTTCGCCGATCTTCCCCGACCCACGCTGAAGGCCAACGAATTGCTGGTACAAGTCCACGCGGCCAGCGTTAACCCGGTCGACAACATGATCATGACGGGGATATTCAAACCGGTCCTGCACTTCCAGCTTCCGGCCACTCTGGGCAGCGATCTGGCCGGCGTGGTAATCGAGGTGGGCAGCGACGTGACTCGCTTCAAGGCTGGCGATGCCGTCTTCGCCAACATCTTCGATCTGGGCACGGGCGCGATCGCCGAGTTCGCGGTGGTGCCGGAGAGCGCTGCCGCGCTGAAGCCGGCCAATCTGGATTTCGTGCAGGCCGCCTCGATTCCCATGGTCGGGCTGACCTCCTGGCAAGCGCTGAAGGAACGCGCCAATCTTCGGGCTGGACAGAAGGTGTTCATCCCGGCCGGGTCCGGCGGTATTGGCACGTTTGCTATCCAGTTGGCAAAGCACTTGGGCGCCAAGGTGGGAACGACCACCAGCACCGGCAATGTCGAACTGGTCCGCAGTCTGGGTGCAGACGAGGTCGTCGACTACAAGAAGCAGGCATTCGAGCAAGTGCTGCGCGGCTACGACGCGCTGCTCGGCACGGTCAAGGGCGACGCCATTGAAAAATCGATCGGCGTCCTCAAGCCGGGAGGCGTGATCGTCTCGCTCGTCGGCCCCCTGGATGCCGCGTTCGCTCGCGCCAGACGGCTGAACTTCTTCCTGACCTTCGTTTTCGGCCTGATGAGCCGGAAAATCATGCGCCTGGCGAAAATGCAGGACATCACCTATTCATTTCTCTTCGCGCATCCCGATGGCGCTCAACTCGCCGAGATTGGCAAACTCCTCGAAACGGAGCGCATCCAGCCGGTGATCGACAGAGTCTTTCCTTTCGATCAGGCAAAAGAAGCACTCGACTATCTTGCTCAAGGACGTTCAAAGGGCAAGGTCGTCGTCAAGATGAAATAGCAGCTACCACCCGTGCTTGCCCCCTCCAGAAAGAATCTCCCAAAGGAAAACATCTATGAACACGCTTCCGACTGTCTTCATCACCGGTGCCTCCAGCGGTATCGGCGCCACCTACGCCGAGCGCTTCGCTCGCCGTGGCCACGACCTCGTCCTCGTTGCGCGCGACAGGTCGCGCTTGGACAACTTGGCAGCGCGCCTGCGCGAGGAAAGCCACGTGGCCGCAGACGTGCTACAGGCCGACCTGACAAGCCCCGCCGACCTGTCCGCGCTCGAGACTCGTCTGCGCGATGACGCTCGTATCGGCATCCTGATCAACAACGCGGGCATGGCTCAAGCCGGTGGCTTCCTGGAGCAGACCGCCGAGGACATCGACACCCTGATCACGCTCAACACCACAGCGCTGACGCGGCTCGCGGCAGCGGTCGCGCCGCGCTTCGCACAGTCCGGTACTGGCGCGATCGTCAACATTGGCTCGGTAGTGGGTTTCGCGCCTGAGTTCGGTATGTCGATCTACGGCGCCACCAAGGCTTTCGTACTGTTTCTGTCGCAGGGCCTGAACGTCGAGTTGGCGCCCAAGGGCGTCTATGTCCAAGCGGTGCTGCCGGCATCGACCCGCACCGAGATCTGGGAGCGGGCCGGAATGGACGTCAACACCCTGCCCGAAGTGATGGAGGTGGGTGAGCTGGTCGATGCGGCACTCGTCGGCTTCGACCGTCGTGAGCTGGTCACGATCCCGCCGCTGCACGTCGCCGGGCGTTGGGATGAACTGGATAGCGCACGCCAGGGGCTGATGTCAGACCTTCGCCAAGCCCATGCGGCCGAGCGGTATCAGCCAGCAGCCTGAGCTTGTGCCGCGACCTCTCTTACCCTCTGAGCAGAAATGGCAAAGCGCCCTTCTTTCAATCCGACCTGAGCAGAACCTCACATCCTGGAGATTTTTATGAACGGCACGCTATTTACACCCACCCAACTTGGCAGCCTGTCGCTGAAAAACCGTATCGTCATGGCCCCGCTCACACGCAGCCGTGCCATCGGAAATCTGCCCAATGCGCTGATGGAACAGTAATTACCGCTTGCGGGCAGAGGCTGGACTGATCATCACTGAAGGCACCTCGCCTTCACCCAATGGCCTCGGCTATGCACGCATTCCCGGACTGTTCAACAACGAACAAGTACAGGGCTGGCGACGCGTGACCGAGGGCGTCCATCAGGCCGGTGGCAAGCTTTTTGTCCAACTGATGCATACAGGGCGGGTCAGCCATCCCGCCAACATGCCGGTCGGCGCCAGCATTCTGGCGCCCTCGGCGGTCGCCGTTCCGGGCGAGATATGGACCGACGCCGAAGGCATGCAGCCGCATCCGGTACCGCGCGAAATGAGCGAGACGGACATTGCGCAGAGCATTGACGAATACGCCGCCTCGGCCAAACTGGCCATCCAGGCCGGTTTCGACGGCGTCGAATTGCATGGCGCAAATGGCTATCTGATCGACCAGTTCCTCAATACTGCATCCAACCAGCGTAACGACCGCTGGGGCGGCAGCGTCGACAACCGCATCCGCTTCGCCGTCGAAGTCGCCAGGGCAACCGTCGCAGCCATTGGTGCCGATCGGGTTGGCATGCGGATTTCGCCTTACGGCGTGTTCAACGCCCAGGTGCCGGATACAGCAATGGATGAGTTGTACTTGCGTCTGATCGATGAGTTGAACGCGCTCGGCCTGCTCTACATCCATATCGTCGATCACAGCGCCATGGGCGCGCCTGAAGTCAGTCCCGCCTTGAAGGCAAAAATCCGTGCCGCATTCAAAGGGCAATACATCCTCTCGGGGGGCTACGATCTGGCGCGAGCTAATGCCGATATCGAAGCACAGCGCGGTGACCTGGTGGCTTTTGGTCGCCAGTTCATCTCGAATCCCGATCTGGTCGCCAAACTTAAGTCGGGACAGGATCTGGTGGCGCCCGATTTCGAGACCTTCTATACGCCGGGAGAAAAGGGCTACACCGATTACTGACTGAAGCTTGGGCCAGGTGGTGCATTTCGTCGCATCGATCACGATCCGCCGAGATGCTCATCCAGGTCAGCTATTCAAGAAACTTTTAAGGAGAGATAGATGCCCCTCGTTCGTATCGACATCAAAAGAAACACTGACGCTTCCTACGCCAGAAAGCTCGGCAAGGTTGTTTACGATTCAATGAAGGCTGCAATTAACGTCCCTGACCAGGATAACTTCGGCATTATGGAGCAACTCCCCCCAGCGTCTAGCCGTCGGCTCAGCCCAAATGCACTTGTTTTCGACGAACAGGAGCATTTTTCATGGCAGAAAGCCACGTGGTGACGGCCCTGGTAACCAAGCGTGCCGAGATGGCCGGGCTGATCGAGCATCACCGGAAGGAAAGGGGGCGACTGGCCGTTGATCTGGCCCACCTGGACGCGACCCTCAAGCTGTTTTCCCCGGAAATCGACCTGCGGACGCTCCGCGCCAAGGAACACCGGACGCGGAACCGCTTCTTCCGGCCGGGGG
>JAKOZI010000344.1 GCA_029780075.1 Pseudomonadota bacterium
AGGAGAATGCGATGTATACCTCGCCGGCGTGCCAGCAGGCCTTGCGCGCGGCAAGCGGCGGCGGCGCGGCGGCGACGGCACGACCGGCGGCAAGCACTGACCGCGCCGCGGCGGCCGACAGCTGGCCACACACACTCAGCGGTGCCAGTGGCAGCGCGGTCGTCTATCAGCCGCAGGTCATCGCCTGGCCCGACCGGCAGACGCTGCGGACGCGCATCGCGCTGAGTGTGACGCCGACGGGCGCGACGGCGGCGGTACTGGGCACCGTCGAGGTGAGCTTCACCACCAGCACCGATCTCGCGACACGCTGGGTGACGCTGACGAACCCGCAGCTCGTCAGTTCGCGCTTCCCTGCCGCCGACACCGCCCAGGCGGAACGCATCGACGAGCACATCCGGTCGGCGCTGACCGCGCTCCCCGCCAAGCGCGTTCCGCTCGACACCATTCTCCTGAGCCTGCGCCAGGAGACCGAAACGCCACCCGCGGTGGCGGTGCACAATGAGCCGCCGCGCATCTTCGTCAGCGAGCGCCCGGCCAGCCTGCTGATCTTCGATGGCGCACCGGTGCTGACCCCGATCGCCGGCACACCGCTCAGCTATGCGGTCAACACCAACTGGAACATCTTCCTCGACGGCGACACGCACACCTGGTACTGGCTGAACAACGGCGCCTGGCTGCGCGCGAGCAGCGTCGAAGGACACTGGACGCCGGCCGGGACGCTGCCGCCTGCTTTCTCCGGACTGCCGAACGATCGCAATTTCGCCGACGTTCGCCAGCAGATTCCCGGACGCCAGCTGAGTATCGCCGACGTGCCGCAGGTCTTCGTGTCCACGGTGCCGGCCGAGATCATCGTCACGCTCGGCGCGCCGCAGTTCACGGCCATTCCCGGAACCCGCCTGCAGTACGTGGCCAACACCGACGCGGCGCTGTTCCGCGACACCGGCAGCGGCCAGTTCTATTATCTGGTGTCGGGTCGCTGGTTTTCGGCAAGCAGCCTGAACGGTCCGTGGACCTTTGACACCACCCGCCTGCCGCCCGATTTCGCACGCATCCCGGCCAGCGGCCCACGCGGCTTCGTGCTCGCCTCGGTGCCGGGAACGGCGCAGGCGCAGGAGGCGCTGATCCAGGCGCGCATCCCGCAGCAGGCGACCCTGAGCAGCAGCACCGCCAAGCTCGACGTGGTCTATGCGGGGCCACCGAAGTTCGAGCCGATCCCGGGCACGGCGATGGCCTACGCGGTGAACACCTCGTTCAATGTGGTGCAGGCCGAGAACAGCTATTACGCCTGCCATCAGGGGGCGTGGTTTGTCGCCGCCTCGCCGCTGGGGGCGTGGACGCTGGCCGCGTCGGTACCCGACGCGATCTACACGATTCCGCCGAACAGCCCGCTCTACCCCTGCACCTACGTGCGCGTCTACGCGTCGACGCCGACCACCGTGACCTACGGCTATACCGCCGGCTACACCCTGGGCTACATCAGCGCCGGGGTGATGGTCTACGGCACCGGTTTCTATTATCCGCCGGTGATCTATCCGGGGCTGGTGCCGATCTACTACCCATACCCGGTCAGCTACGCCGGCGCCACCTACTACAACTCGGCCACCGGCGCGTGGGCACGCGGCGGCGCGATCTACGGGTCCTACTATGGCGCCGCGGGCGGTACCGCCTATAACCCGGCGACCGGCGCGTGGGCGCGCGGCGGAGCGGTGTATGGACCGTACGGCGGCGCCGGCGCGTTCTCGGCCTACAATCCGACCACCGGCAGCTATGCGCACGGCAGCGCGGTCTGGGGCGCCAATGGCGCGGCCGGCAACGCCAGCTGGTACAACGCCCGCACCGGCGTTTCCGGGACTACCAACCAGAACAGCAACGCCTATGGCCGCTGGGGATCGAGCACCGTCTCGGGACCGAACCAGACGGTGCACACGCAGAGCCAGAGCAATGCGCGCGGCGCGGCCGGATCGTTTTCTTCGAGCAGCGGTGCCGAGGGCGCCGCGGTGCGTGGGGCCGGCGGCAACAGCGCCGGCGCGGTCAAGACCGCGAGCGGCAACGTCTATGCCGGCGCCGATGGCAACGTGTACAAGAAGACCTCCGACGGTTGGCAGAAGTACGACAACGGCGCGTGGAATTCGCCACAGAAGCCGGCGAGCAGTTTTTCCGGCGCGAGCGAGCGCGGCGGCGCCAGCGCGGCGGCTGGAGAAGGCGCGCGCGGCTTCGACCCCTCGGCGCAACTGGAGCAGGATCACCAGGCGCGCTTCGACGGCGCGCAGCGGCAGCAGCAATTCGGCGCGATGGGTGGCCAGGACAGTTTCGCTTCGCGTTTCGAGGGCGGTATGCGCGGCGGTGAAGGGGGGTTCGGAGGCATGCGCTCGGGCGGTTTCGACGGTGGTGGCGGCTTCCGTGGCGGTGGTGGTTTCGGTGGCGGTGGCTTCGGCGGCGGCAGGTTCCGGCGCTGAGTGTTCCAGGGGGCACTGCGCCGACGCTGGCGCGGCCCGCTCTGGCGACAGATTCGAGAGGAGAACGTTGATGAAGCGATCGCTGCACTTGCACAGCCTGTTGGCCGGCAGCGTCCTGCTGGCGCTGGCCGGCGTTGCCGACGCGCAGGCGCTGTTTCTCGCCCGGCGCGCGATCGGGCGCATCGAACAGATGTCGCAGTCGTCGCCGACCACCGGTGCCGCCTACGACACGGCGGTGGTGATCGTCGAGGTCGCCCCGGACCGGGTCTTCGCCACCATCAAGCGCCTGCTGGCTCAGAACACGGAAGTCCGGGTGACCGGCAGCGATGACGCCCGGCGCTCGGTGGAATTCACCGACGGCACGCAGATCGGCGGCATCCAGGTCAACCCGCTCAACGACCAGCTGTCGCAACTGCTGGTCTCGACCGCGCATCCCGGCATCACCACCTCGACCACCTCGAAGATCGTGGCGCGCATCATGGACGTGTGTCGGGAGTTGAACGTCGTCTGCCAGCCGGGAGGGTCCTGAAGCGCGCGATCGAGCTCGCTTCAGGGTTTGCTGGAGCGCTTCAGAACAGCGGTGGCAGCCTCTGCGCGGTGGCCGGGGGGCCGCCACCGCTGAGTTTGTCGGCTTCGTTTACCCAGCCGCCGCCCATCGCCTTGTAGATGTTCACCGCAGAGGCGAACAGTGAGGCACGCAGGGACGCCAGATTGAGTTCCGCCGGGAACAATGTCTGCTCGGCCTGCAGCACCGTCGAATAGCCGGTGTAGCCACCGTCGTACTGCAAGCGGGCCAGGCGTGCGTACTCGGTGAGCGCGACGACCAGCCGCTGTTGCGCGGCGAGTTGCTCCTGCAGCTTCTGGTTGGCGACCAGCGCGTTGTCCACATCGGCAAAGGCGTTGCGGATCGCCAACTGGTAGTTGAGCAGCGCCGCCTTCTGCCCGGCTTCGGCCTGCGCGACCTGGCCACTGACCGCGCCGAAGGTAAAAATCGGGCCGACCAGGGAACCGCTGTAATTCCAGACACGTGCCGAGCCCTTGAACAGATTCGACAGCTCGGAACTGGCGCCGCCGAAAGCGCCGGTCAGCGAGATCGTGAAGTGAGCTGATATAGTTCCCCGATATCCAGCGTTTGTTTCACCTGCCTCTACCGGGTCGATCTACCAAAATCCAAATCGTATGCTGGCCGTCCGAGTGTGGACGTGTACGACATTAACAAACCGATTGCCCTTGCGCGAGAAATGCGCCCAACCCTCTTGCAGTTATAGATTACCTTACGATCACCATTTGAGTCGGCGAGTTTGCCCGTGAAGGGATCATCGCTGAACAGCACTGGTCCGACGCCTTGTGTAATTTTCTTCTTCATCTCCTTAACTGCCGGTGGGTCATTAGTCTGTACATTAAGTAGATCCGCCTTTTTTTCCAACTGTCGGACATACCGCTGCAAAATATCGTGACGAGCCTTCCACGCAGGACGTATCCCGAGGGGTGCATTTTGATTTAGCGTTATCTGCGCTATACCGTCACCACTTAACACGCACAGATCGAGGATGGATATACGTACATAGTGAACCATCTTCAACTTGACATAGAATGCCTTCTTTGGGGATTCGTCGAAGTAAGGCATCTCTTCTGCATACTTGGGTGCTTTTTCTGCCCACGCAACCTCAGCAAGTGGGACACGATGCAGTTTGGGTTCCCGCTCGCCTTTTGACCGAACAGCTAAATCGCATGGCTGCGCAAGCAAGATATATTTCTTGGTGCTGTCGGCACCCACTCGCTCAAAGATGTCGCCAAGTTCCAGTGGTAGATAGTGCTGGTTGATGTGATCACCGCTCTCGTATAACTCTTCACGCTGCAAGGCCCATGCACTGGGTGGAGGTGGCAGTTCCGCACAATCTGTAGTGATCTTACTTACAGCCCTGAGTCTCGCGGCAATTTCCTCAAGGATCCCGCCTTCATGCGCCAACCGCCGAGACTCAAGACGGTGAAACATTGCGTGTAGCCTGAACAGCATATCAGGCTCCCAGAGCCCTTCGTGAGCGGATGCCTGAAACACAATGTGATCAAGGTCATAGATGCTGACATCGTCAACCCGCTTTGCTGCAACCTCGGCTGCTTGTGTAATAATCGCCTTGGTCCGCTGCTTCAAATCAGTGAACGCCGGTGACAATGCTGCGAACTTCAGCGTTTGAGCGAAAAGAATCGGAGTTTTATCGAGATGCAGCTTAGGAATTACTACAAACCGATCTCTGGAAATACCATACTTGTTGCTAAGATGAACCCACTGCTGCGGTTGCGTATCCGGCGTCACCGTGTGGGTCAATAGGCCACAGATTAGATCCGTAGTGTCGCTCCTGCTCAGCAGCGACGCGATAATTCTGATGCCGCCCTCGCTATCGCCTGCTGTGCCTAAGTCCTGATCAAACAAAAAAAGCGTGCGCTGAAGCCTACTCTCGTCGAGTAACAATTTCTTTCCGTTTTCCCACTCCGCCGGGGATAGGCTGGTGAGTTTTTCTGGCGGAACGAGTTCTCCCAAACGAGAAACATAAGCAATATCGTCCGTCTCGTTGCCATCGAGGCGGCTGGCCGCAACAACCAAGGCCCGACCTCTCTTCTCCTGCATGCTCGCATCAAGCTGATCCCAAGCCTTACGAACCTTGTTTGTCAAAACATCCTGATCATCCGGGATCGACACGCCAAGCTCTGGAAATTCAACCACTAATAGTTCTGGATCAAGGGACAAAGCGGCAGCAATTGTATCTTCGAGTGACACAGCACCTTCGTTGTTCGCGTCATCAACATAAACGACGCGTGCTACGCCAAGAGCGTTTAGGATATTTTCGACCGCTATCCGTGCCTGCTCAAGTTCCTGGTTATCCATGAAGTACGCCCCGTAGATCAATTTGAAACTTAAAGAGTCGGCCCATGGGGTTCCGTTCAGGAACCAGACCAATACTGCCGCCATCCGAGTCCAGCAGTTGCTTCACAATGAACAGACCAAGACCACGGCCGTGACCTTTCGCTTTGGCGGACACAAATGGCTCAAATAGGGAGTGCTCAACACTGTGGTCAATACCACTGCCGTTATCGAAGATGCGGATAAACGGCTTCGATAGCTGCAAGGAGATAATTCCCGTATCGATCCGTTTTTGTGCGATATCCTCTTTGAGCCAGTATTCACTGTTCAGAACCAAATTATCGATCACCTGTGTCAGCTTTCCCTTATTCATCTGTACCGTAAAAGAGGTAGAGTCGGATGACAACGGCTCCATCGTTATCTTGCTTCTGCCAAGTCGCTCCCGGTAGAAATCAACCATATCATCTACGAACGCCCTGATGGAAATATCTTGCCTTTGCTCCTTAACATATCGAAGTGATGGCGACAGGAAAGACATTTGCTTACGGAGAGCCATCACAGAAGATTGGACGTACTCGATAAACGCAAGCATCGGCCGGTCTGCGATATTCCTGTTGCGAAGCAACATCTGAGCCGACTTCGCCCTTCCTGCAAGCTGATCAGCAACGTTAAAAACTTCGTGCGACAACGCTTCCGCTGTCAAACCCAACGCGACGGCTTCATACATGTCGTCCATCTGCCGCCTTAGGCCATAGACGCGATCTTCCAGCACCTGCCCTAAGCCCCGAAGCGATCCGAGTTCATCAAGGTATGCGGAGAGGTGGCCAATCACTTCTTTCGCTTCCTCGACAAGAGGTTCTAGGTCTGACAGCGCCACGGTCAAACTTTCTCTGAGTTCGGGTGTGATCTCTTTGGCAGACCGCAATCTGGATACTGCGGCGCTTGATGCGGATGCACTCGTACTGAGCCTCGCTTTGAATGCATTCAAGCTATTTTGATGATGCTGTGCTTCAGCAAGGCCTTTCTTGATCGATTGAGAAAGATTCTCAATGGTCTTCCGGGAATCCACTTGGGCCAACGTTTCGTTGCGAAGATTGCGAAACTCTACCCATGAACGACCAAAAAAGTCATGAGCCGTCGTTGAAAATACCTTGAACACTTCTAGTAACGAATAGAAGTTTCGAAAATAGGGTGAATCCTTAAAGCCTTCTCGATCCGTGGTTTCCTCAAGTTCCATGTTGTCGCGAGCAGACAGCGCAATATACCCCAGAGTGTTGTCGGGCTTCAGCCCATAGTAGGAAGGAGCAGATGTCCATTGCGCACCGAGCTTAAGCCAGTCGTGATCAACCCTTATTGCGAACCCATCTCGATACACACGAATACCGCTCAACTCCTTAATGTGGCGACGATATTCACTGATCCGGCCAAACACGGACTGATTATCGAATGCAGGATTCCCCAGGCTGAAAGAATCGATTTCACCAGTAAACGGGCCAGGGTTCGCAACGGCGCCATCGCCAGCCGTTATGTGCTGAACCTTGTCGAGATCTACTAGCAGCCTTTGACAGCAGAACTCGACAAACCACTGCTTAGATAGTGATCGGGTAAGTCCGATTGACTGTGAGACTTTACGCGCCTGAAGGAACTCAAAGAAGGCAACTCCACCATCAGACTCAGCGATTAAGGCAAACTGCTCTGCGTCCTTAGCCTGTGATGGACGGAAATGATCGAGCCTGACACGCCCTTGAATGAAAAGCCGTTTACCGTCGAAATTCAAGCTGTATCTCACCGGTGCGATGTCACGGATTTGGTCACTAACTTCCAGGAGTTCAAGTGTTTTTCCGTCCACCTCCACTGCGACCGTGAAATCCCGAATTTCTCTGTAGGGAGAGATCATCCGCGAAAGCTCTTGCTCAAGACGCTTCAGCGCACCTGGACCGCGCCAGATGTCCGGTTCCTTGAGATCCGAAACAACGACCTTCGTGCCATGCGTGCGATGATAGTTGATCTCGGCAAGGTGAATGTCGACGTCCTCAAGTTTCGGAGATGTTTGAAAGTCTAGCCAAGAGAAACCAAAGTGGTAGCCAGTCTGGTCCTTGGCCCTCGTGAATATCTCTAGATTTTCCCCAAGCCTTTGCACACCCAAGCGCCCCAGTCCTTTGTCGCCCAACGGGGTGCGGCCTCTTGGGGTTGTACCCTTCGCTTTTTTTAGATCGCGTTTCTTCCGGTTCGAAATAGTCAACCACCCGGCTTTAACTTCTGCTAGGTCCATACCATGGCCATCATCCTCCACAATGATCCGGCCACTTCTCGAAGGATAAATGGAATCTTCCGCATCAATAGCACCATACGTATCGATCAGTACTTTGGCGAAGCTGGCATCCGCGTCGTAGGAGTTCTTTACCAACTCGATAAGTGCTTGTACCGCGTCGCTGATCAGGCTCTCGCCAAGTTGATATACTACGGAAGGATGAACCTCAAAATGTGGAGTGGTACTCGTTGCCATGCTACATAGCCTTCCGCATTACGAGTATTGTCTCGCTAGACATGGTGTCAGCGATGTTGTTTTTGGAGGCCATCCGCTTTGAGGGGATTCGTCGCGTCAACTTGCACAACAAAGTTGCATCATTCGCCCGTAGTAAGTCCTCGAGAATTCGATCTAGTGGAACACGCGCGCCACCTACCTTTCGGTTACCTAATGTCCAGACCATGAGGCCACCCCGTCTCAGCCCTTTTAGGATTGGATCAAGGCAGCTATTGAGGTCGCGGAAGAAGGCAGTCACTCTAAGTGCTCGGTCACGGGGCTGTCCGTCTAGGCTCTTGATGTAGTCGGAGAACACAGGAGAGCGGTCTCTAATGAAATCCTCCTCATGTTTCCTCACCCGCTTGCTTCCGCCAAGGCTGCGGGAGTCGATCTCATACGTCGATGCCAGATAATCATGGTCAATAGCGCTATCAATGTCAGCTAAGTCGATCCACTGAAGAGGCAGATAGGAGTACTGCCCATAAGGCACCGTTGTCGTGTTGTCTCCATATGGCGGAGATGTAACAATTATGTCAGATTGCACATGATCGTTCAGGTCTCGAATATCAGCGAGCGACACAGCTACTTCTTTCTGATAGTAGCCGAGCACCAACTGACCTGATTCCAATAAACGACTAGCCTGTTTTTCATAATGGTGCAGGTTCCGTGCAAGCACTCTATTAAATGTGCCAACTGGGTCGCAGATTCGTCCTTCGATGTCTTCTCTGGTTCGGATATGAAGCTTGAAGGTCGAAGTTCTCGAGTTGCTCGTAGCCCGCACCGTTTCAGCTAAGGCAACCCAGTAGAACCTGCGTGCCCAGGTATCTTCTTCCTTGCGTATTGCTCGACGAACCTTCGACAACGCAATCTGAACATCTTGGTTAAACCATTTATCACGGTTCGCAAGGGAAGTCTCGATTCCCTCACGGTCATCTTCGTCAATCCTGGCGCAAAGATCCTGAGATTTTTCCTTCAGCACATCAATTAAGAAGGGGCCGCTCTTTACGCGACATAGGAGTACAGCAAGCGGGTTAATGTCCATCCCTGAGAATGCAAGACCACGCATCATGCTCTCGGTCATGACCGTCCCGGAACCTGAGAAAGGATCGCCAACTCGCTCTATGTCGGGATGTACTGAGCATGCCTGCTCAAGAACCGCCTGCGCCATCTGTGGCACCATCATGGCAGGGTACTGGAACAGCCCGTGTCCGTACTCGCGACGCGAATTACCTTTAAAAGACCAGTAGTCCTTGTCGACTTCCGTTAACGCGTCAAGCCGCTGACGTAGCAACTCATCGTGGCATCCATCAACGTGATTCAACGCCAGCGTCCAGTGCACAATTTTCCAGTGCTATCAGAAAAATGTGACTTCCCGGCAGTGTTGAAGACGTTTCCAGAAACATCAGAATTAACTAATGACATGGAACATGTTATGAACAATTTCGTCTGGCGATCACCCCGACCATGGTATGGTCTAGGCGTGAACGGATAGCGTTTGTCTGCCGCACCGAAGGGCCTAATCTTGCCGGAAGACTTCATTGTACTGAGTCTCGGTGCTGGCCCCTGCTGGCATTGTAAGCCACCGTAGTCCCGCGTCAATCCTTTCCGACCCTCGCCTGTGCCGTCGCTCCGGCTTCCTATTCAGCCGACGACAGGCGCCGTCCATCAGAACAGCGGCGGCAGCATCTGCGGGGCGACCGGAGGGCCGCCGCCGCTGAGTTTGTCGGCTTCGTTTACCCAGCCGCCGCCCATCGCCTTGTAGATGTTCACCGCGGAGGCGAACAGTGAGGCACGCAGGGACGCCAGATTGAGTTCTGCCGGGAACAGCGTCTGCTCGGCCTGCAGCACCGTCGAATAGCCGGTGTAGCCGCCGTCGTACTGCAAGCGTGCCAGACGCGCGTACTCGGTCAGGGCGACGACCAGCCGCTGTTGCGCGGCGAGTTGCTCCTGCAGCTTCTGGTTGGCGACCAGCGCGTTGTCCACATCGGCAAAGGCGTTGCGGATCGCCAACTGGTAATTGAGCAGCGCCGCCTTCTGTCCGGCTTCGGCCTGCGCGACCTGACCGCTGACCGCGCCGAAGGTGAAAATCGGGCCGACCAGGGAACCGCTGTAGTTCCAGACGCGCGCCGAGCCCTTGAACAGATTCGACAATTCGGAACTGGCGCCGCCGAAAGCGCCGGTCAGCGAGATCGCGGGAAAGTACAGCGCCCTGGCCGCGCCGATCTGCGCATTGGCCGCCACCAGCACCTGCTCGGCCTGCAGCAGGTCAGGGCGCTGTTCGAGCAAGGCCGACGGCAGGCCGGCCGGCACCGGCGGCAGGGCAAGTTCATCGACCGACTTGCCGCGGGCGATCGGACCCGGATCGCGGCCGATCAGGACCGCCAGCGCGTTCTGGTTCTGTGCGATCTGCGATTCGAGCAGGGGAATCTGCGCCGCCGCCGATTCGTATTGCGACTGTGCCTGCACGACGTTCATTTTCGACACCTGGCCGTATTTGAACTGCAGTTCGAAAAGCCTGACCGATTCGCCGTAGGTCGACAGGGTCTTGCGGGCGACCTGCAGTTGCGCGTCGAGGCCGCGCAATTGCAGGTAGCTGTTGGCCACCGATGCGACCAGCGACAGGATCACGCCGCGCCGCGCCTCGTCAGTGGCCAGCAGGTTGGCCAGCGCCGCCTCGGACTGGCGCCGAATGCGTCCCCAGAGGTCGATCTCCCAGCTTGCCGAGAGCGCCGCCTCGTAAGCCGTGCTCGGGTTCGGATAGTTGCGCAGCAGCGAGGCGAACGCCGGTTCGAGCGAGCGCTGGCGCTCGCCGGTGGCCGCGTAGCCGAGTTGCGGAAACAGTGGCGAGCGCGATTGTGTGAGCAGCGCCGCGGCCTGCTCGACGTTGGCGGCGGCGATCGCGATGTTGCTGTTGTGCGCCAGTCCCTCGGTGATCAATTGATCGAGTACCGGGTCCCGGAACTGTGTCCACCACTGCGTGTCGGCGGTGTCGGCAGCGTCTTTCGCCGCGTACTGGAAGGTTGCGGGCGTAACGACTGGCGGGCGCCGGTAGTCGGGTCCCATCAGGCAGCCGGCGAGCAGCGCGGTGCCGGCGCAGACGAACAGACGCTTCATGCCTGGCGCCCATCCGGCGAAGACGCCACCGCCGGCGGGTCAGCGGCTTCCCGCGGCAACGCCTCGCGGCGGCGTTCTGCGAGGCGGTCGAAGAGGTAGAAGAACAGCGGCACGTAGAGCATGGCCAGCGTCGTCTCGCCGATCATCCCGCCGATGATCCCGGTACCGATCGAATGACGGGCGTTGGCGCCGGCGCCGAGCGCCAGGGCCAGCGGCAGGCAGCCGAAGGCGAAGGCCAGCGAGGTCATGATGATCGGCCGCAAGCGCTGTTCGCCGGCCAGCACGGTCGCTGCCATGATCGACTTGCCCTGCCGGCGGAAGTCGACCGCCGCCGACACCCGCAGGACCGCGTTCTTGGCACCGAGGCCGATCAGCACCAGCAGGCCGATCTGGAAGAAGACGTCGTTCTCCAGCCCGCGCGCCCAGTTGGTGAGCAGCGCCCCGAGGATGCCGAAGGGCACCGCGGTCATCACCGCGCCCGGCAGCGTCCACGACTCGTACTGCGCGGCGAGCACCAGGAAGACGATGAGCAGCCCGAAAGCAAAGGCCAGCGCCGAGGCGCCGCCGGATTTCTTCTCCTCGAAGGCGAGACCCGACCAGGCGAAGGTATAACCCGCCGGCAGGACTTCACGCGCCACCGCCTCCATGGCCTCGATCGCCTGTCCGGAACTGAAACCCGGCGCCGGGTTGCCGATCACCTTGGCCGCCGGGAAGCCGTTGAAATGCGGCAGGATGTCCGGGCCGGCGCGCCAGTGCGTGCTGACCACCGCCGACAAGGGCACCATCTTGCCCTGGCTGTTGCGGGTATAGAGCCGCGTCAGATCCTCGGGTTGCTGGCGAAATTTTGCATCCGACTGCACGATGACCCACCAGACGCGGCTGAACTGGCTGAACTGGCTGGCGGTCAGCGAGCCGAACTGCGCCTGGATCGCGCTGTAGACATCCTGTACCTGCAGGCCGAGCAGCGTCGCCTTGTCGCGATCGACATCGGCCCGCAATTGCTGCGCCTGCGCAGTGAAGGTGCTGTTCAGCGCAGTCAGCTCGGGACGCGCACGCGCCTTTTCGAGGAAGGCACGCGTCAGCTCGTCGAGCTTCGACGGGTCGCCGGCGGCGCCGTCCTGAATCCAGAATTCGAAACCACCGGTGGTACCGATGCCCGGGATCGGCGGCGGCGCGATCGGCAGCACGATCGCCTCCTCGATGTGTCTGGCCTGGTCGTAGAGTGCGAGCAGGATGGCGCGGGCGTTCTGGCTGCGCGCCGAGTCGAGCGAGGCGTAACGTTCGTCGAAGGACCTGAAGGTGACGAAGAAGGTCGCCGCATTCGCCTTGTAGCCGGCATCGATCAGGCTGTAGCCGGTGATCATCGAGCGCCGTTCGACACCCGGAATCTTCGCCAGGATGGCATCGACGCGTTCGGCGACGGCCTGCGTGCGATCGAGGCTGGCGGACTGCGGCATGATGATCGCCACCATCGCGTAACCCTGATCCTCGTTCGGCACGAAGCTGGTCGGCAGCAGATGAAACAGATGCCAGATGCTGTACAGGAACACCGCCAGCAGCAGCAGGGCCACCGCCACCCGCTTGATGACCCATTCGACCGCGTGCCCGAAAGCCAGCGTCACCCGCTCGACCTGGTGGTTGAACCAGGCGAAGAAGCCGCGCTGCACCACCGGGGTGTGCCTGAGCAGCAGCGAACACATGGCCGGGGTCAGGGTCAGGGCGACGAAACCCGAAATACTCACCGAGATGACGATGGTGATCGCGAACTGGCGGTAGAGCTGGCCGGTAGTGCCGGGCAGAAAAGCGGCCGGCACGAAGACCGAAGCCATCACCAGGACCACGGCGACGAGCGAACTGCCGATCTCGCCCATCGAGCGGATCGTCGCCTCCTTCGCCGCCAGATGGTGTTGCGTCATGTTGCGCTCGACGTTCTCGACGACGACGATGGCGTCGTCGACGACCATGCCAATCGCCAGGATCAGGCCGAACAGGGTCAGCAGGTTGACCGAGAAGCCAAGCGCCAGCATGCCGGCAAAAGTGCCGACCAGCGCGACGACGATCGCCACCGCGCAGATCAGCGTCGTGCGCAGGCTCTGCAGGAACAGGTAGACCACCAGCACCACCAGCAGCATCGCCTCAACCAGCGTCTTCAGTACCTCCTCGATCGACAGACGCACGAAGTCGTTGGTGTCGAGCGCCACCACCACATCGAGACCCTCGGGAAAACGCGACTTCATCTCCGCCAGCGCCGCGCGCACGGCCTGCGAAACCACCAGGCCGTTGGCACCCGGTTGCTGGTAGATGGCGATGAAGGTCGTCGGCTCGCGGTCGAGCTGGGTATCGACGATGTACTGGCGCAGGCCCACTTCGGCGCGTGCCACGTCACCGACGCGGACGATCGCGCTGCCGTCCTGGCTGGCGCGCAGGATGATCCTTTCGTATTGGCGCGGGTCGACGAACTGGCCCTGGGTGACCACCGGGAAGCTGAGTTCGACGGCGCCCGCGGTCGGCTGCTGTCCGATCTGGCCGGCGCCGAACAGCGCATTCTGGGTGTTGATCGCATTGGCGATGTCGCTGGTGGTGATCGCCAGCGAGGCCATGCGGTCCGGGTTCATCCAGATGCGCATGGCCTGGTCGGGAACGCCCATGATCTGGGCCTGGCCGGCGCCGGGAACGCGTTTCAGCGCATCAAGCACGTAGACGTTGGCATAGTTGGCGACATACCCCGGGCTGTATCGGCCGCCCTTGCCGGTGACGCCGAGCAGCATCATGATCGTCGAAGATTTCTTCTGCACCGACACGCCCTGCTGCGTCACCGCCGATGGCAGTTGCGGCAGCGCCAGGTTCACGCGGTTCTGCACCTGCACCTGCGCGATGTCGGGGTCGGTGTCGAGGGCGAAGTAGACGGTCAGCAGGAGCTGGCCGGTGGCCGAACTGCTCGAACTCATGTAGAGCATCTTGTCGACGCCGTTGATCTGCGCCTCGATCGGTGCCGCCACCGCGTCGGCCAGGGTCTTGGAATCGGCGCCCGGATAGGTCGCCTGCACCGTCACCTGCACCGGGGTGATCGTCGGATACTGCTGTACCGGCATGACGAAGATCGCCACCAGGCCGGCGACCACCACCAGGATCGCGACGACTGCCGCGAAGATCGGACGCTCGATGAAGAATCGGGAGAACATGCCGGCGGCGGCTCAGGAGCCGGCGGCTGCCGGTTTGGCTGCCGGTTTGGCCGCCGCCGGCATCACCGTCACCTTTGCGCCCACCGACAGGCGCTGGCCGCCATTGACGACGAGCTGCTCGCCGGACTGCAGCCCCTCGGCGACGAACCAGCTCTCGCGGTACCAGTCGCCGACGGTGATCGGCCGCTGCTCGGCCTGGCCTTCCTTGTTGACCAGCCAGACGAAATGGCCCTGCGCGCCCTGCTGCACGGCGCGCTGCGGGATGAGGATGGCATTGGGGCGCTGCGCTCCCTGCAGGCGCGCGCGCACGTACTGGTTGGGACGCAGCACGCCTTCCGGGTTAGCGACCGTGGCGCGGATCAGGAAGGTCCCGGTCTGCGAGTTGTACGAGGGATCGGCAAAAGTGATCTTGCCGGTATGCGGGAATGGCGTGCCGTCACCCAGCTCGATTTCGACCATCAGCTGGTTGTCGGCGGGCAGCTTGAGCAGACCCTTCCTGATGTTGGCACGCAGGCGGTCGACTTCGTTCTCCGAGATGCTGAAATTCACCCACATCGGGGTGAGCACCGAAACGGTCGTCAACTGGCTGTTCTGCGAGTTGACATAGGTGCCTTCGGCGAGTGCTGAGAAACTCGTCACGCCGGCAACCGGCGAGGTGATTCGGGTATACGACAGGTCGAGCCTGGCCGACTCGAGCTGCGCCCTGGACTGCGCCACCGCCGCGGCGGCCTGCTCGTACTGACCCTGCGCGTCGTCGAGGTCCTTTTGTGACAGCGCGTTCTGCTCGACCAGCGGCCTGGTGCGCTTGAGATTGGCCGTCGCCACCTGCAGCGACGCCTGGTTGCGCTGCAGCGCAGCGGCGGCGCCATCGACCTGTACCTGGAACGGCTTGGGGTCGATCTGGAACAGCAACTGGCCAGCCTTGACCACCGCACCTTCGGTATATACGCGCTTGTCGAGAAAGCCCGAAACCCGCGCCTGGATATTGACCGCCTGCGAACTCTGCGTCTGTGCCACGTATTCGGCCGACACCGGGACGTCGCGCGCTTCGACCGTCATCGTCGTGACTTCGAGCGGAGCGGGACCCGGCTTTGGCGGCTCCCGGCCGCAGCCGACCAGGCCGGCCAGCGCAATGGCCATCGCGGCGCAATGGCTGCTCAGTGGTTTGGCAATGGGGTGCTGGTGCAGCAGGGCGATGGGCATCGGGGTTTCCGACAATTGGCGAGCGCAGGCAGGCGAATGGACCGCTCAACGGTCTGGCCGAAAGTATCTCCGGCAGTTACAGCACAGTCAAGCGCGTAGACGCCAAAGGGAAGCGTGGATTGGCGCCGGCCGCCAGGGTGCCGTCGTGGTGCATGCACCGCGACGGCGGGCTGACCCGGTCAGAAGATGAAGTCCGCCGGGCCCAGATCGGCGACCCTGACTCCGATCAGCAGGACCTCGTTGCCATGCCAGGCGATCAGCGCGTTGCTGCCGACCGCGGCGAGAGTCAGATCCTTGAGGCCGTCAACACCGACGTCATGAAAGTTCAGACGATCCGTGCCATCCCGAAAATCGCTCACGACATCGTGGCCCCAGGCGGAACCGAAAACGAAGGTGTCCGCGCCGCTACCGCCGGCAAGTGTGTCGTTGCCGCCGCGACCGTCGAGAATGTCCGCACCGGTACCGCCAAACAGGACGTCGCCACCACGACTGCCGATGACCACATCACTGCCATCACCACTGTCGATCGAGACTTTCCCGACGAAGGTGGTGGCGCTGAAATCGAGCCGATTGTTCTGCCAATCGCCGACGATGCGCGCCGCCCCCGTGACGGCCGAGACATCGACGATCTCGACGCTGTTGCCCGGACCGAAAGCAGTCATCCCGATATCGACCTTGCTGCCATACGCGACGATGCGGTCCTTGCCGCTGCCGCCGTCGTAGCTGTCGTAACCCTCGAATCCGCTGCCATTGTGACCGCTGACGCGGAAGGTGTCGTCACCGGAGCCGCCGGCGAGCTGGTCGGTTCCCGTGCCGCCATGCAGCACGTCGTTGCCGTTGCCGCCCGAGAGCGTCTGGTCGCCCCAACTGCCGCCGTCGATGCTGTCGTCGCCGGCGCTGCCGATGATCGAGTCCTGGCCGCCACCGCCGTCGATCGCGAGCTTGCCGACGAAAGTGGTGGCGCTGAAATCGAGCCGATTGTTCTGCCAGTCCCCGACGATGCGTGCCGCCCCCGTGACGGCCGAGACATCGACAATCTCGACGCTGTTGCCCGGACCGAAAGCAGCCATCCCGATGTCGACCTTGCTGCCATACGCGACGATGCGGTCCTTGCCGCTGCCGCCGTCGTAGCTGTCGTAACCTTCGAATCCGCCGCCATTGTGACCGCTGACGCGGAAGGTGTCGTCACCGGAGCCGCCGGCGAGCTGGTCGGTACCCGTGCCGCCATGCAGCACGTCGTTGCCGTTGCCGCCCGAAAGCGTCTGGTCGCCCCAACTGCCGCCGTCGATGCTGTCGTCGCCAGCGCTGCCGATGATCGAGTCCTGGCCGCCACCGCCGTCGATCGCGAGCTTGCCGACGAAGGTGGTGGCGCTGAAATCGAGCCGATTGTTCTGCCAATCGCCGACGATGCGCGCCGCCCCCGTGACGGCCGAGACATCGACGATCTCGACGCTGTTGCCCGG
>JAKOZI010000004.1 GCA_029780075.1 Pseudomonadota bacterium
CTGTAGCGCGACGATTACGGAGTCCGGTCGGCGTCAATTATGATGGCCGATAGGTGGCCGCGCCGGTTGGTGAATTCTGGCTACCATTTGCTGTTGCGGGGAGCAACCGTCGAGCGACAATTACGACGCTGGGTAATTGTCGCTGACGCTGGCCGGAAGCGAGGGTCTGAAGCGCATGGGATGGTTGGCATGTAATTGCCGCTGGCGACAATTACCCGTTGCCTCAGCAAGGGTGCTCCCGAGCGCGAAGCCAGCGACAATTATGATGGCCGGTCCGGGGCGCCATTCGGCGGGTCGTAATCGCCGGCGTTGATACGGGCGACGGCGGAACGTTTGCGGTAGCTTTCGCCGTTCATCTCGATGATGATCGAGTGGTGCACGAGGCGGTCGATCGCGGCGACAGTCATAGCGGGATCAGGGAAGACGTTGTCCCATGCCGAAAATGGCTGGTTGGCGGTAATGGCGAGCGAGTGGCGTTCGTAGCGGTGGGCGATGAGCTCGAACAAGGCGCTGGTCTCGACCTGGTCCTTGCGGACGTAGGACAGATCGTCGAGCACGATGAGATCGAACTTGTCGAGCTTGTCGAGCATGGCGGGTAGGCTGAGGTCGCGGCGCGCGGACTGGAGCTTCTGGACCATGTCGGTGGTGGAGCAGAACAGGACGCGCCGCCCCGTGTCGATGAGGGCATGACCAATGGCAGCAACTGCGTGCGTCTTGCCGGTCCCGCTCTGGCCGAACAGCAGCAGGTTGCCGCCGCTCTCGATCCAGTCGTCACCGGCGGCGAGGGACAAGAGGTGCGGTTTGCGGATGCCGGGGGCTGCGTCGAAATCGAAGGTGGCGAAGGTCTTGCCTGCGGGCAAGCCGGACTGGTCGCGATGGCGCTGGATGCGCCGGGAGGAGCGATCGGCCATCTCGATCTCGAGAAGCGAGGCCAGCAGGTTGGCGGCCGGCCAGCCATCGCGATCGGCGGTGTCGGTGAGGCGCTTCCAGTTGCGGTTGATACTCGGCAGGCGCAAGGCCTTGAGCAGGGTAGGCAGCACGGCGGCGGCCTGGTCCTTGGTGCGGGTCATCAGTACACCTCCCCGCTGGCGATCAAGCTGTTGTAGCTGTGCAGATCGGGAGGCGGGATAGTGACATCGCGCTGCGATCTTGCGGTTGGCAGGAACTCGTCCCTGAGCGCATCGACATCGGGCAAGCGCCCTCTGTCGAGTGCCTCATCGATCCGCCGGGCCAGCACGTCGACACAGTCGCCCCTGGCGGCGATATCGAGCAGCGCGACGGCATCGCGGCAGGCCTGCCGTCCATCGAGTTGGGCATCGAAGGCTTGCCAGGCCCGCCGGTAGGCGTGATCGGGGAACAGGGCTTCGCGGTAGACGAGGTTGCGCAGCGCACCAGGCTTGCGGCGCAGGTTACCGATCATGTGCCGGAAATCGATGCTGTGCCCCCGGTGGGGATGGCTGATCCGCACACGCGGCGTGGACATTACCCTGTCCGGACCGAGGAAGAGCTCAATGCGATCGTCAAAGAGATGCGCGTTGAGGCGCCGTCCGACGAGGCGGGAAGGCACCGAATAGGTAACCCGATCGATGGCGACGGTGCCGTTGCGGGTGACATCGACGGTGACCATGGCGAAATCGGTGGTTCGCCTTGCGGGCAGCGCCTTGAGTACCCTGCGTTCTGCATCGATGTGCGCAGCATGCCGCCGGTTCTGTCTGGCGACCTGCGCCTCAACGAACTCGCGCCAGGCCTCGATGCTGACGAAATCGCGGCTTCCCCGCCGGCGTAAGGCCTGATCGAGCCGTCGCTTGAGATGGGCATGGGGACCTTCGATCGATCCGTTCTCGTGCGCCTCGCCGCGGTTGTTGCGGGTAGCGAGCATGCCGTAATGACGGCACAGCTCGTCATAGCTTCGGGTAAAATCCCGCTGCGCATCGGCGTCGAGGTTTTTGTAGGCGGCTGACAGGGAATCGCTGCGGTGTTCGGCCGGCGCGCCGCCCAGCTTCCACAAGGCATCCTGCAGGTGCTCCGAAAGGGCGGCAAAGCTCTCCCCGCCCAGCACGACAGCCGCATGCTCCCAGCCACTCGCCGCCAAGCGGAAGTGGTAAAGGCGATAGGCCAGGGTCTCGCCGGCAACGGTGACCTTGAGACTGTCGCATACCGTGAAATCCGACAGGCCCTGCCGACCGGGCTCATGATGCTGCGGGAAGAAGATCTCCTTCTCGCCGCCGTGCAGTGCCCGCCAGCGGGCGATCCGGCGTTCAAGTGTTCGTCGTATCGCATCGGGAACAGCATCCTCGCCGAACTCGTCCTGGAGCGTCTCGAAGACCGTGACGGCAATGATACCGTCGATCTGGAGCAACTCCTCGACGCGTGGCCAGAATGGCTCGAGCGGATCGGCGCGGGTGCGCCAGTGGCGCTCCTTCTTCTTCTGGGACGGAAGCTGCGGATCGTTCTCGATCCGGCGTGCGCTGCGCTCGCTGATACCGGCCTTGGCAGCCGCGACGGCCTGGGTGTGTTGGCGACGATGGGTCATGAAGAGAAATACCTGCTGATCGGAAATGTGGTGGCCCGGCATCGCAAACCCATCGCTCGTTGTTCGATGAGTGTTCCGATACCACCGCCCGCCACAGCCCCGATCAGCCCCCCCGAAAGAAGGGGAAAAAGATCGCCACCGGTTGTCTGGTCCGCTCTCCGGTCGGGGCTACGCCCCTCCCTACGATCAGCCCAGACAACCGATCCTACCGGCCATCATAGTTGCCGCTCAACCGGCCATCGTAGTTGTCGCCACGCAGCAATCGGCAAGAAATATGATGTGGCTGAACGCGATGCCAGGAACAGGCGGCTCGGTAAGGCTGGTGAAGAGTTGATCCTGCATCACGAGCGCCAATCGCTCTTGCAGGCTGGACGAAACGATCTTGCCGATAAAGTGCGCTGGACCGCCGTGCAGGACGGCGATGGCTATGGCTTCGACATTGCCAGCTTCGAACCCGATGGCCGTGAGCGACTGATCGAAGTGAAGACGACCAACGGCTGGGAACGCACACCTTTTCACATCAGCCAGAATGAAATCGCGGTCGCAGAAACCTGCCGTGATGAATGGCACCTCGTGAGGGTATGGAATTTTGCTCGCCAACCAAAAGCCTTCAGCCTTCGCCCCCCACTCTCGGCGCACATCGAGCTGACGCCCACAAGCTTTCTCGCAGCGCTGAGATAGCCGAAGATTTAGGCCTGAGCCTCACCTGTAGCACGCGCGATCGAAATTGCTGCCTCGAAGCGTTTCCGTGTAGGTTCACGCAACCGCGCCAAACTGAATGTTCGTGCAAAGTGAGCCAGGATTTCCGTGTCTGGCTTTGCCTTGCGGACCAGCGGGAGTGCTAGGCTGGCGAGTTCGATAAGAGGGATGTCGCGGTGAGATCGCCAGTCAGATCGAGCAGGTCGATACGCAACCAATCCCATGACATCCATACTTCGGTGGAACACAACTTTACGGCCATCTTCCGATATTGACGGATGGCGCCCAGCGATAGCACCAGTCACGATATCTTGGATGATCCTGCCAGCCCGTTCCTTCTTGTGCGCCCGGGCAATCCTTTCAATTAGCATATCCTCATAGATCGGCCCTTCAATCTCCAGAACGTGATCGACCATTTGCTCCAGCACATGCTTGTATTCTGCCTGATAGATCTGGTCTGCGTCATCATCCGAAACAGACAACGATGCTACCCGATATTCTTCGCCGATTTCACGAGCCGGGTTTCGATACTCGGATTTGCCGGTTGCAGGCATTTCCGGTTCCGGCGCTTCTGTAGCTGAATTTCCAGTCGCAGCTTCGGCGAGGATATGCAGGCCGCGCCCGGCGCTCTTAACTAGGCCCTTGGAATGAAGAGAATTCCCGCGAGAGGGTGAGAGTGCATTGTTGACCAGCTCCTCCCACTTTTCCTCACCAGGTCGAAACTTGGCAGGCTCCCGATCTCCGGCTGAAAGCGGCAGAACGCTTCTAAGTGCTTTCTTAAGGTCGCCGTTCGACCATACCCTATTGTCGGACATCAGATCTATGATGGCGGCCTGCACCTGCGATTCCGTCGCACGCTGCGATGGCGAGGGGGTTTCCTTTGGCAACTTGGACTCAAACAGATCCTCACCTACTCCCAACGAGTCCGCTGGCGCGAAAGTCGATGAACTGTCCTCCTCGTCGAGCACAGCAACGATTTCGTCATCGTTCCCAATGGTAGGCCGCCAGAGCCGTAACTCAGTATGCCTGCTGGCCCAATTGCCATCTCCACTGACAGGCTGAATCCCCCGCGCTGCGAGGAAGTCCGCAAGTTCATCGATCACGTGCTGGCGGCTTCTAACGAAGCGTGATGCAAAACAGCGCCACACCGTCCAGCCGGCTCGCTCCAGTATCCGCTGGCGCATCATATCGTCTGGCCATTTGTCTGGCCCGTGGTAACGATCGCCGTCGCATTCGACGGCAATCCGCTGGTCGTTGTCACCTTCCACTACGAGGTCGATCCGGAAGTTGCCGACCCGTACCTGCGTATTGACCCGGAAGCCGCGCTCACACAGCAGGTCGAACATCTCACGTTCGAAATCGGACTCACACCTATCGCGGCGGTCCTTTAGGTCCGACGCTTCAGCCGGATATGGGCAGCGGAAATGCTCCAGAAGTGATCTGCGCAGTTGATCGCTGGCGCGCAACTGATCCAATTCGACTGAGCGGACGAGATATGTTCGATCCCTGGCGCGCGACAACGCTACGTTGAAACGCTGCTCATAGCGATTGCCCGACAACGGGCTGTCAGCCCGCTGCGCAACCAGTGAAACGAACATGATGTCCCGTTCATCACCCTGAAAGGCAGTAGGATCCCCGACCCGAATTTCGTGGCGCTCCATTACTTCTGTGCCGAGGCGCTGCTCGATCTCCTTATAAATATGTGCAGCTTGGTTCTGGCCCAGCAGTGTCGTGACGCCGATAGTCCGCTTCGCCATCCACTCGTCGTCGGCAATGGCGGCAATTTCTGAGACAATGAAATCGGCTTCGGGAGGATTGACGTCGCCTTTGCGGAATCCATCCTCAACGAAAACATCGATAAGCGGCGGATCAAGCCGTTCCGACGCCATGGGCAGCCGCAATGGCGTCAGGCGGTGGCCATAAAATTGCGCTTTCGAGAATTCGATGATCGGCGCAACACAACGGAAATGCTCCGTCAGCATGATGGCACCGCCCGCAAACACGACTTTGCCGAGGTCGTACAGCGACTGCTCTTCCCGAAGGCATGAGCGATAGTCCGCGACCTGGGCTGAGAGATGGCGTGTCGCTAGTTCATCGGCGCGCGCTTGGTCGCGCCCCACCAGTTCCGGGCTCACCTGCTTGTCATCGCCTACAATCAGGATTTTCTTAGCACGCAACAATGCCGGAAGTGCAGCCACGGTAGATTGCGAGGCTTCGTCGACGATGACAACATCGAACAGCCCAAGATCAGCCGGGAGGGATTCCGAGACTCGATAGTGCGGCATGATCCAGCACGGGAGCGCACCCTTGGCGCGATCTGAGGCAGCGCGCGCTTCACGCCGATATCGTCCCGCCCGCTTGCCCGTACCCTTGCCGATGCGGCGGACTGCGTCTGCGTAGGCAGCCAATGCCGCTTTGACGCCATCGGTTGCCTTCCGGCTAAGTTCCAACCAGGTCCGTAACTCTATCGAACGCTCATATGCGTCCTTGAGCAAGACTTCCTTCTCGACGCGATCTGCGCCCAGCTCCCGCAATCTGTCATGCCTGTCGATGCGCGAGAGCCATGTTGAGAGCCGCCGGATTTGCCAGCGTTTCGACCAATCCCCCGGCGTTAGATTGTCTTCCATGCCTTCTATGGGCTGGGAACGAAGAGCGCGTGCCCAAAGAGGGGCTCCCGATCCCGCAATGGCGGTGCATGCGGTATCGATTGCCTGAAAGGCCTCGCCCAGTCCTTCGATGTGCGCCAACCGACCAGTCAAAGCCTGCCATTCAGACTGGAATGCCTCGGCCCTGACATCAGGATTGCCCAGCGCACGGACAACACTGCCCTGCAACTGGCGCGCTACATCACCCTCAGTGGAGGAAAGATAGGAAATCAACTTGGCGCGAACGGCTTCGGCACCTTCCAGGCGGTACTTGAGCCTGTGAGTCTCAATCACCTCACGGAGCTTGGTAAGCACCCCGGGATTGTCAGATACCCCGTCAGACCAGCCAGCCACGGTGACCCGCGCCAGCGCGTCGACCCGGCCCTGCCGGATTACCAAGTCCCTGATGGCATCAAGGTGCTGCTGTTGAGCACGGATGCGCTTCGCAACTCCGAGACCGTCGGGTTCGACGGTGTCGCCGACACTCAGCGACACGAGATGGTTCCAGGCCTGCGCAAGTTTGCGTGAGCGTTTGATGCCGTCGATGAACCTCTGAACTTCCAGCCATTCATCGGCGCCTCGGGGTGCTTCGCCCAGCAACGTTACCTGTGCCAGCGCCGCCTTGATCTTTCCAGCAAACAGCCCGCCCACGAACCCCAGTGCAGGCCTGCCCTCGCACAATCGTTGCAGTGCCTCGAGTAGTTTTTCGTCGTCCAGTGCATCGGCAGGAAGGCTGATCGGGCGCGTCAGGAAATGGCTGCCCTCTGCGAGCAAATGTTCAATTTCCGGCTGTAGGCGTTCAAGTGCCTCCAAGAATTCTCTGTCTTCGTTCGCGCGCACGATACGGGTCGCATCTGCCGTCCAGCCATAGGGCGAGGTCGAGACTTTCGCACCTGAGAGATCCAGTTCATCAAGCTCTTGTGCCAGCGTTTGCAGGCGTTCTGCGGCCTCGCCTTCGGGCACGCGCAAATCTGGCAAGGTCCCGGCATTGATCTGGCGGCGCAATTCTTCGGCTCGTGCCAGATCACGATGAATCGGCAACAGGCTGTCGAGTGTCGGGAGATTGGCTAGCTGGGGGATTGTTACGCCCAGATACCCGATGTCCTGCCCAACCTGCCGGCGCGCTTGCCTGAGCGCGACAATATCACTGTCAGAAAAGCGAGGCTCGAACTCAGGCGCAGCATCGATCTCGTCAGGCAGCCAATTCGCTTGCTCCGGTTCAGCGACCACCATGCGAGCAGCCCGGACAGGTTCGATCGTTTCATCGCCGAGCTTGACCGGTGAGACGGACATGCGGCCGATGGCGTCGACCTCATTGTCGATGCGGGCAAGGCTGCGGTGCAGGTTGTCGATCTGATGATCGAGATCGGCAATCTCTCTTTCAAGCTCGTGTCGGCGAAGCCGCTGCAGCTTCTCGGCGATGATATCGACCGATTCCTGAAACTGCTTCAGACCGTCGCGGTCGCTGTCGAGCAGACTGACCGCCAGTGGCCTGACAGCTTCAGGCAGCTTGTCGCGAAGCACGCGCAAGGCTGGCGCCTTCTGCGAAGTAACCAGCACCCGCATGCCCAGCGCCAGATAGTGGCTGATGATGTTGGCGATCGTGTGAGTCTTGCCGGTACCCGGCGGCCCTTGCACCACCACGCCGGGGCGCACCTCCAGCCTCTGGACAACCTCCACCTGCTCGCGATTGAATGGCTTGGGGAAGAACAGGTCTTTGCCCGACCCATCTGACGAGGTGACGCCGGGAATGGTCGATATGCCACGGAACTGCGGATAATCCGGCTCTTCGATCGTATCGGAGGGCTCGATCAGCAGAGCTGCAACAGCGGCGGGCAGTGCCGATGCTTCCGCGCCTTCGGACAGACTGGCCCGGAAACGCCGCAAGTCCTCCATCAACTGAGTGG
>JAKOZI010000282.1 GCA_029780075.1 Pseudomonadota bacterium
CACCCCGCGCGGAACCACAACGCCGAATTTCTTCAGGAGTTCCTTGCCCTGATATTCGTGAATTTTCATGCGCTTTCCTTGCTTGAGTTAAGGTTGCGAAACGTAATGAACCACAGGCAGAACGTCCTACCCGGGCTTCTGGCCACGGTACCAGCGCGGGTAAAAGCGCCGAACCGCGTCCGAATGCGATTCCAGGGCGTGGCAACGGTCAAGCTGATAGGGTTTCTGCCCGCTATCGTCGTTGTCGCGTACGTCACTGGCAAAGGTCTGCAGCGCCGCGGTCGGCAGGAACATCAACAGTTCGCTGAGATGTGAGCAACCACGCGTGCCACGAAACAGCGTCTTGACTGCCGTCCGGAAGCCGTGGAAGAGGTTGAGGCCGACCACTTGGGCGTAAGCCGGAGCAATCTGGTCGCAATAATCCACGTAGGGCATGGCATCGGTACAGGCGAAGGCATCCAGGATGGTCATCTGGTGGTCGATGGTCACCCGTACCCACATGTCGTGGACCGACTCGCCCCGCTTCCGCAAACCGGACGACAGCGGGTAGTCATGGTCCTTGACGTCGATCAGACGAGCCTCGATGTCCCAGCAACCATCGACCCGCTTGTAACCGTCAAGTTGGACGCTGCGAAGGTGCATGCGGGTGCGTTGGACAGAGGGGGGGGGCAGCGGCATCGATGATCCTGAGGGGATTCGCGCGCGTCTCAAAGCTTCGCGACTGGCACCGAATTCTACACCAAAACACCCCTCGCAATCTCGTCAAAATTCATAATTATGAGTGCTCGATGTATTCAGGCGGTGGCTGCCGCCAGTGGTCAAATCCGCGCGCAGAACCGCGCCGGTGGGGGCTCAGGGTAGAGATCGAACGGCCCCTGGCAATGCCCCGAGTCACGAGCAAATCAGCAGGCAACGACACGTCTGATTTCCGCCAGTCCGGCCGAGAGCATGGCCAGATCCTGTGGCTCACTGCCTTTCAGCTCGTCGAGGACATTTTGGGCGTCGCCGGTGGACAGCGAGCGGCCGCCAAGGACCTGCCGCACAAGATGCTGCCGCAGAGCAGCGACCTCGGTGGTGAGTTGCGCGCGCGCCCTCGCCTGCCAACGGTTGCCGGCGGGAAGGCGGTTGACGGCAGCGCCAAGCCAGTCCAGATCGATCTGTGCGCCCAATTCGTCAAGCGCCTTGGCAACCTCGTGCAGGGGATGGCCACAAGCGCTGGCAAGATTCACCAGTTCGAACGCAGCGACGATCGCCGCCTGCTCATCGATCAGTGCGATCAGCGCTTGCCCAGCACTCTTGCCGTGACGAATGCGCTGCATGCTTTCGGCAACGGCCATGTGATAGTCAGCCACCAACTGGCCAATGCTGGCACCACCGAGATGTCTCGTCAGCACCAGCGGAGTGGCTGCCGCGGTCATGGACCGCAAACCCGCCATCAACGCCATCTGGCGGTCGGCCGGAACCATCAGGTCGAGTGCCTCAAGGTCATGCCACAATGCCTCGGCGCCAAGGACGCAGCTTGCGGCGTACCACGCACCGGTCACCTGCGCCGGCGAGGCCCCTGTCTCGTCACTCACCTGCATGACGAAGGTCGTTCCCATGCGATTGACCAGACGATTGACGAGTTGCGTGGCGACGATGTCGCGCTTCAGTGGATGAGTCGACAACAGTTCGCGGCAGGATTCGAGCAAGGCCGCGGGAAAGTAGTTGACCAGCAGTTCGTGGACATCGTCGGAGTCGGGCAGGCTCGACTCCAGGAGCGCCTGCTTTAGCGTGATCTTGGCATAGGCCAGGAGGACCGCGATCTCCGGCGCGCTGAGACCGCGTTTCTGCTGTGCCCGCTCGTTGAGGCCCTTGTCGTCGGGCAGCGCTTCGATGGCACGGTGCACGGCGCCCTGTGCTTCGAGGTTGCGGATCAAACGCCCATGCACCTCGATCAAGCCAGGTGCCGCCGCAGCCTCCGATGCTATGGCCAGCGTTTGCTGGTAATTGTCGACCAGAACCAGCGAACCCACGGCTTCGGTCATTGAGGCCAGTAGCAGATCGCGCTGCTTGCCGGTCATGTCACCGCGCCGGATCAGCCCGGCGAGCAGAATCTTGATGTTGACTTCATGGTCAGAACAATCCACGCCTGCCGAATTGTCGATCGCGTCGGTGAAGATGCGCCCGCCATTCAGCGCAAATTCGATGCGTCCCTTCTGCGTCAGACCGAGGTTGCCGCCCTCGCCGATCACCCGCGCCTTCAGTTGGCTGGCATCAACCCGCAAGATGTCGTTGCCCCGATCATTGGCCTCCTGATGACTCTGCGTGCTGGCCTTGACATAGGTACCGATGCCGCCGTTGTAAAGCAGGTCGACCGGCGCCTGCAGAATGGCCTTGATCAACTCGGCAGGTGTCATGTGCAGCGTGTCGGAACCCAGCCAGGCGCGCACCTCCGGTGACAACGGAATGGACTTGGCGCTGCGCGACCAGACCCCGCCACCGTGCGAAATCAAAGCCGGATCGTAGTCGGCCCAGGAAGAACGTGCGAGCGCGAAGAGGCGTTGCCGCTCGGCATAGCTGCGCGCCGCGTCGGGATTCGGGTCGATGAACAGGTGCCGGTGATCAAAGGCCGCCAGCAGCCGCACTTGCGACGACAACAACATGCCGTTACCGAACACGTCGCCAGACATGTCGCCAATCCCGACGACGGTGAACGGCTGTTTCTGCGTATCCAGTCCCAACTCGCGGAAGTGCCGCTTGATGGCCTCCCAGGCACCGCGGGCAGTAATGGCCATCTTCTTGTGGTCGTAACCGACAGAACCACCCGAGGCGAAGGCGTCGCCTAGCCAGAATCCGTATTCGATGGCGATGGCGTTGGCAATGTCCGAGAAGGTCGCCGTTCCCTTGTCGGCGGCCACCACCAGATAAGGGTCATCGCCGTCGCGACGGCGTACGCCGCTGGGCGGCACGACCTGCTCGTCGACCCGGTTGTCGGTCAGATCGAGCAGGCCGCGGATGAAGATCGAATAACAGGCAATACCCTCGGCCTGAAAGGCTTCCCGTTCGCCCGCAGGCGGCAGACGCTTGCAAACGAACCCGCCTTTCGAACCCAGAGGAACGATCACCGCGTTCTTCACCATCTGCGCCTTGACCAGACCAAGCACCTCGGTGCGGAAGTCTTCCATGCGATCGGACCAGCGCAGGCCGCCACGCGCCACCCGCGCACCTCGCAGATGGACGCCTTCGACGCGCTCGTTGTACACGAATATTTCATAAAGTGGCGCCGGCGCGGGCAGGAAGGGAATGTGCTGCGAGGAGAACTTGAACGACAGGTAGTCTTTGGCCTTTCCATCGCGGCCAGTCTGATAAGCGTTGGTCCGCAAGGTGGCTTCAATCGCCGTTTGCAGCGCAGCAAGAATGCGATCATCATCGGGATTGCTGACCTGCAGCAAGGCCGTGCCCACTTCATCGGAGAGCGCTCTGGCGCGCGCATCGTCTGCACTTGGAGAAAAAAGGGCTTCGAAGAACTCGACCAGGGCACGCGTGATCTGAAAATGCCTGGCCAGGCAGCGTTGCACATAGGCCTGGCTGAATGGCAGGCCAGCCTGACGCAGGTAGCGGCTGTAGGCGCGCAGAATGCCGATCTGTCGGCCGTCCAGACCTGCCAGCAGAACCAGGCGGTTGAAACCGTCGTTCTCGGCCTCGTCACTGAGCAGGCTTTCCAGCAGTTCGACAAACGCCCGTCGTGTGCTGTCGTCGTCGAGGGCCGCCGCTTGCGGCAACTGCACGGCGAAGTCGGCAATGTGCAGGTCGCTCCTGGGCAGGCTGAATGGCTGCTCGGAAAGCACCGTGAGTCCCATGTTTTCCAGCACCGGCAGGATCGCCGAAAGCGGCCGCGGGCGGCCGCGGCGGAACAGCTTCAGGTGCTGGTGGGCCCCGTCGTCCCTTTGCGCGGCGCTCAGCTTGACTTCGACTCGACCACTCTGCTCTGCCGCTTCCAGGCGTTCGAGGTCAGATACCGCTGACGCCGGCGTGACGCACTCCTGATAGGAAAGAGGCAACTCGTTGGCATAACGGCGCAGCAGGCTGTTGCCCCGTTCCTCGCCGTAGTGCCCCACGAGGTTCTGTTTCAGTTCGTCACTCCAGCCGCGCACGATGCGCGCGACCTGCCTTTCGATGGCGCCAGCATCGTAAGCGTAACGCGTGCCGACCGGCGTCCGGGCGATGAAATGCAGGCGCGCCAACCGCGATTCTCCGAGCATGACAAAGAAGTCCACACGCTCCGCGGCCAGGGTTTCGTCGAGCAGTGCCGAGATCCGCTCGCGCAGGACGGTATCGAAACGGTCGCGCGGCATATAGACGATCACCGACACATAGCGCCCCCAGGCATCGTCGCGCAGGAAGACGCGCACCTGTTCGCGTTCGTACAAGGACACGATGCCACGCGCAATGCGGATCAGATCGTCGTGCGCGATTTCGATCAGTTCATCACGCGGATAAGTTTCGAGGACATTGAGCAGCGTCTTGTCACGGTGGCTGCGTGGCAGAAAACCGATTTCCTGTCGCACGGCGGCAATCTTGCGCCGCAACAAGGGTACGTCGGTTGCCGCCACATGGTAGACGTGGGCGGTGTACAGGCCGACGAAGGCCCGTACACCGACAATGTTGCCGCTCGCGTCATAGCACTTGACGCCGATGAAGTCGAGGTAGGCCGAGCGATGCACGGTCGAGCGGGCATCGGCCTTGACCAGGATGGCAGGCAAGGGATCCTTTGCGAGTTCCGCAACAACACCTGGAATCCCTGCCAGGCAAGTGCCGAAGCGGGGATGATCAGGGTGGCGAAGAATTCCCAGTCCGCTCTCGGCAACACGCGTGAGGCTGCGACTGCCAGTCGCCGCACGGTATTCAGCGTAACCCAGAAAGACAAAATTGTTGACGGCGATCCAGCGTAGATAAGCCGCGACTTCGTCACAAGCCTCGGCCGTCGCTGCGGCCATCTCGACATCCGCTTCATGCATGCGTTGCTGCATGGTCGCGCCATCTTCCACCGCAGCACGCACATCGGCGAGTACGTCCACAATTTCGCGGTGCAGGTCGGCGATCAGGTCGGAATCGCCGATGCGGTCAATCTCCAGGTGAATCCAGGATTCAGGCTGGCTACCGGCGGCGCCACGCGGGAGGGTGCGCAGCAACTTTCCTTCGGCGTCGCGTTCGGCACTGATGAGGGGATGTAACAAGCGATGAATGACCAGGCCGCGACGGTACACCACCATGGTGATCGAGTCGACCAGAAAGGGCATGTCGTCGGTGACGACATCGATCACGGTGTGCGGCGAATGCCAGCCGTGACGGTCGAAATCTGGGGTGTATAGCGCGCTGACCGCGACGCGTGCCGGACGAACTTCGCCCAGACGAAAATGCTGCGTCGCCGCGCCCAGCAGTTCTTCCGGACTGGCGTCGCTGGCAGCATTCAGTTCGACATCGACGAAATAACTGTCAAGGTACTCGCCGACGCGTGCCGAGAGGTTCTGATGCTCGGCGATCTCGCGCAGGTTGCGGCGCAGGTTGTGGGTCGATTCTGTCACCGTTGGCATGCCGCTCTCCTCTCGTGATGTCGATCGAGTCGCTACGTTCCACACTCTGGTCGCCGACGCCTGCGCAGCCGAAACCTCTGGACTACACGCGACGACACTCCGGACGGGCAGTTGGTCAGCGGCATACGCTCAGTGATGCAGAATCTTGGCCAGGAACTGCTGCGCCCGCTCCGAACGGGCGTGATCGAAGAAGGCATCCTTGCTGTCGTCCTCGACAATCCGCCCCTGATCCATGAAGATCACCCGACTGGCAACGCGTTTCGCAAAACCCATCTCGTGCGTGACGCACATCATGGTCATCCCTTCCTGCGCCAATTCGGTCATCACGTCGAGCACTTCGTTGACCATCTCCGGGTCGAGCGCCGACGTAGGCTCGTCAAACAGCATGCAGATTGGGTCCATGGCCAGAGCCCTGGCAATCGCCACGCGCTGCTGCTGGCCGCCGGAGAGCTGACCGGGATACT
>JAKOZI010000011.1 GCA_029780075.1 Pseudomonadota bacterium
TCAGTCTTTACAGCAGCGGGCCCACTCCTTATAATGCCGGCTTCTTTCGCGCGGGGGTATAGCTCAGCTGGGAGAGCGCTTGCATGGCATGCAAGAGGTCCGCGGTTCGATCCCGCGTACCTCCACCAGGCGCCGAAAGAAGACAGTTCCGGGTCCCCATCGTCTAGAGGCCCAGGACACTACCCTTTCACGGTAGGTACCGGGGTTCGAATCCCCGTGGGGACGCCAGTAGTTCCCCGCTTTTAACGAGCGGGCCGATGCCTTAGCACAGTACAGCATCGAAGGTTTCTGGTGACAATGCGGTGGGACGCCAGCTTGAACATCACTGGCTCACTTGTGAAAGTCGGGCCGACTATTTGTTGATGTCGTGCCTGAAATGTCACGTCACACTATTCTGGTCGGCGCGAATCGATGCTGATTGTCACCGGCCCGTCGTTGACCAGGTGGACCAGCATGTCGGCACCGAAAACTCCGCTTGGCACACCTTGACCGAGCACGTCCTGGAGTTGGTCGACGAAGCGCACGAACAGCGGCTGTGCGATTTCCGGTCGCGCGGCGCGGTTCCAGGACGGCCGATTGCCTTTTCGTGTCGACGCGAAAAGGGTGAACTGGCTGATTGCCAGGACTTCCCCATGGGTTTCGCCGACGCTGCGGTTCATCACTCCGGCGGCATCGGGGAAGATGCGCAGCCGGGCGATTTTGCTCGACATCCAGCCAATATCGGAATCGCTGTCACTGTCTTCGAAACCGGCGAGGATCAGCAGGCCCTGGCCGATCGCGCCGACGACCTTTCCCGCAACCTCGACTCGCGCTGAGGCCACGCGCTGCACGACCACCCTCATGGCAATACCTGGTCGTCAAGCTGTTGGTGCATGCATGTCGCCGACACCGGGCACAGTTGGCGGAATTCGGCGGTATCGGCAATCCCCGGCGGCACAAGCTGACGGGCACACTGCCCAAAACCGCGGGCGGCGGTGGTGGTCAGCAGCCATTGGCTCATTCCTGTACCACTTGCCGGAGGCGCTGCCCGGGCAGCCAGTTCACCTTGTTGCGCAGGGGTTCCGGCTGCAGCGTCACGTGGGTGATGCCCTGATCAGCGAGTGTGTGCCGACTGGCAGCGAGTATGGTCGGCCACTGTTCGAGCGATTCGACGATCAGGTGCGCCGACAAGGCAATCCGCCGAGAGGACAGGGTCCAGATATGCAGGTCGTGCACCGAGGCGACGCCTGCGACGCCGGCCAGCAGGCGCCCGACGTGCTCGGTCGACAGGCTGGGCGGCACGCTTTCCATCAGCGCCAGCAGAACTTCGCGCAACAGGCGCAGACTGGAAGCCAGCATCAGTGCGCAGATCAACAGCGAAAGCAGCGGGTCGGCCGTCGTCCAACCGGTCCATAGCACCACCGCGCCGGACACCAGCGCGGCGACCGACCCCAGCAGATCGCCGAGGACGTGCAGCAGGGCGCCGCGCGTATTCATTGTTTGCTCGCCGTGCATCAGCAGCCAGGCAACAGCGATGTTCAGGAACAGTCCAAGCGCCGCCACCAGAGTAACCGCCTCACCGTTGACTGCCGCCGGCTCCAGAATGCGGGCGACCGCGGCGACCGAGATGCCGACCACTACCAGGACCATGAACACGACGTTGAGCAGCGCCGCCAGTGTCTCGACACGGCCATAGCCGTAGGTATGTCGACGTGTCGGCGGGCGTTGCGCCAGCCTTGCAGCGAAGGCGGCGAGGGCCAGCGACGCGCTGTCGGTGACCATATGCCCGGCATCGCCGAGCAGTGCCAGCGATCCCGACCAGAAGCCGGTCAACGCCTCGACGGCGGCAAAGGCGAGCGTCAGCAGCAAGGCCCAGACCAGTCGTGGACCGGCATCAGCGTGGTGATGATGCGCCTGCGCGCCATGCTCGTGGCCGGCATGCTGGTGCTCGTCGTGATCATGATGATGGTCGCTCATGACAGGTATTCTAACCGACATCAATGACTGCTCGTCCGCTTCATCAGTTAGCGCCTCGACACGGCTCAGCTGGCCGCGCCAACGCCGGTCGACGGTGTGTGCACGGCTTAAGGCCAGGCTAATCTTTATCCGCTAAAATATCGGTTTACCCCCAAGGATGCCGATGAACCCATTGCCTTCTCGCGACAGTATCAACCGTTTCTTCGTTCTTTCCGGACTGTGGGTGGCCCTGCACGTCAGCGTGTTTACCACCCAGCAGGCCTACAGCACCCTTGCGGTGGCGCTGTGGACGCTGGCAACCACGGTCAGCTACGCGTTCCTCTACCTGCTGCCGGCACTGCTCCCCGGCTATCTGTTGCACGGATTCCTGGCACGGCGTGCCGCGAGCCGAGGCGGGGTGGTCGCGTTGGCAACCTTGCTGATCGGCCTGACCGGGATGGTTCAGGTACTGCTGTTCGCCGACCGAGTGATCTACGGCATGTACGGATTTCACATCAACGGCTTTGTCCTCGATCTGGTGTTCACCCCGGGCGGGATCGCTTCGCTGGGGGCAAGTCGCAGCACTGAACTGACCGCCACTCTGGTGATCATCGCCCTCCTGACGCTGCAGGCGGCCACCTACTACTGGGCCACGCGACGCCCAGCGGATCGGCGTCCACGGCGGTGGATGCCGCGAGCGCGCTGGTTGCTGCTGGCGATCCTGAGTTTTGCGGTTGGCGAGCGTGTGGCCTATGGTTTCAGTGCAGCCGCCAATTACCAGCCCATCCTTTTTGCCAGCGAGCGTTATCCGCTGTACCTGCCCACCACCTTCCGCAAACTGGCCTCGCGCCTGGGCGTGAACGTTGCTTCCGAAGCCGCGGACGGCTTGCATGTCAAGCACAGCGTGCTCAACTATCCACTGGTGCCGCTACGTGTCGAGCCGCCTGCGCGTCCCCTCAATATCGTCTGGCTGGCTGTCGAGTCGCTGCGCTATGACATGCTTGACCGCACGATCATGCCGCAGCTTTGGGATTTTTCCGAACATGCCCTGCGCCTCGAGCAGCACTACAGTGGCGGCAACACCACCCAGATGGGCATTTTCTCGATGTTCTACGGCTTGTACGGCAACTACTGGTTTCCGATGCAGGCCGCGCGCCGGCCCCCCCTGCTGATGGACGTATTGCAGCAACAGAACTACCAGTTCAGTCTGCATACCAGCCAGAGTTTCACCTATCCTCCGTTTCAGGAAACCGTTTTTGCCCGGATGAACCCGGCCGACATGCACGCCCTGTCCGAGGGGCCACCCCCCTGGCAGCGCGACCGGCAGAACATTGACGACATCCTGAAATTCATCGACAGTCGTGATCGATCCAGGCCGTTCATGACCTACATGTTCTTTGAGGGTACCCATGCCAATTACACTTTCCCGCCGGAAAGTGTCATCGCCCGACCGTATCTGGACGATTTCAACTATCTGTCGGCCGATTTTGCCCAGCAGATGGTGCCGATCAAGAACCGCTACATCAACGCTGCCCACCACGTCGACCAGCAGATTGGACGCATCATCGCCCATCTGCGGGCAAGGAAGCTGCTCGACGATACAATCGTCATCGTTCTTGGCGATCACGGCGAGGAATTCATGGAACGTGATCGCTGGGGGCACGCGGCGGACTTCAATCGTTTTCAGACCAGTACGGCGGCTGTCCTCTGGGTCCCGGGACAGAACGCGCGCCGGATCAGCGGCATCAGCAGTCATCTTGACTTTCCGGCGACGTTGATGCCGCTGCTCGGGGTGCAGAACCCGCCGGCGGATTACTCGATCGGGCAGAATCTGCTCGCGGCTGACTTTCATCGTGACTACGCAGTTGCCGCAGGCTGGAACCGCATTGCCTACATCGGCGAGAAATTCAAGATTTCGTTCCCGGTCAATGCCTCCGGGGTTGTCCGCGATCAGGTGCTGGATGCCGACGATCGCCCGGTCAGCGATCGCGACCAGGCCAAGAGCGAGATCCGCCCGGCCATGGTCGAGATGATGAACAACCTGACGCGTTTCAGTCGTCCGAAGGGTTGAGCCGCAAGCGGCATGGCAACCCATCGTGAGAACCGTGCCATTGCGCTATCTTCGGAGAGGCTGTTCGATATCGTTGCGGATGTCGAACGTTATCCGGAATTTCTGCCGCTGGTCCGCGAAGCGCGGATCCTCAACCGTTACGCGGAGGCGTATGAAACCGAGCAGAGCCTGGTCCTCGGTCTGCTGACACATCGCTTCCGGACGCGCACCGAACTCAAGCGTCCGCGCGCCATAGTGGTCACTTCGGCGGATCGTTCCTTTTGCCGGTTCGATATTCGCTGGACTTTCTCGGAGCGCCACGACGAGCACTGTCAGGTCGACTTTGCGCTTGACTGTACGACGCGCTCGCTCTTTCTCATGCCGGTCATCGAGCTCCTGGTCATGCCCATGGCAACCAGCATGGTGGCTGCCTTCGAGGCGAGAGCGTACGCGCTGGCTGCCGACGCCGGTGCTGCGGCGGGACGGCGGGTGTCGCACAGGGTCGAGGAGAATCCGAGAGAACCTTGACGACGGGCGCCTGAACGCGCGTGCGCTGAGTTCAATGGACTACCGGGCAGGATTTATCGCAGTCCTGCAGGCATCGCCGGTTAAAATGCGAGGCTTCTCGAATCAAGGACTGCACCGTGAGCCAGGAGCCCAAAAGCAACGAGGCAAGTTCATCCGCACTTGCCAGTACCCACTTCATCCGCAACATCATCGAAGCCGATCTGGCCGCCGCCAGGCACGCGTCGCGCAGATGGTCGGGTCGCCCCGGCCCGGCCGCGCAACAGCTCGCGGGCCCGCCCGATCCGGCGCGGATCCGCACGCGTTTTCCGCCTGAGCCCAACGGCTACCTGCATTTCGGACATGCCAAGTCGATCTGCCTCAACTTCGGACTGGCTCAGGATTACGGCGGCCGTTGTCACCTTCGTTTCGACGACACCAATCCGGAAAAGGAAGAGCAGGAATACGTCGATTCGATCGTCGATTCGGTGCGCTGGCTCGGTTTTTCCTGGACCGAGCCGGCATCGGCGGAGTCATCGGACGGCGAGTGCAACCTCTATTTCGCGTCCAACTACTTCGACTGGATGGTCGAGTTCGCCGAATACCTGATCGCCAGTGGGCATGCGTATGTCGATAGTCACAGTGCCGAGGAAATGCGTGCCAGCCGCGGCACGCTCACCGAAGCCGGCACCGACTCTCCGTTTCGCGAGCGCAGCGTGGCGGAGAGCATGGATCTCTTCAAGCGCATGCAAAACGGTGAATTCCCGGACGGCGCGCACGTTCTGCGCGCGCGCATCGACATGTCCGCCGCGAACATCAATCTTCGTGATCCGGCGATCTATCGAATCCGTCATGCCAGTCATCACAATACCGGCGACAGATGGTGCGTTTACCCGATGTACACCTACGCCCACCCGATCGAGGACGCGCTGGAGAACATCACGCACTCGATCTGTACGCTCGAATTTGCCGACCAGCGGCCTTTCTACGACTGGCTGCTCGAGCGCCTGGCCGAGGGCGGTCTGTTGCAGCGACCGCTGCCGCAGCAGATCGAGTTCTCGCGCCTGAACCTGACCTACATCGTGCTCTCGAAGCGCAAGCTGATCCAGCTCGTCGAGGAGAAGCACGTCGACGGTTGGGATGACCCGCGATTGCCGACACTCGTTGGCGCTCGCCGACGCGGCTACCCCGCCGAGGGTTTTCGCCTTTTTGCCGAGCGCATCGGTGCTTCCCGTTCAGAATCCCTGATCGAGTACACGCAACTCGAAGACACCATGCGCGAGGTGCTCAATGAATCGGCCGAGCGCCGTGTTGCCGTGCTCGACCCACTCCGGCTGATCATCGACAACTACCCGCAGGACCAGCGCGAAGAGGCCTTCGCTCCGAACCATCCGCTGAAACCCGAACTGGGCAAGCGGGCGATGCCTTTTGGTCGGGAACTGTGGATCGAGCGCGAGGACTTCATGGTGCAGCCCAGCAAGGGCTACCACCGTCTCTATCCCGGCAACATGGCCCGCCTGCGCTATGGCTACGTCGTCAGATGCACGGGCTACGATTGCGATGCCAGTGGCGCTGTCATCGCCGTGCACTGCGACTACCTGCCAGACTCCAGGAGTGGCACCAGTGGCGCCGACACGTACAAGGTGAAGGGCAATCTGCACTGGGTTGCGGTGGCGGAGGCCTATCTGGCCGAGGTTCGTCTCTACGACCGACTGTTCGCTGTTCCTTCACCCGGTGCGCGGCGTGATGGCGATGCCGAGGATCTCGAACGCGATTTCCGCGACGACATCAACCCGAACAGCATTCGGGTCATCAAGGCCTGGCTCGAGCCCGCACTGAAGGATGCCAGGGCCGAGGAGCGTTTTCAGTTCGAACGGCACGGTTACTTCGTTGCCGACCGCGTCGATTCGCAGCCAGGTGCGCCGGTGTTCAACCGGACGGTGACGCTCAAGGATTCGTGGTCGGCCAAGCCCGGCCGACAGCGCTGAGACTACTGACCTGCGGCTGTCGCTATCAGTCGACTTCGTCGGAGTTGCTTCCCTGCAGCAACTCCAGTACCTTCTCCGGCGGCCGTCCGAGAACGGCCCGGTCGCCGCGCACAATGATCGGGCGCTCGATCAGGATCGGATGCGCAAGCAGTGCATCCAGCCATTGCTCGTCGTCCAGGGTACGCGCCGCGTAGTGTTCCTTGAACACCAGCTCGCCACGGCGCACGAGTTCGGCTGGTTGCATGCCGAGCAGGTGCAGCAAGTGGCGCAGTTCTTCCCGGTCCGGAGGCGTCTTCAGGTAGTCGATGACCTCGGCCACGATGCCGTTGTTGGCGATCAACTGGCAGGCCGCGCGGCTCTTCGAACAACGCGGGTGATGATAGATGCGTACTGGCGGTTCGTTCATCGCTGATCCTCGTCAAAATCACGATCGGAAAACAGTGGCCGCTGCTGGCCGGCGACGGCTCTAGCGCCACAAGCTCAGCGGTGGATCGGCCACGATGGCGCGCACGATGTCGCTGCGCGAAACGAAGCCGACCAGGGCCTCGGTTTCGTTGATGATCGGTACGCCATCGACCTGGTGTTCGAGCAGGACATGTGCGATGCGCCGGATGTCGGTAATCGGGTGCGCACAGACCACCGGCGTGCTCATGACATCAGCGACCTTGCGGGCCAGGACATCGCGGACGCGGCCCGCGTCGACGTTGAGCACGGTCAGCAAGTCCCGTTCGCTGACGATGCCAACCAGGCGGTAGCCGGGGTCGAGGACCGGCGCCTGGTGAATACGCTGTTCGAGCAGGACTTGCCACGCGTGTTCAACGGCGTCTTCGCTCGACACCGAAACGACTTGCCGCTGCATGATCTGGTAGGCATGGTAGAGGGGGCCGCGGTCATGGTCCGCTCGCAGCATTTCCCGGTAGGCGCTCACCGCCTGTGCAGCAGGCGCGTTCAGCGCGGTGCGCTGGTCTTCTCTGGCGACCGGACGCACAGCCGTGCTGCGGAAGATTCCGGCGACATCCTTCAGGCCTTCGAAAGTGCCACGGAAAATCGGTCCGCCCATGCCATAAACCGAAAACACGCTGTTCTCCTCGTCGGGTATTGCACCCTCGTCATCCGCCACAAGCTGCGGCCCGCCGGAGCGGGCCGCAGGAGTGACGATTGTAGCCGCCTTTAGCGAGATTTGCGTGACGTGGCTATCCCCAGCAGGCCAACGGCGATGAGCAGCACGGCGGCCGGCTCAGGCACGAAGGTGATCATCGCATTGGCCAGTAGTCGGTGGCCTGCGGCGGTGGGATGGATGCCATCCCAGAAGAAATATTTGCCGCAGTCTACGGAGGGATCGAGCACCACAACCGAGCAGGCATCGCTGGCATTGCTCAGCCCATAGGCGCCGGGATGCGCCGCGACGTCGCTGATGAAGCCGTAGGCATCGAAAATGCGCACGCCCTCCGCGATGTCGTCATCGAGGGCCTGCAGCAGTGCCTGGTTCATCAGTTGCGACACCGTCGTTCCCAGCAGCCCCGCTCCCTGCGCCAGGATGGCCGGTGCGACACCCGCGTTCGGTGTGTTCCAGACGACGATATTCTTCGCACCAGCCCACTCGAGCTGTTCGATGATGGTATCGAGATAATCGGCGTAGATTGCGGCACGCGACTGGATACCGTCGAGCATCTGCAACACCGTCTTGCCGCTGGCAAGGTCCTTGGCCGCCTCGGTAATGCTGTCACGCGCATCGTTTCCCCCACCGGCAACGACGTAGAGCGCATCTCCGGGTACCGGTAGCGAATGCGTCACGTAGGGGTTCAGAAATGCCGCTACCTGAGTCGACAGGCTGGGTGGAAAGACGCTGCCGCTGGGGTCGACCGGTCCCATGCGCGCACCGCCATAGGCGTAGTTAGTGCCCGGCAGATGGTCGGCCCCGAGCAGATTGGAAGCGACGGCGCTGAGGCCGAAGGCCGGGGCAAAGGTTTCCGCCCACACCGGACCGTTCGAGTAGCGGCCGCCAACCGGCGTGGCATAGGGCAGCGAGGGTACGAACGAATTGTCGGGCGTGGGCACAGGGGTGCGCAGCGTGCCTGGCGGCAGACCCAGTGGCGGACCTATGACGTAGTCGAAAACCACCGCGTTGTTGCCGGCATCGGAGAGGCTGTCGCCGAACAGGAACAGTTTGGAGTAGCCAGCCTGTGCGCCGGTGCCGCCGACAAGGCAGGTCAAGGCCAGCAGACCCTGCAACAGCGGACGATGCCAGCGCAGGTGCGTGGCGCGGCTACGCGCGCCATCAGCCCGGCCGATGTTTTCTGCGGTGACCCCGGCAACCGTGCCGGGGTGACTCATCGTTTCATCCATTCCGTATTCCTCCTGTGGTCAGTAAGCGTTGGAAATCGGCAACAAAAAATGGCCGGCTGCGTGACGCATCCGGCCCGTATGCCTGCTTTTTCTGTGCAGCAGTGCAACCAACGTTTTCGTTGTTCGTAATCAAGCACAAATCACGCCAAATCACCTAGGATTCTGATTTGCAAGTCGTGTGTCGCTCGCCAGGTGACGAACTGGGAAGTGAGTGTAAAATTTTTCGACAGTTATTTTTTGACAGTTGACGCAGCGCGACCGGTATCGTCAAGCGGAACGCCCAGCGGAATTCTTGTGCCGCAGCGATGGTTTCCACGCCTTCTCATTCGGCGCGCAGCGCGTCGACAGCGTCCAGTCGTGCCGCGCGTCGCGCCGGTAGCACCCCGGCCAGCAAGCCAATGCCGACCGCGATGCTCTCGGCAAGAACGACGAAGCTGAGTGGGGTATGTACCGGCAGGGCGGGCAGTACCAGGTGGATCAGTTGCGCCAGGCCAATGCCGAGCAGCAGCCCGAGCAGGCCACCAACTGCCGAGAGGGCGATGGCTTCGCCGAGAAACAGCCCGAGGATGCTGCGGCGTGGCGCGCCAAGGGCGACCAGCAGGCCGATCTCGCCGGTACGTTCGGAGACGGCGATGGTCATGATGGTGACAATGCCGACGCCACCGACGAGCAATGAAATGCTGCCGAGCGCGCCGACCGCCAGGGTCAGGACGTCGAGAATGTTCGACAGCGTCCGCAACATGTCTTCCTGAGTGGTAATGGTGAAATCTTCCCGCCCGTGCCGGGCTTTCAGCATTGCCGTGACCAGCGCGCCGACCCTGGCGGCCGGCACGCTTTCCTCATACGAGAGGTCAATCTTCATGATCCCGTCGCGATTGTAGAGTTCGAGCGCACGCGCGGTCGGGATGTAAGCCGCGTCGTCGAGATCGACACCGAGAAACTGCCCTTTGGCTTCCAGCACGCCGATGACGCGAAACTGCAGACCGCCGACGCGTATCCGCGCACCCAGCGGATTGCTGGTGCCGAACAGTTCATCCTTGAGTTTCGCGCCGAGGACGATGAAGGCGCGCGCACTGTCGGAGTCTTCCTCGGGCAGGAACTGGCCGCTGCGGACCTTGATGCTGAAAACCTTGAGCATCTCGGCGCTGACCCCATTGACGGTGGTGCGTCGCAGGCGTCCGTTGGCATTGACCTCGGTGTTGCCCCAGACGGTGGCGGTCATGCCGGTGATGTGCGGCAGCTGGGCGAGCGCGCGCGCGTCATCAAGGGTCAGCGGGCGCACCGAGGTCGGGATGCCGGTCGGTAGGTGCCCGGAGGTCCGGGTCTTGCCCGGGGCGATGCTGAGCACGTTGGTTCCGAACTGGGTGAATTCGGCGAGCACGAAACGGTGGATGCCTTCACCGATCGAGGTCAGCAGGATCACTGCGGCGATGCCGATGGCGATGCCAAGCAGCGTCAGGAAGCTGCGCAACCGGTGCGCGGTGATCGCGCGCAGCGCGAGCTGCAGGGAGTCGGTCGGGCGGATCATGGGCGGCGTGCAGGCTCAGCGCCGGGCCAGCGCCTGCACCGGGTCGAGTCGTGCTGCCCGGCGTGCCGGCAGCACCCCGAACAGGATGCCGGTGACTAGCGCCGTGCCAATCCCCGCGAGCACCGCCCAGTCGGGTGGAAACGCCGGATAGGCGGGGTAGAGTTGCCGGATCAGCGCGGCGCCAGACTGGCCGAGCACAAACCCGAGCAGAGCGCCGGCCACGGACAGCATCGCCGCTTCAGTCAGGAAGGCGTTGCGGATTGTCGCGCCCGTGGCGCCAAGTGCCTTGAGCAGGCCGATTTCGGCGGTCCGCTGGGTCACCGAGACGAGCATCACGTTCATCACCAGAATGCCGGCGACGGCCAGACTGATCGCTGCGATGCCCGCAACGGCGACGGTCATGGTGCCGAGGAGTCGGTCGAAGGTCGCGAGGACAGCGTCCTGGGTAATGATCGTCACGTCCTGCTCACCTTCATGACGCAGCTTGATGATCTCGCCGGCCTGGGTTTTGGCCAGTTCGATGCTGTCGCGGTTAGTAGCTTCGACGAGAATGCGGAACAACGTGTTGCTGTTGAACATCGCTTGCGCCAGGGCCACCGGCACGATGACCAGTTCGTCGGTGTTCATGCCCAGGCCCTGGCCGCTCGCTGCGAGGACGCCGACAATCCGGAAGCGTCGGTCACCGATACGCACCAGTTGCCCCAGAGCTTCCTCGCGACCGAACATTTCATCGCGAATCCTGGCCCCGATGACTGCTTCGGATGCGCCGCGGCGCCAGTCGCCGGGTGGCAGGAAACGCCCTTGCGCCAGGGCCAGGCGACGCACGTCGATGAATGCGGCGGTGGTGCCGGCGACCATGACTTCGCGCAACTTGCCGCCAACGCTGATTTCGGAAGTGCCGACGGCCAGCGGTGCGACGCGGTGCACGGCGCTGGCGCGCAGCAGCGCCTGCGCATCATCGACGGTCAGATCGCGCGGGGTGCTGGTGATGGCGTTGCCGGGGTTGAAGCCACCGGTCTGCGAGCGGCCTGGCAGGACGATTACCAGGTTGCTGCCGATCGACGAAAACTCCCGGAGCACATAGCGGCGCGCGCCATCGCCAAGCGCCGTCAGCACCACCACGGCAGCGACACCGATGGCCATCGCCAGTACCAGCAGCACGGTACGCAAGGGACTGCCGCTGGCCGCATCGCGAGCGAAGCGAATCAGGTCGGGAGCGCGCATGCTTATGGAATAGCCTCGCTGCCACGCCAGCGGTCGCTCTCGAGCGCTCCGTCGGCCATCAGCAACTGGCGGCGGGCGCGGGCGCCAAGGCTGGAGTCGTGGGTGACGACGATCAGGGTGACCCCGCGCTGGTTGAGTTCTTCGAGCAGACGCATCACCTCTTCGCCGGTGGCTCGATCGAGGTTGCCGGTAGGCTCGTCGGCAAGGATCACTGCGGGCTGCATGATCGTCGCGCGGGCGATCGCGACGCGCTGCCGCTGCCCACCGGAGAGTTGGTCCGGGCGATGGTCGGCGCGGTTCTCCAGTCCATAGTCCCGCAGGGCGCGGGTGACGCGTGCGCTGCGCTGTGCCGGCGCGATGCCGGCGAGAATCATTGGCAGGGCGATATTCTCGGCAGCGGTCAGGCGCGGCACCAGATGAAAGCTCTGAAAGACGAAGCCGATGCGCTCGCTACGCACGCGCGCCTGTTCGTCTGCCGACAGGGTGGTGACGTCACGGCCTGCGAGACGGTAGATGCCGGCATTGGGGCGATCGAGCAGGCCGAGCAGGTTGAGCAGCGTGGATTTTCCCGATCCCGACGGACCCATGACGGCTACGTATTCCCCGGCGGCGATGCACACGTCCAGGCGGCGCAAGGCGTGCACCTCGCTGTCACCGAGCTGGAAGATCCGCTCAATACCGGCGAGCTCGATCAGTGCATCGCCCATCGACTATCTGCCGCCAGTTGCCGGCTTGCTGTCGATCGAGTAGGAGGCTCCGGCCTTGACGCCAGCGCGTTCGAGCGAGGTGACCACCTGTTCGCCGTTCGACAAGCCTTCGAGCACTTCAGTGAATTCCCAATTCGCCAATCCGGTCTTCACCTGGCGTTCTTCGAGCGTGCCGTCGGCGGCAGCCACCAGCACGCGTCCGCCTTCGAGCAGCGCCGAGCTGGGAATCCGGATGACGTTCTCGCGGATGTCGAGGAGCACTTCGACATCCGCGCTGTAGCCGACCAGCAGCTTGCCCGGCGCTGCCGGGTCGTCGAAGGCGACCTCGATATCGACGGTGCGTGCCTGCTTTTCGACCGCCGAGACGTACGCTGCCACTCGTCTGACCTTGCCGGAGAAAGAACGTCGCGGCAGTGCGTCGAGGCTGATGCGCACCGCCTGTCCGGCAGCGATCCGGGGCGCATCGACTTCATCCATCGGGGCCTTGACGTAGAGACAGGAGTCGTCGATCAGGTCGATCGCCGGCGGCGTCGGTACACCGGGGGGTGACGGTGTCGAGTACTCGCCCACTTCACCGACGATCTTGGCGATGGTGCCGGCAAATGGCGCATAGAGCACCGTCCGCCCCTGCTCGACGCGGGTCAGGCTGACTCTCGCTTCGGCTTGTGCGAAGTCGGCCTTGGCGGCGTCGCAACCCGCTCGCCTGGCCAACGCATCGCTGCGCGCGCTATCCTCCCTGGCGCCGGAGACAAAACCCTGGATGCGCAGTGCCGATTGACGATCAGCCTCGCGCTCGGCATTGGCCGCCACGACACAGGCTTCACTGACGCGTTGATGAGCCGTGGCCACCTGTGACGCGACCCATGCGGTCTGCGCTTGCTGGTCGTCGTTCCACAGCTTCATCAGCAATTGGCCCTTGCTGACCCGATCGCCCTCCCTGACCGCCAGGACCTCGATCCGGCCGCCGCTGATCGTCGACAGTCTGGTGCGCTGACAGGCTTCGACTGTACCGGCGCGGGTGTTGGCGATGGTTGACTCGACCAGGCCGCGTTCGATGGTCTTCAACACGACGGCGACCGGTTTCGGCCGCGTCGCCCACCAGGCGCCCGCCGCGATCAGCAGCAGGACAAGAAGCGCGAAGAGCAGACGGCGGTGCAGGGGCGACAGCATGGCGGGGCCAGGTTGGAGGATGAGCGGGGCATCATTGACCCTGGTGGTCCGACCCGACCACAGCACTGGCGGTGCTCAGGGCCAGTCCTTCGGCAACGGCGCCACGATGGTGAACATCAGCGCCGACGCGCCGAGCAGATCGAGCTGGCCATAGATCCTCTTGCTGAAGCGGTAGCCGAGGCTGGGTACGAGGCCCGGGGAGAAGCCCTTGTAATTCAGCGGCACCTTGTCCTCGTATTCACCGACGTAGCCGTAGAGCAGGCCGGCGGTCCATTGCAGGTACCAGTTTTCGAAGCCGAACGGGTCCAGGTAACGCTGGCCGGCGAAGGCGTAGGCGCTCGGTTGACCAAACGAGTTCGAGAACACAGCGCCGCCCGCCAGCCAGTGCCCTTCGAGTCCTTTCAGGAGCCCGATCGCGACGACTGGCTTGTGGTCCTTGTCGGGATTGAAATGGACAGTGTAGGGGCTGAATATCAGATCCCAGCCCTGAACGGTGGTCTCGTTCGGTGGCGCGGCGGCGACCGGATTCTGACTGGTGGTCATGGTTGGGGTGGTCTTGGGCGCATCGTTTCGGGCTGCGGCAGCCTGGGCTCTCGCCTGTGCGGCAGGCGCATCTGCCGCCATTCCCTTGTCGACCGGCTTTGCTGCGGCTGCACCAGCGGGCGTCGCGGCAGTTCCGCGGGCCTGTGCGGCGGCACCTGCCTTGCCGGTTCCGCTGCTCGGCCGCGCGGCATCGACCTGCCTGCCCGGGCTGACGGACACGCTGCTGCCGGGTTCGCGCAGCCTCGACAGTTTGGACTGGGTGACCTTGTTCGAGGGATCGAGTTGCAGCGCCTGGTCATAAGCCTGGCTGGCCAGGCGGGCGTAGACGTCCCCGAGGTTCTCGCGCGCCAGAGCGTAGCCCGGGTCGGTTCTGATGGCCATTTCGAGCGCCGTACGCGCTTTTTCGTATTGTTTCTGCTGGGCGTAAACGACCGCGAGATTGTTGTAGGGCTCGGGCAGTTCGGGATAGTCTTCGCTCAGTGCGCTGAACACCGCCATCGCCTCGGTCGGTCGGCCCATCTCGATCAGGATCAAGCCTTTGAGAAAGCGGCCCCGGGCTTCTTTCGGCCTGCCGGCAATGTAGCTGTCGACTTTTTCAAGGGCCTCCGACGATTGCCCCTGTTTGAGCAAGCGCTCCGCGTCCGAAAACTCGTCTGCCGTGGCAAAAGCGATCATGCCGTTCAGAGCCAGGCCGGCGAGCAAGGCAGTCAAGGAGGTCGGCAAAGATTTCTGAGGGTTTGCGCGCATCGTTATCGGGTACTTGGCCTGGCAGCGGTTGAGTGTCGCTAAACCGGTCGATTCTAACAAGAAGCGCTCCCAAACCAAAGTATTGACCTTCGGTGAATTGAAATTGCAGTGCACCGGACGATGTGTTACAAGATGAGTTTATCGCGAAATCATCCGCTGTCCTGGTTGCCCTATGGTTTTTTCGTTTTTCAAGAAGCCGCCGCCGGAAAAGAAAATGGTGGCTCGCCCAGCGGCCGTACCTCGCCCAAACGAGGAGCGGGGCGTTTCCCCGGGCGCGCCGCGGGATGACAAGCAGAAGCCATCGAACGCGACACCCGTAGGCCTGGCTCGGGCGGATGTCCCGTTCGCCACGCCGGTTACCACGACCGATGCGCCGCCACTGGAACTCAGCGAGTTTGTGTTCAGCGAGACGGCAACCAATTTTCAGATCGAAGCCGAAGTCGACCCGATCGACGCCGAAGCCGAAGAAGCGGCCATGCTGTATGCGAATGGCCAGGATGTCGTGGTTCGATCGCTGCTGGAGAATGCGACCCGCACCTACCGGTCTGGCCCCGGTGAGCGCCTGTGGCTGATGCTTTTCGACCTCTTCCGGCTGACGGGTCAGAAAGCCGCCTTCGAGTCGCTGGGAATCGAGTACGCGCAATGTTTCGAGAAGTCGCCGCCCGGCTGGCGCGGAGATGCCGCCGCTCCGCCGGTGCAGGCCAGGGCGATGGGGACCGTGCTGTTCAAGGGCGAGCTCAGCGGTGACAACGACGCGGGTTTCGAAGCGGTGCGTCAAGCACTCGCCAAGACCGCGTACCTGCGTCTCGACCTGTCCAAGGTGCGCAAGCTGGATGCCGCCGGGTGCGAGCGACTTCTGGAACTGCTCCAGCAAGCACAGCGAGGCAAGCGCGAAATCGAATTGCAGGGGCGCGATTACATTGCCGCCCTGCTGGACAGTCGGGTCGTCCCGGGGTGCCCGGAAGACCGACCCTGCTGGTTGTTGAAGCTCGAGTTTTGCCAGTTGCGAGGGCAACTGGAGGCCTTCGAGGAAGTGGCGATCAACTATGCCGTGACGTTCGAGATTTCGCCGCCGTCCTGGGACCCCAAGCGGGTGCAGATGGCCGAGCCCGCCCCATTGATGCTGGCTGTCGATGATCAATTGGTGACCGAGGCGTATGTCATCAAAGGCGATGTCAAGGGTTCCCGTTTCGGCGATCTGCTGGCGTACGCTGCGGCCAACGATCCGGTGCTGATCGACTGCTCGGCTGCGACGCGCATGGACTTTCTCAGCGCCGGTGCCTTGCTCAACGTGCTGACCACGGTCAGACGAACGGGCCGCCAGATCATCTTTCGTCACCCCAACTACCTGCTTGCCGAGTTGTTCCGCGTTGTCGGGCTGAAAGCCGTCGCCGATGTCGTGCTCGCCAGGAGTTAGGGACTCCAGACAGGCACATCAACAGGAGTTCGCATGGATCAGTACCATGGCACGACGATTCTGTCAGTCCGCCGCGGCAAGCGTGTTGCCATGGGCGGCGACGGGCAGGTGACGCTTGGCAACATCGTGATCAAGGCCAGCGCGCGCAAGGTTCGGCGCATTCATCAGGGGCAGATCCTCGCAGGCTTTGCTGGCGGCACGGCAGACGCGTTTACCCTCTTCGAACGCTTCGAAGCCAAGCTCGACAAGCATCAGGGCAATCTGCTGCGCTCGGCGGTTGAACTCGCCAAGGACTGGCGGAGCGACCGCGCCCTGCGCCGTCTGGATGCCATGCTGTCGGTGGCTGACCGGGAGAATTCGCTGATCATCACTGGCAATGGGGACGTGGTGGAACCGGAGCACGGCATTGTGGCCATTGGTTCCGGGGGAGCGTTTGCGCACTCGGCGGCACGCGCTCTGGTCGAGAACAGCGAACTCGATCCTGCCGAGGTGGTGCGCAAGTCCTTGCAGATCGCCAGCGAACTGTGCATCTATACTAATCAGAATTTCACCATCGAGGTACTGGAATAATCATGTCGTCGATGACCCCGCAGGAAATCGTTTGCGAACTTGACAAACATATCGTCGGTCAGGGCAAGGCCAAGAAGGCCGTGGCCATTGCACTGCGCAGTCGTTGGCGGCGCGCACAGGTGGCGGAGCCCTTGCGGCAGGAGATTACCCCGAAGAACATCCTGCTGATCGGACCCACCGGTGTGGGCAAGACCGAAATCGCTCGCCGCCTGGCACGTCTGGCCAATGCGCCGTTCATCAAGGTCGAAGCGACCAAGTTCACCGAGGTCGGATACGTGGGCCGCGATGTCGAGACGATCATCCGTGACCTGGTCGAGATCGCCGTCAAGAGCGGTCGTGAACAAGCCATGCGCGGTGTGCGTGTGCGTGCCGACGACGCCGCTGAAGATCGCATTCTCGACGCGCTGCTGCCGCCGGCGCGCGGCAATTTCTTCAACGACGCACAATCGACAGAAGACAACGCCACGCGCCAGAAATTCCGTAAAAAGTTGCGCGAAGGCGAACTTGACGACAAGGAAATCGAGGTCGAGGTTGCGGCGCCATCGATGAAGGCCGAGATCTTTGCGCCACCTGGTATGGAAGAGCTGACCGCGCAGATCCAGGGGATGTTTCAGAACATGGGCGGTGGCCGCAAGAAATCGCGCAAGCTGAAGATCTTCGAGGCGCGCAGGTTGCTGATCGATGAGGAAGCGGCGAAACTGGTCAATGACGAAGAGGTCAAGCTTGATGCGGTCAGGAATGTCGAGCAGAACGGCATCGTCTTCCTCGACGAAATCGACAAGATCGCCTCGCGCAGCGACACGCACGGCGTCGATGTCTCGCGGCAGGGCGTACAGCGCGACCTGTTGCCGCTGGTTGAAGGCACGACCGTATCAACCAAGTACGGCATGATCCGTACCGATCACATCCTGTTCATCGCCAGCGGCGCCTTCCACCTGGCCAAACCTTCGGATCTCATTCCCGAGTTGCAGGGCCGCCTGCCGATCCGCGTCGAACTCGACTCGCTGTCGGTGGCCGACTTCGAATGCATCCTGACCCAGACCGACGCCTGCCTGACCAAGCAGTACCAGGCGCTGCTGGCCACCGAAGGCGTAACGCTCGACTTCGCCGCGGATGGCATCAGGCGCCTGGCCGAGATTGCCTGGTCGGTCAACGAGCGGACCGAAAACATCGGTGCACGACGCCTGTATACGGTAATGGAGCGGCTGCTTGAGGAGGTGTCGTTCTCGGCCAGCCAGGGAGGCCTGATGATGGTTGCCATCGATGCTGGCTACGTGGACAGCCGCCTCGCCGAACTGGCACAGAACGAAGATCTGTCCCGCTACGTTCTGTAGCGCCGCACGCCAGCCTGCGTGTCGTGGAGTAGTTGGCTTTGCTCGCGTTCTGGCGGCCAGAGGCGCTGCGCGTACCTCCCCTGCGCGAGGTGAGCTCGGTGGCCGCGCGGTCCGCGACTTATTTCACCACCAGGACCGGCAGGTCGGTCAGGTGGATGACCCGGTTGGTGACCGAGCCGAGCAGCACGCCGGCCACTGAACCGAGGCCGCGAGCCCCGATGACGATCAAGGTGCAGCGCTGGTCTCTGGCGAAATCGACAATCGTCGGAGCAGGGTCTCCGATGAGAATGTGCGGCGCGTAAGCGAGTCCGGCAGTGTCCAGCCTGGCGCGGGCGACTGCCAGCGAGTTGCTTGCGGCCTCGCGGTGGTAGTCCTGAAGCACGCCGCTGTCGACAAAACGCGCCACGTCGGATGGCAGGGGAGGTTGCACGTTGACCAGAAGGATCGCCGGAGCGGTGACGTTCCTGGCGACTTCGCGAACGACATGGTCTACCGCGCGCAAGGCCGGTGGCGAGCCATCGACTGGTAGTAACCAAAGTGGCTTCATCCTTGTTTTCCCTTTGCAATGCTCTCGGCGTCCGCAGAAATCAGTTCGACCGTCGCGCGTGCCTGGTGCTGCCGACTGGCCAGCCATTTGCCGACGACGATGACCAGCAGCGCGCCGAGCGTTGACGCCAGGTAAGCGCTGTGTGGAACGACCTCACGCCAGCGCTCTGGCAGGGCCGGGTCAGTGATCAGCATGCCGCCTCCGATCCAGCCCAGCAGTCCACCTCCGGCGGTGATCACCACCGGAAACCGATCCATCAAGGTGAGTACCAGCTTGCTTCCCCAGACGACGATCGGGATCGAGACCACAATGCCGAAGATGACCAGAATGATCGATCCGTGCGCTGCAGCGGCGACAGCGATGACGTTGTCCAGGCTCATGACGGCGTCGGCGACGATGATCGTCTTGATTGCTCCGGTCAGCGTGGTGCTTCCCTGCACATTGCCATGTGCGTCCTCGTCTTCCGGCAGCACGAGCTTGATCCCGATCCAGAACAACAACAGGCCGCCAATGATCTTGAGATAAGGGACCACCAGCAGTTGCAGGGCAAAGTAGATCAGTACAATGCGTAGCCCGATCGCGCCGAAAACGCCCCAGAAGATGCCCTTGTTGCGCTGTGCCTGCGGCAGCTTTCGGCAGGCCAGGGCGATGACCACGGCGTTATCGCCACCGAGCAGGATGTCGATGGCGATGATCTGGAGTACGGCGAGCCAGAAGGTCGGGGAAGCGAGATCAGGCATAAGGCGTGTCCATGCGTGCAGGAAGGCGTCGCCAATGCGTGGCTCGGTCGGCGGCGATTGCCACCAGCCGCCTGGCTGCGCGGAGCACGCTTGGCATCATGAGCCGGTGATTGTCTCACATCGTGACGGCGTTTCTCGAACCCACGAACCGAAGTCACCGGGCTTTCCGGCGACATGCGCAGGCACTTGTTCCCCATGAACCGGAATCACAGCAACTCCAGGGGCGGCGTCAATCCGGGAGATGAACTCGAAAAGCTGCCCTGAACCGCGGTCTGACCCAGTTTTGCCAAGACCTTGTTGGCTTCACGCAAGCGGCCCAGCACCTTGACCAGCAAGACCTTGTTGAAGCGCTCCCGTACTTCGTCAGAGCTCAACTCGAGGGCCGCGCTATTGATTTCAAGGAACAAGGTGGGTTCGAGAGTGACTACTGTGGCGTGACGCTGGCTGTCGGTCGGATGCAGGAACGCCATTTCTCCGACCACCTCGCTGGAGCCGAGTCGGCATATCACCCGCCCATTGGAAGATATCTCGACAAAGCCGTCAACAATCACGCCAAACTTGCGGTGATTATCTCCTTCGCGGACCACCGTCACTTTCTCCGACAGTTCCCGCCAGACGCTGATGCGCAGCACCTCCCACAACTCGATGTCCTCGAACTCGGCGAAGAACGTCAGGTTCCGCAAGCGCTCGAAGTGTGTCAGATCCTGCTGCGTCTGATCTTCTTCCTGCATCTGGTAGCGCACGGGCGTCAGGTCCTTGGCGAACTCGGCGCCATTGCGGTAGCGGCTGTAGAGATCTTTCTCCAGCGCTTTCCGGATGATCGGGTCGAGGCCGGGTGGCAAACTCGGCCGCAACGCGCAGACCGAAGGCGCGTCCATGTTGACGATCTTGTAGACCAGAGCGGCGGCGTTGTTGGCTCGAAACGGCAGCCGTCCGGTCAACAACTGGAACAGCAGTACGCCCAGCGAGTAGAGGTCGGTCTTGTGATTCAGCGGATAGTTCTTGACCTGCTCGGGTGACATGTAGGCGGGCGAGCCCACACCCATCACGAACGTGGAGTCCTTGCCCATATCCTTTTGCAGATTGAGGCCGAGTCCGAAATCGGTGATTTTCGGATTGTCGTTGGCATCGATCAGAATATTGGCCGGCTTGATGTCGCGATGCACGACCCCGCGCCGGAAGGCGTGATCAAGGGCCAGACAACACTTGAAAATGATGCCGATGACGCGGTGCATCGGCAATAGTCGATTGATCGCGCAAAACTTGTCGAGCGCCGGCCCGTCGACGAATTCCATCACCAGATAGGCCTGTTGCGCTTCGACCACGGCGTCGTAGATCCTGACGATGTTCGGGTGATCGAGCCTCCGACCGATCGCATCCTCGGTCTGGAAGAGCTTCCTGAGGCGCCGTGACATGGCGGCATTGTTCTCGCCGAAGTGGATCAGCTTGATGGCGACCTGGCGCTGAAGGTCAGGATCCCACGCGAGATAGACGATCGCGGTGGCTCCCCGGCCGAGGGAGCGAATGATTTCATATTTGCCGATCTTCTCCATCATGCCGGTACCGCGTTCTATAGATGATCAGGGGAATTGAAATGCTAGCAGCAGAAGTGCCCGTGGATGAAAAATTATGCGCGACGAGCGGCGCTGTTCAAGCCCATTGAGACCACAAAAAGGCTTGAAATCGGGCAAGTCGCCCCAAACTCCTTTGCGTTTTCCGGGAGATCATCATCTATGCAAGCAAACGAAAAAGAATCCGAACCAGCGACTGCCGAATCAGCCACGACAGAAAGCTTCGAAGCAGCCCCAGCCGCCGCGCTGGCGCAAGACGCCGGCTCCACCCTCGAAGAAGCGCTGCGGCAAGCGCAAACGAAGGCTGACGAGTACCATGATGCATGGCTGCGCGCCAAGGCCGAGACCGAGAATGTGCGCCGCCGCGCTCAGGAAGACATCGCCAAGGCCGCCAAATTCTCCATTGATCGTTTCGCTCGCGAGTTGCTGGCCGTGAAGGACAGTCTTGAAGCGGCCCTGGCCAGCGAAACGTCGAGTGTCGAGAATCTTCGGTCGGGTACTGAACTGACCCTCAAGCAACTGGTCGCCGCTTTCGAAAAATCCACACTAGCCGAAATCAATCCGCTTGGCGAGAAGTTCGACCCGCATCGCCATCAGGCAATCAGCGTTGTCGCATCGGAGCAGGAACCCAATACCGTGGTCACCGTACTGCAAAAGGGCTATCTGCTGGCCGATCGCGTGCTGCGTCCGGCGCTGGTCGTAGTGGCCAAGGGGACAACTTGAAATCTTCGGCATGATCCCCAGTTGTGGTTCATCACCAGACCTTCCGGTTTTGGCGAATGTATATACAAAATAATGAGATATTGAAAGGATTCTGAAATGGGCAAGATCATCGGCATTGACCTCGGTACGACCAACTCCTGTGTCGCGGTAATGGAGAACGGCAAGCCGAAAGTGATCGAGAACTCTGAGGGGGCGCGTACTACGCCATCGATCGTGGCCTACGCCGAAGACGGCGAGATTCTCTGTGGCGCGCCGGCCAAGCGCCAGGCGGTGACCAATCCGAGGAACACACTGTACGCGGTCAAGCGGCTGATCGGTCGTCGCTTCGAGGAAAAGGAAGTGCAAAAGGACATCTCGCTGATGCCCTTCAAGATTCTCAAGGCCGACAACGGCGACGCCTGGGTCGAAGTGCGAGGCAAGAAGATTGCACCCCCGCAGGTGTCCGCCGAGGTCCTGCGCAAAATGAAGAAGACCGCCGAGGACTATCTTGGCGAGGAAGTCACCGAGGCGGTCATCACCGTGCCGGCCTACTTCAACGACAGCCAGCGGCAGGCGACCAAGGATGCCGGCCGGATCGCCGGCCTTGAAGTGAAGCGCATCATCAATGAACCGACGGCGGCGGCACTGGCCTTCGGCATGGACAAGAAGCAGGGCGACAAGAAGATCGCCGTTTATGACCTTGGTGGCGGGACCTTCGACATTTCGATCATCGAAATTGCCGAGGTCGAAGGCGAGCATCAGTTCGAGGTGCTGTCAACCAACGGCGATACCTTCCTCGGTGGCGAAGACTTCGACCAGCGCTTGATCGACTACATCATCGAAGAATTCAAGAAGGAATCCGGGGTCAACCTGAAGGCCGACGTGCTGGCCCTGCAGCGTCTCAAGGATGCTGCCGAAAAGGCCAAAATCGAACTGTCGTCGGGGCAGCAGAACGAGATCAACCTGCCGTACATCACTGCCGACAGTTCCGGACCCAAGCACCTGACACTGAAGATCACGCGCGCCAAGTTCGAGTCGCTGGTTGACGAACTCATCGAGCGTACCATCGAGCCGTGCCGCATCGCGCTGAAGGATGCCGGATGCAAGATCGGTGACATCAACGACGTGATTCTGGTCGGTGGCCAGTCACGGATGCCCAAGGTGCAGGAGCGTGTCAAAGAGTTCTTCGGCCGCGAACCCCGCCGCGATGTCAATCCCGACGAAGCGGTTGCCGTCGGCGCGGCGATCCAGGGAGGCGTACTGCAAGGCGAAGTCAAGGACGTGCTGTTGCTCGACGTGACCCCGCTATCCCTGGGTATCGAGACTCTCGGCGGGGTGATGACCAAGCTGATCAAGAAGAACACGACCATTCCGACCAAGGCGACGCAGGTTTTCTCGACGGCGGACGACAACCAGTCTGCGGTAACCATTCATGTATTGCAGGGTGAGCGAGAAATGGCCTCGGGGAACAAGAGCCTCGGGCAGTTCAACCTCTCCGATATTCCGCCGGCGCCGCGCGGCATGCCGCAGATCGAAGTCACTTTCGATATCGACGCCAATGGGATTCTGCATGTCTCGGCGAAGGACAAGGCCACCGGCAGGGAAAACAAGATCAAGATCCAGGCTTCCTCGGGTCTCAGCGAGGCGGAAGTGCAGCGTATGGTCCAGGACGCCGAGGTGCACGCGGAAGAGGACCGGAAAGCTCATGAACTGGCGGAAACGCGCAACCAGTGCGACGGTATGATTCATACGGTCAAGAAGTCACTCGCCGAATACGGCAAGGAGCTTTCCGACAGCGAGAAAAGCGTCATAGAGAATGCGATGCGGGAAGCCGAGGAAGCGATTCGTGGCAGTGACCTTGAAACCATCAGGGCCAAGAGTGAGGCGCTCGGAACGGCCGCGCAGAAGCTTGGCGAGAAGATGTACGCCAAGCAGCAAGCGCACGCCGAGGGTGCCGAGAGTGCCGCCGGCGGTGCCGGTACTGCCGGCGAGGGGAAGAAGGATGACAGCGATGTCGTCGACGCCGAATTTACCGAAGTAAAAGGCAAGAAGTAACATCCGCCTGAAACGCGAGGCGTATAATCGCGCCTCGCTTCGCCCCTCAAAGTGCTCAAGAACCTATGGCAAAACGCGACTTTTACGACATTCTGGGCGTCAACCGTGATGCATCCGACGATGACATAAAGAAGGCCTACCGCAAGCTGGCGATGAAATACCATCCGGACCGCAATCCGGACAATCCCAGGGCGGAAGAGCACTTCAAGGAAGTCAAGGAAGCCTACGAGATTCTTACCGATACGCAGAAGCGAGCGGCCTACGACCAGTACGGACATGCGGGCATTGACCCGCAGGCGGGCATGGGTGCTGCCGGGGCAGGAGGCTTCTCTGACGCCTTTGGCGGCATCTTTGACGAGATTTTCGGCGGTGGTCGTGGTGGACGTTCGAATATCTATCGCGGCGCCGATCTACGTTACAACCTCGAAGTTACTCTTGAGCAAGCGGCGTTCGGAACGGAAACGAAGATTCGCATTCCGACGATGGAAGCTTGCGACGCTTGCCATGGCAGCGGTGCCAAGGCGGGCACACAACCGAAGACCTGTCCGACGTGTCAGGGCAGCGGCCAGGTTCGACTGCAACAGGGATTCTTTTCAATCCAGCAGACTTGCCCCAAGTGCCACGGCACCGGCCGTTTTATTGCCGAGCCTTGCGGTGCCTGTCACGGAGCGGGCCGCGTCAAGCAGCACAAGACGCTGGCGGTCAAGATTCCGGCTGGGGTCGATGAGGGAGACCGGATTCGCCTCTCAGGCGAAGGTGAGCACGGCATCAACGGTGGCCCGTCCGGAGATCTCTACGTTCAGATTCACCTCAAGTCGCACCCTGTGTTTCAGCGCGAGCAGAACGATCTGCATTGCGAGATGCCGATCAGTTTCACCACCGCCGCGCTTGGTGGAGAAATTGATATTCCGACGCTCGATGGTGTGGCGAAGATCCGTGTTCCCCCAGAGACACAGTCTGGAAAAACGTTTCGCTTGCGCGGCAAGGGCATCAAGGGGGTTCGCAGCCATAATCACGGCGACCTGCTTTGCCACGTGGTGGTGGAAACCCCGGTTCACCTCACCGATCGTCAGAAGGAATTGTTGCGCGAGCTTGAGGAATCGAGTCGCGAAAACTCTGCGCACCATAACCCGCGCGCCAAGTCCTGGATGGATCGTGTACGGGACTTCTTTGCGGCTCCGTGATCGCGCTGTCAGTCGCCCCTACCGCGTGAAGGCGCGCAACAACCCAGTTCTTCTCTTCCTGTAAGGGAGGTGTCAGTTTCCTTGGCCATTCTTCGTCAGTCTTGGACGTGGCCGTGGGCCGACCACGGCTGTTGAGCTAGGGGAGGGTCATGGCATGGGTATTGCAAAAGCACTGCTGTTATGCTTTTTGGGTTGTTTGGGCTGTGTCGCTGCAGCCGAGGTGGGGGTCACCGACAACAGCATTCTGATCGGCATGACGGCGCCGTTTTCTGGTCCGAGCGGGGCGTACGGACTGGACATGAAGATGGTGATCAACGCCTTCTTCCGGCAGGTCAATGACGGCGGCGGCATCCATGGCCGACGGCTTGAGTTGCGCGCACTCGACGACGGCTACGAGACCGATCGGACGGTGGCCAATACCCGTGCCTTGATCAACCAGGAAAAGGTCTTCGCCCTGCTGGCCTCATACGGGTCCAGCCCAACGACGGCGGCCATGAATGAGGTTTTCGGTGTGGCCAGGGTGCCGCTGGTGGGCACCATCTCCGGCACCGACTCGATCCGGCAGTCGCCCAGGGACCATCCGAACAATCGCTATATGTTCAACGTCCGGGCGAGCTACGCGAACGAGACTGAAGCCATCGTCAACCAGTTGGTCTCGCTGGGCTTCAAGAACATCGCGGTCCTGTACCAGAATGATGGTTTCGGCAAGTCTGGCCTCGATGGCGTGGTGGCAGCGCTCAGGAAGCACAATCAGGTGCCGTCAGCGATTGCCACGGTGGAGCGAAACTCCGTTGAAGTCAGCCAGGCGGTACAGGACATCGCCAAGGTCAGCCCGCAAGCGGTGATCATGGTCACCCTCTACAAGCCGACGGCCGCCTTCGTGCGCGCCATGCGCAAAGCCAACCAGAAACCGCAGTTCATGACCTTGTCACCGGTTGGGGCTGACCTGCTGGTTCAGGAACTTGGTGATGAGGCGCGTGGTATCGGTATCTCGCAGGTCATGCCCTATCCGTGGAACGACACCACACCGATGATCCGCGAATACCAGAAACTGCTCGATAGGCAGGGCAAATCGTCCTACTACGGTGTCGAGGCCTATGCCATGGCGAAAGTGCTGGTCGAAGCGCTACGCAAGGCGGGCAAGGATCCCACCAGGGAAAAACTGATCAGCAGTCTGGAAAGCATGCACAACTACGACCTCGGCGGCTATCGTGTCAGCTACTCGGCGAACGACAGGCTTGGCTCGCGATTTGTCGACCTGACGGTCATCGGAAGCGGCGGCCGCGTTCTTCGCTAGGCGCTTCCCAGCAAGGTTACGCGCGTCGCCAGCCGGTGCCCTTGGCGCCATCCTCGAGGATCACTCCCGCTGTCGCCAGTTCACTACGGATCCGGTCCGCTGCCGCGTAGTCCTTGCGCTGCTTGGCGGCCACGCGCTGCCCAATCAGCGCTTCGATGTCTGCGGCCGAAATTTCGCCTTCGTTCCGCGGCGTGGCTTGCAGGAAGACCTGCGGGTCTCGCGTCAGGAGACCCAGCAGACCCGCCAGCGCCCGCAATTGCCCCGCGAGGACCGGAGATTGGCTGCGGTTGACCTCACCAGCCAGTTCGAACAGCACGGCGCAGGCTTCGGGTGTGTTGAAGTCGTCGTCCATGGCCTGCCGGAAGCGAAGCGCTGCTGGCTGATTCCAGTCGATCGGCGCGACTTCCGCGGGCACAGCCTTGAGCGCAGTGTAGAGCCGGCTGAGCGCCTGCCGGGCATCGTCGAGATGGGCTTCGGAATAGTTCAGCGGGCTGCGGTAGTGGGCACGAAGGATGAAGAAGCGCAGCACCTCGGGATCGTATTTCTTGAGAATCTCCCTGATCGTGAAAAAATTGCCGAGTGATTTCGACATCTTTTCGTCATCGACGCGGACAAAACCGTTGTGCATCCAGTAGTTGACGAAGCTGCAGTTATGCGCCCCCTCGGACTGGGCGATTTCATTTTCGTGATGGGGAAACTGCAGATCCTGGCCGCCGCCGTGGATGTCGAAGTGCATGCCGAGCAGGTCCGAACTCATCGCCGAGCATTCGATGTGCCATCCCGGTCGGCCATTGCCCCAAGGCGAAGCCCAGCAAGGCTCGCCAGGTTTCGCGTGTTTCCACAGGACGAAGTCGAGTGGGTCGTCCTTGGTTCCGTCGACGTCGACGCGTTCGCCGGCCCGCAGATCGTCAACCGACTTGCCCGAGAGCTTTCCATAGCCCGGAAACTTGCGTACCGAAAAGTTCATGTCGCCGGCAGCCGTCTGGTAAGCCAGTCCGTTCGCCTCAAGTCGCCGGATCAATTCGAGCATCTGCGGGATGTATGCAGTCGCACGCGGTTCATGATCCGGTTTTTCCACCCCCAAGGCGGCGGCGTCCTCATCCATGCAGCGGATGAAGCGCTCCGTCAGTTCGCCGATGCTTTCCTTGTTGTCGAAGGCGCGCTTGATGATCTTGTCGTCAATATCGGTAATGTTCCGGACGTAGTTGACCTGCAGTCCACTCGCGCGCAGCCAGCGCTGCACCATGTCGAACACCACCAGAACGCGGGCATGACCGAGATGGCAGTAATCGTAAACGGTCATCCCGCAGACATACATGCGGACGCTGCCCGGGGTGATGGGTACGAAGTTCTGCTTTTCTCTGGCCAGCGAGTTGTAGATTTTCAGCATATATGGGTCCACGGCAATGAGCCGCGGAAAGCGTGGCGCTGGCGGCGTACAGTGCTTTGGTTTGGTCGCGGCTTTTGTTAGAATCGATCGGTCGAGTCGCCAACCACTACCAACCGTTGCCAGGCCAAGTATACCATAACGATGCGCCCGAACCTCCCGAGGCCCTTGCCGGCGCTCTTGCATGCTTTGCTCCTTGCCCTGGCTTTGATTTGCGCAGACTCCCCGGCCATTGCAGACAGCCTGGCCGATGCGCAGCGCCTGTTGAAACAGGGGCTGTCGTCGCAGGCCCTCGAGAAAGTCGACACTTATCTGGCCGGCAAGCCGAAGGAGGCGCAGGGGCAATTTCTCAAGGGACTGATCCTCGCCGAGATGGGGCGTCCCGCTGAAGCGATTGTCGTGTTCAGCAAGCTGACCGAGGACTATCCCGAACTTCCCGAACCGTATAACAACCTCGCTGTGCTCTATGCTCGGCAGAAACAGTACGACAAGGCGCGAACGGCGCTCGAGATGGCGATCAGAACCTATCCGGGTTACGCGACTGCCTACGAGAACCTTGGCGATGTGCATGCCAATCTCGCCAGCCAGGCTTATGACAAGGCTTTGCAACTCGATCCAGCAAAGAAAATCGCACAGACCAAGTTGTTCCGGCTGCGTGAACTGATCAGCACTGCGGGTGGGGCGGGGGGCAAGCAAGTCGCCGCGATCGGCGAGGTGGGCGAGGTCGGTGCCACGCGTGGGACGGATACCACGCTGACTGTCGGCGCTACGACAACGCCTGCGGCCCGAACGACAGACAAGCCTGCACCGCTCCGTGCGGCGGAGACGCTGGCCGAGCGGCCGGTGCCGAAAGCGGTGGACGCCGTAGCAGCGCTGCCCAGAAACCCTGTGGCCGCTACCGGCGCTGACGAGGCGGCGGTGACCCGGGCGTTGCAAGCCTGGGCGAATGCCTGGTCACGCAAGGACGCGAAGGCTTACCTTGCTTATTATGCCGCCGATTTCCTGCCGCCACGGGGGATGTCACGCAAGGCATGGGAAATCGAGCGTATGCGGCCGATGCAGAAACCGGGCAAATTGCTGGTCGAAATCGAGGATGTCAAGGTGTCTTTTGCCGACGACAAGGCGACTGCCCGGTTCAAGCAGCACTATGCTTCCCCCTATCTGAAATCATCTGTCGGCAAGACCATGGTCCTCGTCAGGGTCAGGGGGCGATGGTTGATCCAGCAGGAACGCGTGGGTTGATGAGCAGCACAGAGCGTGCGACACTCAGAGAGCGACACACCGCCCGGCGGTAGCTGCCCGGCGCTGGGAAACGAGTGCGCGCCCGGCAGGTGTCGGCGGCACACGAAAAATCACTTGGGAAGGAATGGTGTGATGCACAGGAAACTCGCCTTGATTATCGGTGGATTGCTGTCCTTTGCCGCTTGGGCTGCGCCAAGCGTCGAAATGCAGACCAGCATGGGCCGGATTGTGATCGAACTCGACTCCGAGAAAGCCCCAAAGACTGTCCAGAATTTTGTACAGTACGTCAATGAAGGGTTCTACAACGGCACGGTATTTCACCGCGTCATTCCGGGTTTCATGATCCAGGGAGGTGGTTTTACGGTTGATCTGGAGCAGAAGGCGGCGCCCCGGAAAGTGGATAACGAAGGAAAAAATGGTCTGAAGAACGATCGCGGCACGATTGCCATGGCTCGTACGGCGGACCCGAATTCGGCGAGTTCGCAGTTTTTCATCAATCATCGTGACAACGCATCGCTCAACTACCCGGGATCCGACGGCTGGGGCTACGCCGTTTTTGGCAAGGTCACGCAGGGACTCGATGTGGTGGACAAGATTGCCAAGGTGGCCACCGGAAACCGCTCCATGCACCAGAACGTGCCACTTGAACCGGTGACCATCCAGTCGGTCAGGGTCATTCCCGAAAAAAAATAGCGGTTACGGGTTGTAAAGACCTCGGCGCATGCCGGTGCTGACCGTTTCCCTCATTCCATCCCCACTTCCACATTTTCGTGCGAGGGGATTACGCGGGTTGCAGAAGCAACTCCCACATCTAGGAAAGCCATGATCAAGCTACACACCAATTTCGGCATCATCGGTATCGAAGTCGACGCCGAGAAAGCACCTCTGTCGTCCGAAAATTTCCTGGCCTACGTCGCCGCCGGCCACTACGACAATACCATTTTCCACCGGGTGATTCCCGGCTTCATGATTCAGGGCGGCGGCTTCATGCCGGGCATGAAGCAGAAGGCATGTCAGGCACCGATCAGGAATGAGGCCGACAACGGACTGAAGAACGAGGCCTACACGGTCGCCATGGCCCGCACCGCTGAACCGCACTCGGCCACCGCGCAGTTTTTCATCAACGTGGTGAACAATGACTTCCTGAACCACCGAGCGCCCAATGCGCAAGGTTGGGGCTACTGTGTTTTCGGCAAGGTCGTGGAGGGTACTGAGGTCGTCGACCGCATCAAGGCCGTAAAAACAGCCACTGCCGGTGGCCACAGCGACGTGCCCGTCGAGGACGTGCTGATCGAGCGCGCCGAAGTTTGCTGAGGCGTGTGCCGGTGACCGATCGGTAGCCTCCTTGATCCTGTTCATTTCCGACCTGCATCTGGCGCCGCAAGCGCCAGGGGTCGCGCGACTCTTTCTTGATTTTCTCGGCGGACGGGCGCGTGCGGCCGAGCACCTGTTCATTCTTGGCGATCTTTTCGAAGCCTGGCCGGGCGACGATTGCCTTGACGATGCACGGGATTCGTTTGCGGCGGAGATTGTCGCCGCACTGCGTTTGCTGGTCACGGCTGGCATTGGCGTTTCGGTGATGCATGGCAATCGCGACTTTCTACTCGGTGAGGTTTTTGCGGCCAGGAGCGGCGCGCGGCTGCTGCCGGATCCGCATGTTCTGTCGTTGCCCACCTGGCAGTTCGTGCTGTCGCATGGTGACGCGTTGTGTACGGACGATCACGAATATCAGTCGTTTCGTTCGCTCGTTCGCCGCGCGGAGTGGCAAGCCGCCTTTCTCGCCAGGCCACTGGCAGAACGTCGGGCAGTGGCGGCGGCGCTGCGCCATAAAAGCGAGTCGGCCAAGCGTGGCAAGGCGGAGTACCTGATGGATGTCAATCCCGGTAGCACCGACGATTTTCTGCGCGCGCACGGCTATGCAAGCCTGATCCACGGCCACACGCATCGTCCGGCGACCCACGACCATATCGTCGACGGCATCCACGTCGAGCGCTGGGTGCTGGCCGACTGGACCGAGACACAGGGCGAGTGCCTGTGCTGGAACGGTTCCAATCTCACCCGGGAGCGCTTGCGCTGACTGATTTCAAACCTTGTCACCGGTCAGCGCCGACAATATGGCGCTACGCTGGCGGCTGTCCCTTCTGTCCTTTACCTGAGGGCTTGACATCGTCGTTACCGCTTCGGCAATGACTTCTCCAGCCGTCGACATCCTCCGCCGCGTTTTTGGCTATGCCTCTTTTCGAGGCCAGCAGGCGGAGATCGTCGACCAGGTCGTCAGGGGCGGGGATGCCCTGGTGCTGATGCCGACCGGCGGCGGCAAGTCGCTCTGTTACCAGATCCCCGCACTCGTCCGGCCGGGCGTTGGGGTGGTCGTCTCGCCGCTGATTGCGCTGATGCAGGACCAGGTCGACGCCTTGCGGCTGGCGGGAGTGCGCGCAGCTTTCCTGAATTCGACGCTGGATTTCCAGTCGCTGGTCGACACCGAGCGTCGCTTGCTGCGTGGCGAGCTGGATCTGATCTACGTCGCTCCCGAACGTTTGCTCACCGACCGTTTCATCGGCTTGCTCGAACAGCTTGTGGGACGCCAGCAACTCGCGCTGTTCGCGATTGACGAGGCACACTGTGTTTCGCAATGGGGGCACGACTTTCGTCCGGAGTACATCCAGCTCTCGCAATTGCACGAGCGCTTTCCTTCCGTGCCGCGAATTGCGCTGACGGCGACTGCCGACCAGCTGACACGCCAGGAAATCATCACCCGCCTGAGCCTTGCCGAGGCGAGGCTGTTCGTGGCGAGTTTCGACCGGCCAAACATCCGCTATACGGTCGTTGAGCGTGACAACCCTCGCAAGCAACTGCTCTCCTTCCTGAGCGTCCATCGGGGGGAAGCCGGAATCGTTTATTGCCTGTCGCGCCGCAAGGTCGATGAAACGGCAGTGTGGCTGAATGCGCAGGGAGTGGCCGCCTTGCCCTACCATGCCGGGCTGACGGCCGCCGACCGCCAGCACCACCAGCAGCGCTTCCTCCGCGAGGACGGCCTGGTGATGGTGGCAACGATTGCCTTCGGGATGGGGATCGACAAGCCGGACGTACGCTTCGTTGTGCACCTCGATCTACCCAAGAGCCTCGAAGCGTATTATCAGGAAACCGGGCGGGCGGGGCGTGACGGCGAGCCGTCCGAAGCCTGGATGACTTACGGGCTTAACGATGTGGTGATCCACCGGCAGATGATCGACGAGTCGTCGGCGCCACCCGAGCAGAAACGCATCGAGCGGCAGAAGCTCGACAGCATGCTGGCCTATTGCGAATCGGCGCAGTGCCGGCGCGTACTCCTGCTGAACTATTTTGGCGAGGAAGCGGCCCCTTGCGGCAATTGTGATGTCTGTCTCGATCCGCCGTTGCTGTGGGATGGCACCATCGCGGCGCAGAAGGCGCTGTCGGCAGCCTTGCGCACCGGTCAGCGCTTTGGCGCCGGGCATCTGATAGACATCCTGCGCGGTAAACCTACGGACAAGGTGAAGCAGTTTGGCCATGAACGTCTGCCCACCTTCGGCGTTGGTGCGGAAATGGATGACATGGGCTGGCGTTCGGTATTTCGCCAGTTGCTTGCGGGCGGCGTCCTCGAAGCCGACGCCACAGCCTATGGGGCCTTGAAGCTGACCGACGACGCGCGGCCGATTCTCAAGGGAGAAGCCAGCATCAAGCTGCGGCGACGGCTGGAAACGCCGAGGGGCAGGCAAGCCAGAAACAGGGTCACTCCCGACCGCCCCCGGCGAGCCGACGATTCACCGCTACTGGCCAGATTGCGCGCCTGGCGCAGCGAGAAGGCCCGTGAGCAGGGCGTGCCGGCTTACGTGATCCTTCACGATCGGGCACTGCACGAGATCGCCGCACTGCTCCCGGATTCCGTGCCATCGCTGCTTGCTGTCCCGGGGATCGGCGTGGCCAAGGCCGAACGCTATGGCCGGGAATTGCTGACCCTCGTTGCCGCCAGCGACTGAGTTCAGGTGGCTCGGATCGGGTAGGGGTGGAGAGCGTCGAGCGCGACACTCTGCCCCGAGGGCTGGACGATGCGCACGTGTTCGCGGCGGAGTTCGCGGGCATGGCGCAGACCACAGGAGTGAGCGATCATCGCGACCTCCTTGTTCATGTTGCGGCAGTATGACGCTACTCGCGCGGCCTTGTCCTCAACGACCAGGCCGCGTTGCAGACGCGGGTCGTGCGTGGTGACGCCGGTTGGACAGGTATTGGTATGGCAGCGCAAGGCCTGGATGCAGCCCAACGAGAACATGAAGCCGCGGGCGGTGTTCACAAAATCAGCTCCTGCCGACAATGCCCAGGCGACACGCGCCGGGGTCACCAACTGACCGGCGGCAATGATCCGAATACGCTCCTTGAGTCCGCTGGCCAGCAGCGCGTCGACGATCAGCGGCAGCGCTTCGTCGATTGCTAGTGCCATATGATCGGCCAGGGCCTGCGGCGCGGCACCACTGCCCCCCTCGCCACCATCGATGGTGAGAAAGTCGGGCGCCGCTTGCAGACCACGCCGCGCGACCGCCGCAGTGAGTTCAAGCATGAAGCGATCACCACCGATGGCGGTCTTGATGCCCACCGGTTTGCCGGTTACTTCCCGAACCTGTTCGACCTTGTCGAGCAGTTCGTCGATGTTGGCGATATCCCGGTGCCGGTTCGGGCTCATCGAATCGCGACCCTCGGCAATGCCGCGAATGCCGGCGATCTCGGGCGTGACCTTGTTGCCAGGCAGAACGCCGCCCTTGCCCGGCTTGGCGCCCTGCGAAAGCTTGATCTCGAAGGCCCGCACCGTTGCGTTCGCCGCCAGTTCGCGCAGGCGGACCTCCGACAGTTCGCCGTGCTCGTCACGGACGCCGTATTTCGCGGTCCCGATCTGAAAAATGATGTCGCAACCACCCTCCAGATGATAAGGAGAAAGTCCGCCCTCGCCGGTATCAAGCCAGCAGCCAGCCGCGGCCGCACCGCGGGATAACGCGCATACGGCTGGTCGGGAAATGGCTCCGAAGCTCATCGCGCTGATGTTCACCAGTGATCTGCAGACGAAGGGCGTCCGGCAATAACCTTCACCGACCACTACCGCAGGTGTCGGCAGTTGCTCCTCCTCAAGCACAGGAAAGGGAGCGTTGACGAAAACCAGGGCACCGGCTTCGTGAATCCGATAGGTTGATCCGAAGCCGATAATCCCGCCCTCGTTTTTCGCCATGCGATAGACCCAACTGCGCGTCGCCCGGTCGAAGGGCATTTCCTCACGGTCGCCAAGGAAGAAGTATTGGCGAAAGTATTCGCCGAGGCTCTCGAAAAAGTAACGCAGGTGACCGACCAGCGGAAAGTTCCGCAGTACGGCATGTTTTTCCTGCGTGACGTCCTGCACGTAGAGGTAGACCAGGGCGCCGGTGAAGGCCAGGGCAAGCAGTACGCCCAGGCCGGCAAGCAGTAGGTCAAGCATTTGCCGCTCCCATCGGTGTTAGAATTGGGCAGGTCACCTCTTAGTGTACGGGATTTGCCATGACCCTTGCAGCCCTGCTCGATGCCGAAATCGAGCGCAATGTCACCGCCGCACTCACAGAGGATGTCGGGAGCGGTGACCTGACCGCGCAACTCGTCCCGGCTGGCGAGTTCAGTCGCGCCACGGTCATTGCCCGTGAGGACGCGGTACTCTGTGGGAGTGCCTGGTTCGAGCGTTGCTTCAGGAAGCTGGATGCGGCGGTCGTCATCACCTGGAAGGCAAAAGATGGCCAGCGGTTGCAGCCCAATCAGTTACTTTGCGAGATCGAGGGTCCTGCGCGCTCCCTGCTCACCGGCGAGCGAACAGCGCTCAATTTCCTGCAACTGCTGTCCGGCGTTGCCACCATCGCCCGCCAGTATGCGGATCGGGTGGCCGGTACCGGGGCACAGGTGGTCGATACGCGCAAGACGATCCCTGGCTTGCGCCTGGCGCAAAAATACGCCGTCAGGTGCGGCGGCGGCGGCAATCACCGCCTCGGTCTTTATGACGGAATCCTGATCAAGGAAAACCACATTCTCGCTGCCCGCAGCATTCCGGCAGCGCTCGCCGCCGCCATGCAGCTTGCCGAGCGTGCGGCCGGAGTCTGCCAGTTCGTGCAAATCGAGGTCGAGACCCTCGCCGAGTTGAAGCAGGCCCTCGATGCCGGTGCGGTAATGATCCTGCTTGACAATATGAGCCTGGAGCAACTGCGTGAAGCCGTGGCCATCGCCGGTGGCCGAGCCGTGTTGGAGGCTTCGGGCAATGTCAGCCTGGACCGCGTGCGGGCCATCGCCGAGACGGGCGTAGACCGCATCTCGGTCGGTGCCTTGACCAAGGATGTCCGTGCACTCGACTTATCGATGCGTTTTCAGGGCTAGCAAGCGCCCATCGGGTCGGTGAGCCGGCAGTTGGATCACCCGCTTCGGGGGCGCGCGCCGCCGGCCGGAGCAGACGAACGAGCCGGGCGGAAACATTCAAGCATGACAGCCGCAGTCTGGTAGCTCCACCCTGGACGGGGACGGCGGGCGAAGCGGTTATATAATTCGGCCCGTGCGACGGGAAGCAGACGGATTGTTGTGGTCTGCGCAAAAAGAGAAAGGGTGGTCTGATGCTATTTGCGCTGTTTTATGTCTTGGCGATTACGATTCTGATCATGCACTTCACCGGCTTCCTGGCGCGGCATAACCTGGAATGGCTGGTGCTGGTGCTTGCTGCCGCCGTTTTTCCAGCCGTGATCTACCTCTGAAAAGGAAGCGTTCGCCACGATTTGAAGCCGGTTTTTGAGGCCAGTTGCAGGCCCGCTTGTTCGCTGGTGGCGCTGTTTCTCGCCATCAGCGAACATGTTGTTCTATGAAACGCTTCACGGCATCAACACTGACGTCCATCACCTGCACCCTTTGCGGCAGGGCTTCAATGCCCTGCAAGCCGGCTGGTCGCTGCGGTTGCCGGCCGAGAGCCTCGACGATGGTTTGCTCGAACTTGGCCGGCAGGGCCGTTTCGAGAACCACCATCGGCATGTCGGGCGTGCGCAACTCGCTGCCGACCTTGAGCCCGTCGGCGGTGTGTGTATCGATTATCAGGCCATACTTGGCGAAGGTCTGACGGATCGTTGCCAGCCGATCGGCATGTGTGCTGCTCCCGGAAATGAAGCCGAATTGAGGCAGGCGGGCTAGGAAGGGCGTGCCCGAGAGGTCAAAACTGCGACCTGCATCCACTTCTGCCCATAGCTTGCGCACCACGCTCGCATCACGTCCTACCAAATCGAAGACAAATCGTTCGAAGTTGGATGCTTTCGAGATGTCCATCGAGGGGCTCGACGTGGCGCAGGTTTCGGCGGTCGAGCGTGGCCGGTAGACGCCGGTACGGAAAAATTCGTCGAGTACGTCGTTCTCGTTGGTTGCCAGCACCAGTCGCCCGATCGGCAAACCCATCATGCGCGCGATGTGGCCGGCGCAGATGTTGCCGAAGTTGCCCGAAGGAACGGCAAAGGCCACCTGTTGATTGCTGCCACGGGGGGCCGCGGCAGTAGCGGCGAAGTAACCCTTGAAGTAGTACACAACCTGCGCAGCGACGCGTGCCCAGTTGATCGAGTTGACCGCTCCGATCTTGTACTTTGCCTTGAAGGCATGATCATTGGACACCGCCTTGACGATGTCCTGGGCATCGTCAAAGGTGCCGCGTACGGCGATGTTGTGGATATTGGCATCGTGCAGCGAATACATCTGCGCACGCTGGAAAGCGCTCATCCGATCATGTGGCGAAAGCATGAACACCCGCACTCCCCGCTTGCCGCGCATCGCATATTCGGCAGACGACCCGGTATCTCCCGAGGTGGCGCCAAGAATGTTGATCTCTGCGCCTTGTCTTGCCAGGACGTATTCGAAAAGATGGCCAAGCAACTGCATGGCCATGTCCTTGAAGGCAAGCGTCGGGCCGTTCGAGAGTTCAAGGATGGCCAGGCCACCTTCTGCGCGCACCGGGTCCGGTCGCTCCAGCCAGAGCAAGGGAGTGATCTCGCCTGCAGCTTCCTTGCGGCGGCCGTTGCCATACACTTCCGCAGTGTAGGTTCGGGCCACCAGGGCTTTCAGATCTGCCGGCGGGATGTCGTCGACGAATCTGGAAAGCACGGCCCAGGCCAGGTCGGCATACGACAGTTGTCGCCATTGCTCGAGTTCGCTGCTGCTGACTTGCGGATAGGATTCAGGAAGATAGAGACCACCGTCCGGAGCCAGGCCGCCAAGCAGGATCTCGCTGAAGGTCGGGCCTGAGGAAGTGGATATACCGGAAAGATGACCGCGAGTCGAGATATAGCGCATGGTGATGACCGTGAGGGCGAAAGCGGAGGGATGACGGCAAGCGAGCAGTCTACCACGCTCTCACCCTGGTGCTGGAGGACCGGCGGCTTCCAGGCCGAAAGCTCAGCCAGTGATCACGCAATTCTTGCCCGAGCGTTTGGCCGCATAGGTTGCCGCATCCGCACGCAGAATCGTGTGGTCCAGGGCTTCGCCGACTTCCTGCATGACGACGCCTGCGCTGAAGGTCAGGACGGCATCCGTGCCTGGGATGGCGTGCGCTGCCAGTTGCCGCTGGAAGCGCGAAATTGCCGCCGCCGCCGCGTTCAGTTCGGTCTCCGGCAGCAGCAGGACAAACTCCTCGCCCCCGAAGCGGCAAAGAATGTCGGACGGGCGCAGAGCAGCGCGCAGGACCTTGACCAGGTGCACCAGGGCCTGGTCGCCCACGTGGTGTCCAAGGGTGTCGTTCAAACGCTTGAAATCATCGATATCGATCAGTGCCAGGGCCATCGAGCTGCCACTTCTGCGTGCGCGTGCCAGTTCGCGCCGGTGAGCATCATCAAAGCCACGGCGGTTGAGGGCGCCCGTCAGGGTATCGGTGAAAGCGGCCGCACGCGCTTCGCACAAGGCTGTTTCGAGTTCTCCGATACGCAGTTCCGCTGCCATCAGGTCCAGCACCGTTGCTTGCGGCCGAGGGGCATCGATGCGGCGAACGTGGGTGTGCTGCGTACGACAGTTGGCTGTGGGCAGCAGTATCTGCGGCTGCGCCGAGAGGGTCATGGCTGGCGGGCGCGGGTGCAGATGACGAGACGCACAGCGCGAGGAATGAACAGGGGCAGAGTGGTCATGCTTGAACATTTTCTTGCTTCTCCGTCAGGGGTGCAGCTCAGGGTTGGACATACTCCCAGCAACGGACGCCCACAGGAGATCTTGAGACTTAATTCACGAAATTCATTCAACATGCTGTTTGTATTTGAAATTTACCTTCTTACTGATCCCTTTCCGAGCGCGTGGCGAGCAGTGAATTCGTCAGCGCAAAGGAAAAGGAGAGCATCCCTGCCGCCGCCAGCCACATGCCTTCGTCTATTCCAAGCGCCAGCAGGATACCGCCCAGCATAAACACCAGCGAGCGCAGCGTCCCCCCGCAACGCAGGGCGAGGTGCATCCGGGTGCGCGCCGGAGTACGCTTTCCGGGGTGGAACCACACCGGCAGCAGTTGCGCGAGCGCTCCCGTGACCAGCGGCAAGAGGAAGGCCACGACAAACGCCGGCACCGCATCGCGGCCATCCAGAGCCTTGAAGGCATGGGCGATTCCCAGGACCAGCAGCAGCAGAAGTCCGGCCAGAGCAGCGGCCAGGGATGCCGCTGCGCCATCGCCGGCAAGGGTCCGCCAGCCATAGCGCCGTAGCCATGCGAGACCGATCCTGAACACAACGGCCAGGCACATGACTGCGCCGGCGAGTGCGAGGGGTGGCCAGCAAGCGGCGCCAATGGCTACCAGCAGCGCTCCGCCCGCTGCCAACGGCAGGTCGTGCCGCAGGCGTTGCGCGGCGTCGGCATCGGGGCCGCTCAGGGCGGTTGGCAGCAGGACCTGCAGGGTACCCAGCGCCGTCAGTCCGACGAAGCCGAGGGTGTTGAGATGAAGATGCAGCAGGCGCAATTCGTTTCGCACCTGTGGCCACCAGTTCATGGCCGGGACGAGCATCAGGGCGAGGTCCAGGAAAACGATGGCCGCGAAATACCAAAGCCAGCCGGGATGCGGTCGGCCGATCGTATGCCTGGCCCGTCGCAACAGCCATCCGGAGAAAAGGATCGCCACCAGCAGCGCGGCGACAGCGGCGGGGGTACTCCCCGCCGGCACGGCGCCGGTGAAGTCGAGGAAGGCGAGCACGCCGGTCAGTTGCAGAAGCAGCGGCGCCAGCAGGAGGTGGCGGTGCGGATGGCCACTGCGCGTCAGAACCGGAACGAAGTGGCTGATCGCGGCAAAGATCAGGGGCATGATCCCGACCGCAAAGACCAGATGAGCTGCCGCGGGCAAGGATGGATGGCCGAAACGCAGCAGGAGCAGCGTTGCCATGAACGCGACGATTGCCGAAAAACCGAGATAGATCAGCACGCGCTTGTACCGAAGGCTGCAGGTGCCGACAACGCCGTCGGACGTCGGTCACCAATTGTGGGTATCAGGCCCGCTTCGTGAAATCGATGACGATGGCGCCGATTTCACGTTGCACATAGCTGATTTCCAGCGCTCCACCATAACGGGTCTGCAATTGGGCCAGTAGGGGCAGCGGATCGTGGTCATTGCAGAAACGCATCGTTTCGCCCGCCGTCAGCACGTCGAGTGCACCGAAAATCGCTGCATGGCGAAAACGTTTGGCTACGCCGCGGGCGTCGAAAGGATAGATGGCCTGGATAGTTGGTTGGTCACAAGCATGCATGGAGTTCTCCGCGAAAAAGGATGGGTCGGGAAGACGCATTCTCCAGGAACCCTGCCCGGTTGTCTTTGATCTGGGCAGGCAATACTTGCCGGTGTGGCGGAATTCGGGCCAGGTTCCCACAGATGCTGCCCGAAGATTGACTTTGTCTGCCGAGCGCGTGGATACTCTCGCTCTGGCCGCTGAGCGTTCCGTTGATGGCTATCTGGGGAAGAACGATCGACGGACGATGACAAATGTCACGGTCGTTTCTTTCCGCATAGGATAAGCTGTCTTGATCGGTGTTTTCCGGTTCCATCTGTCGGGTTTCCGCTCTCTTGCAGTCGCGGGAAACGTGGGCCGTGGTCGCGACAACGGCATCACTTCAAATGGGGGACTCGCGGTGGTCGTCGCCTGTCCGGTACGCTGCTGAGGGATGGTCTAGTGATGTTCAGGCGCATTTTATGTATCGCGCTGGCGGTCTTCTCGCTGGCTCAGTGGTCGTCGGTCCTGGCGGCTGAGCGCCGGGTTGCGCTCGTGATCGGTAATGCAAAATACAAAGAGGCTCCGCTGATCAATCCGGTCAATGATGCGCGCGATATCGCTGCGGCCTTGCAGCGCACGGGTTTCGAAGTGATCATCGCGCTTGACGCCACGCAAAAGGAAATGAACCGCGCCATAGCGAAGTTCGGCGATCGCCTCACGCTGGATAGCGTCGCGCTGTTCTACTATGCCGGGCACGGCATGCAGGTGCGCGGCAAGAATTACCTGATTCCGATCGACGCCGAGATCAAGAGCGAATCCTCGGTGCGTGTCGAGTCGGTGGATGTGGATGGTGTTCTCGACCAGTTGAGTACCAGTGATCTGAACGTGGTGATCCTGGACGCCTGCCGCAACAATCCGTTCGAGCGGCGAGCCAACCGCAGCATGGGCGCTGCCGGTCTGGCGCAGATGGAGGCTCCCAAGGGCAGTCTGATCGCCTATGCGACGGCGCCGGGCCGGACAGCGGCCGACGGCGAAGGTCGCAACGGCTTGTACACCCAGGAACTTCTGAAGCAGATTCAGGTGCAGGGTCTGACCATCGAGCAGGTGTTCAAGAACGTGCGCAGGGAAGTGGCCAAGGCGACTCGCGATGGGCAGATTCCCTGGGAATCGTCGTCGATGACCGGTGACTTCTATTTCGTCCCAGGCTCTCGCCAGTCTGCGGTAAGCACCCCGCAGGCGGCCGGGCGCCCGCCCGAAAAAACCGCCGTGGCCAGTGCCCCGGCGCAGGTGCAGGAGATGGCGCAGCCCGCCACGCGGTCAAGACAGAATGGGGCGGAGGACGCAAACCTGGCCCTGGTGACGACCAGCGCGTCGCCGCAGGTGCCACCGCCGCAAGCGCCCGTTCCGCAAAGCACCCCCCGCCCCGCCGTTCCGGCAGCGGCACCGGAGCCCGCAGCCACTCCAGTCAGGCCGGAAACGCTGGCTGCAGTTGCGTCGGCGCCAGTGCCGCCTCCTCCGCCCGAACCCGCTGCGGTCCTTGCCAAACCGGACCCGCTTGCCGAAGCTACGGAACGGGTAATCAAGACGGAGGCGTTCACCGCGACCGGCAAGCTGTCGCTTGATCGCTCGACGGGTGCGATGACCGGTGAAGGGGTCATCGAGTGGGTGAATGGCGACCGGTACGAGGGCAAGATGATTGCCGGCAGGAAGAACGGCAAAGGCATTTTCACCTGGGGTAACGGACAGCGTTACGATGGAGAGTGGGCCGATGACCTGATCAACGGCAAGGGCGTACTGCATTACACCAACGGCGACCGTTACGAAGGAACATTCAAGGATGGCGAGCCACACGGCACTGGAACCTATACGCTGCGTAACGGCGATTTCTACACCGGTGCCTGGGTCAACGGAAACCGACATGGCTTCGGTCGCCTGACCTGGACCACGGGCGACTACTGGGAAGGCGAGTTCCGTGACGGCAAGCAGACCGACAACGGGCGGATGAATTCCAGCACGGCGATGGCCGAGAAGATGGCCGACAAGTCCGCGGCAGCCGACAAGGGCGCCAAGAAGAAAGGGAAGTAAAGCGGAATAATCATTGCGCCAGCCGGCGGCCGGCGGCGGTGTCGGGCGCATCAAGGCGCAATTGTCAGGATAATGCACCGATGCGCCGTCTCCTGAAAAACCACCTCCCCGATCGCGAAAGCATTCTCCGGAATCGCTGGTTGCGTCCTTTTCAGGCCGTATTGCTGCATCCCCGGCTATGGCACCTCAACCGCCACTCGGTCTCCGGCGCCGTTGCGGTCGGATTGTTTTGCGGGCTGATTCCGGGGCCGTTGCAAATGTTGGGGGCGGCGCTCGGTGCGCTGCTCTTGCGAGTCAACCTGCCGCTGGCCTTGCTCGTCACGCTCTACAGCAATCCATTCACGATCGTGCCGCTCTACCTGCTGGCGTACCAGATTGGCCGGCAGCTCAGCGGCGATGACAGCGGCTTCATGTTGCCACCAGAGTTCAGCACCACAGCCGTTGCCGCCTGGGCTCAGGCCATGCAGGAGTGGATGCTCGAGGTTGCCGAACCGTTGGCGGTGGGTCTGGTCGCGCTCGCCTCCAGCCTTGCAGTCCTCGGCTACATGGTGACCAGGACAGCGTGGCGCCTCTACCTGATCAACGCCTGGCGACACCGCAAACCAGGATCATGATCAATTGCCGATGTGCATCTGGTACCTGGCGCCGTTGGCGAACGAACACGTACCGGCACCCTGATAGGGGGTGTTCATCTGATACTCGCAAGACATGTACATGCCGCCCGGACTGAATGCGCTCGCGACGCCACGTTTTTCGTCGTTCGATACGCGTGTCGCTTCACCGCCGAGGACCTCACCCAGATAGTTGACCACGAAGCGACCCTTGCCGGTCATCATGTTGGTGACGCTGCCGCTGACAATGCCGGTGTGGCTGGCCTGATCGTTGGACGGGTACAGTTTGACCGGGAGCGTCGCCGGCGCGGTGCTCGTGGCGGGCGGTGGCACCGCGATCGGCGTTCCCACCGGCGGCAAGGGGTAATGGCTGTAATAAACCGTGCCGTCCGGCGCCGTCGCTGGTACCACATAGCACCCCGCGTTGCTGGCCACGGCCACTGCCAGCACGGCGATATCCCGCCAGGTCATGGCATGTGTTCTTTTCGACATGGTGTTCTCCTTTCCTTGAGCGTTCGGATCTCATGGCGATCCCATAACCCAAGTATAGTAGAGTGCAATGGCCTGACGCGTCTAAATCGCCTCAGGGGTGCGTTAGTTGCATGACGAAGGTCTTGATGCCGCGCAGCATCATCTCAATCGACATGGCGACCAGTACCAGGCCCATCAGACGTTCGAGTGCGACCACGAAGCGATCGCCGGCGATTCTCTGGATGCGTTCGGCAAGCACCAGTATGATCGCGCTCACCGCCATGGTGATCGACAGTGCGCCAATCCATTCCGTGCGCCGGTCAGGTGCCTGCGAGACCAGCAAGAGCACGGTGGCCAGGGCCGAAGGCCCGGCAATGGCCGGAATGGCCAGTGGCACGATCAGCGGTTCCCCAGCGGCTTCGGGGGCATCGGCGCTTGGCGGGGGAAAGATCATGCGCAATGCGATCAGGAAGAGGATCACGCCACCACCGATCTGCAGCGACAACTCGCTCAGGTTCATCATCCGCAGGAAACCCTCGCCGACGAACATGAAGGTCAGCAGCAGCACGAAGGCAATCAGTACCTCGCGCAGGATCACCCACGGTCGGCGTTCCGGGGCCACGTGCCGGAGCGCGTTGGCAAAGATCGGAATATTGCCGATCGGGTCGGTGATCAGAATCAGCAGGATCGTCGCCGAAGCAAAGGTGTAGTTCATGGCCGCATGACTCCGCAAATATCCCCGCTCCAGGCGGCCATGCACGAGCATGCGTTGCTCGAGTTGGGCGGGCCGGGTTTGCCAATGACGCAATATGGGCTGCGCATCCGCGAAGAATAACAGGCCGGCCTGGGTTTGCCCAATCCGACATCTCCTGCTGCCGTCGGCAGGAAGGGCTGGTGTTGGCACGACAAGATCGTAGAATCGAGGCCGATTACTTCCGGATCTTCAGACCATGTTCGAGGAAATCAATCACCTGACGCTGATCGGCGGGTTGATGCAACAGATGTGCGTGTATCTGGTGATTGCCTATCTCCTGAGCAAGACACCGCTGTTCGCGCCGCTGATGCAGGTCACCGTCCGGTTGCCGGACAGTTGGTCTGCTATCTGTGCAATCGCTGATCGAAGAGTCGACGGAATTCAAGAAACTCGGCGTGGAACTGCTGCGCTACAAAGGTATCCTGGCGATCGCCAACGACGACCGGAAACTGATCTTCCAGGGTGTCCAGCGCGTCGTCGGCTTCGATTACGGCGACCCTTGGGAGGCGCTGGAGGAACGCCGTTCAAGAATTGTCCTGATTGGCAAGAATCTCCCCGAAAAGCCGCTGCGCGAAGCCTTTCTGAACTGCCTGCAAGCTTCTTTGTTGTGATGGTTTCGTGACGGTTGGTACGAGATAATGGTAAATTAGCGCATGCTTATACATTATCGGAGGTCCACATGAAGGTTTTCGCAGCAGTCATGGTTTCCCTGTCGCTTGCTGCCGCCGTTCAGCTGGCGTGGGCGCAGGAGGAAGTTGCCTTGCTTGCCGACACGCGCAAGACCGCCCTGCCGGTGCTGCCCAAGGTTGTCCAGGCGATGCAGACCGCAGTCAGCGAACAAGGTCCGGTCGGTGCGATTCCCGTCTGCAAGGAGAAAGCGCCACAACTGCTGCAGGACATGCGTCGGCAGACGGGCTGGAATATTCGCCGCGTCAGCCTGAAGTCACGCAATCCAGCGACCGGCACGCCCGATGCTTGGGAAACGCGCCAGCTCGCTGGCTTCAACATTCAGTTTGCCAATGGCGCCAAGCCCGAGCAGCTCGAAGTTGGCGAGGTGGTTACCGCCCCCGATGGCAAGCGCAGCTATCGCTACATGAAAGCCTTGCCGGTAGTCGAGGTCTGCCTGAGCTGCCACGGTACCGTCGATTCGCTGTCGGCTGATCTCAGGACGGCCCTGGCCAGAGACTACCCGCATGATCGTGCAACGGGTTATGCCACCGGGCAGGTACGCGGCGCGTTGTCGGTCATTCGGCCCCTTTGAGCGGGTTTGCGCCGGACTGAGACGCAAGCGCTTCGCGCATACCCCCCTTCGACGAGCGCAGACTGGCACAATGGCGACTGTATCCGAAAGAGCGGTTTCAATGGCAAAACGTGGCGCGGGGATGCCCGAAAAGGGGCAGGGAATATGGGCAAGTGGAGTGCGCGCGTGGCGCGCGCGGTGGCGGGCCTCTGGCCTGGCAAATCTGGCCGCAAACACGCCGGAGGGGGGTCGGTGAATCCCGCGGCGGCAAGTTATGTCGTCGAGTGCGGTTCGGCGACCGATATCGGCCTGGTGCGAAACAGCAATCAGGACGCGGTGGCTTTCATTGTCCCGAGTGATCCTGCACAACGGCTGTGTCGCGGGGTGCTCGCGGTTGTGGCGGATGGCATGGGCGGGCACAACGCCGGTGAAGTAGCGAGTGGGCTGGCGATCGAGACGATTTGCCGCAGCTATTATGCAACGCCAGGTGATGACCCCCGGCGTGCGCTGGAAGTGGCGTTGCGCGAGGCGAATGACGCGGTTTTTCGTGCCGCGCAGGCCGATGCCGCGCTGGACGGCATGGGCACGACGGCGACGGCCCTGGTTCTGGTCGACGGCAGCGGGTGGTTTGCGCATGTCGGTGACAGCCGCCTCTACCGTTGCTCGGCCGGGCTATGCGTGCAATTGACGCAGGATCAGACACTGGTCGCGGAACTGGTGAAGAACCAGATGCTTAGTGCTGAACAGGCGCGTCATCATCCCGCACGCAATGTGCTGGTGTCGTCCCTGGGCACGCAGCCCGACCTGCGGGTGGTGGCCGAGCGTTGCGCGCCGCCCTTGACCGGCGACTGCTTCGTGTTGTGCTCCGACGGGCTGTGGGAGAGTGTCGAGCCGGGTGACATCGCCGAAATTGTGACTTCCCGGGGGGTCGAAGATGCCTGTCGGGATCTGGTGGCGCTGGCCCTTGAACGCGACGGCCACGACAATGTTTCCGTGGTGGCTCTTGCCCTGCGACCGGTAGAGCCCACGCCACAGGCAGCGGCGCCACGACCCGCCGCCGAGCACGGCGAATGACCCTCGCTCAGTGTCTGAGGGTCGGCGGCGCGCGCGGCGAGAGGCATGCGCCTTGCGCGTCGATGGAATAACGGGGGTCGTCCTCGCGGGCGGGCTCGGCCGGCGCATGGGTGGTCTCGACAAAGGACTGCAGGATCTCGGTGGCCGACCGATGATTGCCTGGGTGATCGAGCGGCTCGGTCCGCAGGTCGACGAACTGTTGATCAACGCCAATCAGAACGGCGAGCGCTACAGCGCTTTTGGCCATCGTGTCGTGCCCGATCAGGTCGCTGATTTCGCCGGGCCGCTGGCCGGTCTGCACGCCGCGATGTCGGTGGCCAGGCACCCTTTGGTCGCCACGGCTCCCTGCGATTCCCCTTTTCTTCCGGCCGACCTGGTGGCGCGCCTGCAACAGGCCTTGACCGCGAGTGGTGCTTCCCTCGCAGTGGCACGCACCGGTGCGCAGCCGCAACGGGTGTTTTCCCTGTGCCGACGCGAACTCCTGCCGTCGCTGGGCGACTATCTCGGCAAGGGCGGGCGCAAGGTCGCGCGCTGGCACGATACGCTGACGGTGGTCGAGGTCGCATTTGATGACCAGGCGGCAGCTTTCGAGAACATCAACACCTGTGCGGATCTGCAGCGTCTGGCGACGGACCCGGTGCGCACGCCGTAGGGGCGGGCGCGTACCCGGCAAGGCTGCCCATCCGGCAACCTGGTCAACGGGTTCAGATCACTTTCTGCGTGCGCAACCGGGCAATTTCTTCCGTGCTGAACCCGGCCTCGAGAAGGATTTCCTCGCTGTGCTCGCCGGCGGCCGGTGGCGGCAGGCGGGTTTCGAAAGGCAGTTCGCTGATCTTGAACGGTGGCGCGAATTGTTTGACTCCGGCCACCTCGACGATCATCGCGCGCGCGCGCAGTTGCTCGTTCTCCAGACTTTCCTCGAAACGCAGCACCGGTGAGACGCAGCAGTCGACGCGCTCGAAGACCGCCGTCCAGTCGGCGAAACTGCGTTCGGCGAAGGCCGCTGCGAGTTCGCCACGGATGCGCAGACCCTCCGCGCCGGTGGCGAAGGCGAAGGGCTTGAGGTCGGGACGATCGATGGCCGAACACAGCATCTGCCAGAACTTCGGCTCCATCGCGCTGACGGCCAAATGGCGCCCGTCGCTGGTGGCATAGACGCCGTAGCTGGGCATGCCGCCGGAGAGGACATCTTCGCCGCGCGGCAGTGCCTGCCCCAGGCCCATTACGGCGAGCAACGGAAAGATCGTATGCGCGAAAACGGCATCGGTCATCGCCACGTCGACATAGCGCCCACGACCTGTGGCGCGCGCATCGACCACCGCGGCGAGCAGGCCGACCAGCGCACTCAGTGAGCCGCCGAGCAGGTCGCCGATCTGAAAGTTCGGGATCGCCGGCGCGCTGCCGGCGACGCCAATCTGGTCAAGCAGGCCACAGTAGCCGAGATAGTTCAGGTCGTGGCCGGCGCGGTCCCGATAGGGTCCATCCTGACCGTAGCCGGTAATCGCGCAGTACACGATGCGTTCATTGATCGCGGTCACGCTCGCGTAGCCGATGCCGAGCTTGTCCACCACGCCAGGTCGAAACCCCTCAAGAATCACGTCGGCGGAGGCTGCAAGGCGCATGAAGGCCTCGACGCCGGCCGCCTGCTTGAGGTCGAGACTGAGGCTGCGCTTGTTGCGGTTGACGAGCTGGAAATAACTGATGTCGCCGTGTACGGCGCCGGCGCTGCGAGCGTAGTCACCGGCGCCGGTATCTTCGATCTTGATCACGTCGGCACCAAGGTCGGCGAGGTGCATGCTGGCCAGGGGCCCCGGCAACAGCCGCGTCAGATCGAGGACGCGGAGGCCGGCGAGAGGAGGAGAACGCATGGTGATTGCTTTCGGGATGGTGGATGGCGGGCCGGCTGGGCCGGCGCAGAACGCCGGCCCAGCCGGCATGGCGTTTGTCGCTGTGGGTGCGGCCGCTATATTGTCTATAATCTGGCCACTGGTCTACTCGGCGAGACGATGCCGGGATACAGCAACGCGGGCCAAGCCCACGCCTTGACCCAGCGATCCCTCGGACCGCCTCCGAGGGCCCTACAGTGGAGTGCCTGCATGCTTGACGAATTGGTCCCGTTTGGGGATGACATCCAGGAACACGAGTCCCCCCCGTCAGGTGGTACGCCATGGAAGGTGCTGGTGGTCGATGACGACGACGAGGTGCATGACGTCACCCGCTTCGTGCTCCACGATCTGCGGATTTTCGGGCGGCCCCTGAACCTGTTGTACGCGCACAGTGCCCGCCAGGCGCGAGCGGTGCTGCGCCAGCATCCCGATACCGCGGTAGCCCTGCTGGATGTGGTGATGGAAACCGAGCGCGCCGGGCTCGACCTGGTGGGATACCTGCGCGACGAACTGGGCCTGGCCGAATGTCGCATCATCCTGCGCACCGGCGAGCCGGGCTATGCGCCGGAACTGTCGGTGATGAACGAATACGACATCAACGACTACCGGACCAAGAGCGAACTCACCCACACCCGTCTGATCACCACGGTCAGCGCCGCGCTGCGCGCCTACGAGCAACTGCGCGCCATCGCCGAGCACCGACGTGGGCTGGAACTGATTGTGCATGCGGCCGCCGGCCTGCTTGAACAGCATGCCGTCGCCGACCTCGCCGAAGGCGTGCTCACCCAACTCGCCGCGCTGCTCAAGCTACCGGCGGACGGCATCGTCTGTACGCAGAAGGGATCGCCGTTCGGCGGCGACGGCGAGCACTGCTACGTGGTCGGTGCTGCCGGTCGGCACGCGCCTTACATCGCGCAGCCGCTGGAGGCGCTGCCGGAAGCGGGCATTGTCGCGGCAATTCAGAACAGCGTGGCGCGTGCGCAGCACGTCTTCGCCGCGGATCACACCGTGCTCTACCTGAAGGCCGCCGGGAACCAGGAAGCCGCCGTGTATCTCGAGTCCGGGCACGTCGCGGCGGCTCTCGACCGGCCTCTGCTCGACGTCTTCGTGGCCAACATCGCCGCCTGTTTCGGCAATGTCAAACTGGTCGAGCGCCTCAACCACATCGCTTTTCACGATCCGCTGACGAGGCTGCCGAACCGCGTGCAGTTCATTGCCGACCTCGATGGCGTGGCTGGCCGGCCTGCCGACACCGTTGTGGCCCTGCTCGATATCGACCATTTCGCCGATCTCAACGACGGCCTCGGCCAGGACATCGGCAACGCCCTGCTGCTGGCTGTCGGCGAGCGGCTGCAAGCCCGGCTGGCGCCCGGCTGCCGTCTGGC
>JAKOZI010000036.1 GCA_029780075.1 Pseudomonadota bacterium
TGCCTGCTGCTTCCCTTGGGCGCCTGCATGAACATGTCTGGATTGGGCGGCGATTCGAAGTACGCCTGCAAGGCCCCGGAGGGCGTCGCCTGCGACTCGGTGTCGGGCACCTACGCCAACGCCGTCCACAACAACCTGCCCAGCCAACGGGCCAAACGGTCGGCCGCCCCGCGAAAAGAGGCATCCGAAGCGAATCCGCCCCAATCGGCCCGGCCCGCCCCATCGTCAGTAGCCACCGGCAATGCCGACACGGCGGTCACGCCCAGCCCCTTGCGCTCCCAGGCCCGCCTGCTACGCTTGTGGATCAAGCCTTGGGAAGACGCCGATGGCGATCTCTACGACCAGGGCTACGTCTATGTGCAGGTGGACAACGGCCAGTGGCTGATCGACCACGTGCAGCGCCAGATCCGCGACGCCTATGCGCCACTCAAGGCGCCGCCGATTCTCCCAACGAATCCGGCAACGGAAGCCACCGCCGAGCCGAACGCGGGCGTCACCGCGCCGGCCACGCCGATGTTGCCGCAACGGCCTCCGTTCGCCGGGCCCAATGCCAACCGTGTGCAGTGAGGTCGCCATGAACGCCCCCCACAGCCATCCCCCGCTCGGCGCCCATCGCGATCGTCGGCAGGCGCAGCGCTTCCCCTTCGCTCAGCCCGTCGATACGCCGGCCGAGCAGTTCGCCAACTGGCTGCCCTACTCCGCCTATCTCGCCCCCGAAAAGATCTTCGTCAACCGCGACAGCATGGGCGTCATGCTCGAACTCATGCCCCAGTCGGGCGCCGACGAGCGCATGGCTGAAGTCCTGGTCTCGCTCTATGCCAACTGCCCGCCCGGCACCGGCATCCAGTTCCACCTGTTCGGCTCGCCCCAGGTGCGCACCCAGTTGCGCCACTACGCCAATCTGCGCGTCGAGGACGAGGATCAGGCGGAGCAGGCCAAGCAGTGGGGCCGGCCGGCCCGCAACGGGAACCTGTTCAGGAAACTCGCCCGCCAGCGCGTCGGCCACCTGCTGCAAGGCGCGCAGAAGTCGCTCACCGCCGGCTTCCACTACACGATCCGGGATTTCCGGCTGATGTTGAGCGTCGCTTTTCCCGGCGACCCAGAGGATCTGAACAAGCGCGACGAGTTGATGGCGCTGCGCGATTCCATGTCGTCCACCCTGCGCTCGGCCTCACTGCCCAACCGCGTCTGCGATGCCGCCGACCTGATCAACTGGTGCGCCCTTTTCACCAACCCCGACCGCATCTCCCAGACCGATGCGCCGGACCTGCACTACGACGATGGCCGCGAACTGCGCGACCAGATCGTCGACTTCGACACCATCCAGGACCCGCACCCCAGCGGCCTCACCCTGTGGAAGGAAGCCAGCCCCGACGTGCTGGAGGCGCGCTTCTTCTCGATCAAGAGTTTCCCTGAACGCTTCGCGCTGTGGCAGATGGGCTCCCTCATCGGCGACCTGATGCAGCCGGCCTTGCAGTACAGCGCGCCTTTTCTGCTCACGCTGGGCGTGCAGGTCCTGGACCCCAACGTCACCAAGTCGGTGGTCACCGCCAACCATGTGCGGGCAACGCAGAACGCAAAGTCGAAGATGGCCGACGTGATGCCGGACGTGAATAAGAAGCTCCAGGACTGGACGGCGGCGGCGGATGCCATCGACACCGGCGGCAGCCTGGTGAGCCTGTATCACCAGTTGGCGCTGTTCACCGCCCCGAACAAGGCGGTCGCCGCCCACGAAGCGGCCAATGCCATCTGGCGCGGGCGCGGCTTCCAGTTGAACGCCGATGCCTACATGCACCGCCAGGCGCTGCTGGCGAGCCTCCCCATGACGCTGACCGAGAAGTTCCACAGGGATCTCGTCAAGATGCGCCGGGTCACGCGCAAGACCATGGCCAATGCGATCCACATGGCGCCGCTGATCGCCGAGTGGCGCGGCACGCGCACCCCCGCCCTGGTCTTCGGCGGCCGGCGCGGCCAGTTGATGACTTTGGACATCTTCGACAACGACCTCGGGAACTACAACTTTGCCATCATCGGCGCGCCGGGCTCGGGCAAGTCGGTGCTGATGAACGAGATGGCCTGGTCCTACCGCGCCATCGGCGCCAAGGTCTGGATGCTCGACCTCGGCCGCAGTTTCGAGAAGCTGTGCCGCAAGGCCCAGGGCACCTACATCGAATTCCGCCCCGACGTGGACATCTGCCTCAATCCCTTCACCCACATCGTCGACATCAACGAAGACATCGACATGCTGGTGCCCGGCATCGCCAAGATGTGCTCGATGCAGCACACCCTGGAGGAAGTCCAGTACAAGGCCATCTCGGCCATGGTGTTGAAGCTTTGGCGGGAATACGGCAACGAGCTACGCATCACCGGCCTGCGCGACGCCTTCAAGGGCGGAACCATCGAAGAACTGGGCGTGGTGGGCGACCAGCGCATCAAGGACCTCGCCATCATGCTCAACCCCTACGCCAAGGGCGGGCAGTACGAGCGCTTTTTCGAAGGCAAGAACAACGTCGATTTTTCCAACGACTTCATCGTCATCGAGAACGAGGAGTTGAAGCGCCGCCCCGACCTGCACGCGGTGGTCAACATCCTGCTGCTGCACCGGATCACCGGCGAGATGTACCTGACCCGCAACCGGCGCAAAGTGCTGTTTGTCGACGAGCTGAAGCAGCAACTGGGCGACATCGGCGCCGACGATCCGGTCAAGGCCGCCGTGATCGAGGAAGCCGCCCGGCGTGCCCGCAAGTACGGCGGCGCACTCGGCACCGCGACCCAGAGCGCCGACGACTACTACGGCTCGGCGCAGATGGAAGCGGCTTTCAACTGCTCGGACTGGGTCTTCCTGCTGCGGCAGAAACCGGAGTCCATCGAGATGCTC
>JAKOZI010000046.1 GCA_029780075.1 Pseudomonadota bacterium
CGGCGTGATCGAGGCCCTGCGCGACGAGACCGACCAGGATCTCCTGGGCAAGCGGCTGGCCTCGGAAGCTGCACTTTCCAGCGTGCTGGAGAAGGCCTTGCTGTTGCAACGCACACTGCTCACCGGCAAGAAGGAGCCGAACGTCGCCGCCAATGAGCTGGCCACGAAGGCGGTCGATCAGGAGAACAGCGCGCTGGAGCAAGAGATCAACAACCTCAAGACCGAGCTCGAACTGCGGCGCACGCTGGCAGGCAACTCCGCGATGGCGATCATTCAACGGCATAGCACGAGGGCCGGCGGATCGCGCGGCATCTTCGAGGGTGACACGACCCGCGACCGGCTCAAGGAAGTGCAGAAACCACGGGGCACGCCATGAATGGCTGGAACTGGCTGCGGCCGACGTGGCTGCTGAACCGCCGCGTCGCGTCGGGCTTGCTGCGGACATTGCTGTGGGTGCTGCTGGTGGCCTGCGTCGCGGTCGGCGTGAACATCGCTGGCATCCATGTCGTCGGCAGCGTCGACGGCTGGCAGCGTTGGCTCAAGGCCTACCGGGGTTATTTCTTCGCCTGGCGGCTGCTCCTCTATGCGGCGACGGCCTATGGCTGGTGGTGGATGCGCCGCCGCTTGCTCGAGCGCGAGCCCTCGGCCGAGTCTCATCAACGCCTGCGGCGCGTCGAGATCGCGGCCGTGATCACCCTCGCGTTGCTCGAGGCCAGTCAAGTGCTGCGCGCAAGCTGAGGCGGGGAGGACGTCATGACCCTCTACACGACGGACTATCTGGAGTATTACCTGACCTTGGTCGGGTGGATCGTCAACAACGGCATCTGGAACATCCTGGTGGCCAGCGGCGTGTTCGCGCTGCCGTTCGTTGCCATCGTGATCCATGAGTGGCTGCGGGCGCGGGCGGAAGGCGCGGACGAGGGCAATAAGGGCGTGCTGTCCTCGATGCGCATCGAGAACCGCGTTTGGGTGGCGATCGTTGTCATCATGTTCGCCGGCATACCCTTCATTCCGGTCGATCTGAGCACGATCAAATTCGACACCACCCGCTCTGCACAGTGCCAGGTCAGCGTTCCGCAACCCGCCGACACGGGCTGGTCCAACGTCTACACCACGCTCAACAACCAGAGCGCGCTGGTGCCGGTGTGGTGGTTCTTCATGCACGCCATCTCGAAGGCCGTCACCGGGGCTGCGGTGGCAGCCATCCCCTGCGGGACCGATCTGCGTCAGATCCGCATGGACGTCGATGCCACGCGCATCAGTGATCCGGTATTGGCTCAGGAGGTCGCAGACTTCGTGAACGACTGCTACGGCCCTTCGCGCGCCAAGCTGTTCATGGACCGCCCGACGCTCTCCGACGATCAGATGAACGACGTGACCTGGATCGGTTCAAGCTACTTCCAGAGCGCGTCAGGCTTCTATGACACTTACCACTCCAGCACGCCACGCACGGCCTGGCCCTACGACGCTACCCGCGATGCGGGGCTGGCTCAGGTGGATAGCGGCGGCGGCTATCCCACCTGCCAGCAGTGGTGGTCAGATGGCAGCAACGGCCTGCGTGCCCGGCTGCTGGCTCAGGTCGATCCCGATCTGTTGTCGCGCATCGGCC
>JAKOZI010000051.1 GCA_029780075.1 Pseudomonadota bacterium
CATCGCGATGGATTGTCCGCCCCACCGGGCCGCGGTCCGAGACTACGGCGCGCGCTGGGCCATCGAACCGATGTTCTCGGACTTCAAGAGCCGCGGCTTTCGCCTGGAGGATACGAAACTCGAGGCGCCCAAGCGTCTCGATTGCCTGATCCTGATCATGGCGCTGGCCATGTACTGGTGTGTTCAGGCCGGGCAGGAGGATGCCCGCTGCAATCCCACCGCCACTGAAAAAAAGCCCGTGAGCAGACCGACCCCAACCATTGGAGTGTCCGCAAAGCCTATCGCAGTGCCCTTTCCTGGTTCAAACGCGGCCTCCGCCTGCTCTTGAGACGCGCTGCCAGCGCACGGCCTGTCCCCAAGTTCTTCCAGGGGGCCGAAACATGATAGGTGGTAAGATTTCCGGGGAAAACAGCTTGAGGGTCGCGTCCAGGTGGGCCAGATCAACGGCCAGTCGCCCCATTTCCTTCCGGTGATGCTCGATCAGCCCGGCCATCTCGGCACGCTTGGTTACCAAGGCCGTCACCACGTGGCTTTCTGCCATGAAAATGCTCCTGTTCGTCGAAAACAAGTGCATTTGGGCTGAGCCAACGGCTAGACGCTGGGGGTAGTTGCTCCATAATGCCGCATCAATCGGTGGATTCGTCCAGACCTACCAGATCACTGTCGATCCGGGCAGGTTGTGCGCTTACGGCATCCCTCTGATGACGCTCGTCCAGGTCATCCGCGACTCCAACCGGGACGTCGGCGGCCGCATCGTCGAAATGGCCGAAACCGAGTACATGGTGCGCGGCAAGGGTTACCTGCGTGGACTGAGCGACATCAAGTCGCTGGTGGTGAAGAGCGACAAGGGCACACCGGTGCTGATTCGCGACATCGCTCGCGTCGAGTTGGCTCCCGACGAACGCCGGGCCTGACCGAATTGAATGGCAAGGGAGAAGTGGTTTCCGGCATCGCCATGGCCCGCTATGGTCAGAATGCGCTCGAGGTGATCCACAACCTGAAGGACAAGATCGCGGAACTCGGCCCGGGCCTGCCGGAAGGTGTAACGGTACAGACCTTCTATGACCGCCCCGACCTCATTCACCGGGCCATCGAAACGCTGACCAGAACCCTGATCGAGGAATCGGTCATCGTCGCGCTGGTCTGCGTCGTATTCCTGCTGCACGTGCGCAGTGCTCTGGTGGCAATCCTGATGCTGCCCATCGGCGTGCTGCTTGGCTTCATCACCATGCGTCTGCTGGGCATGAATTTCAATCTGATGAGCCTGGGCAGCATCGCCATGATCGAAACCTTGAGCGCCTGCCTGAGGGAGGGTGATGAGGCTTCTGCAGACGGATCGCAGCGGGCAGGCCGCTCGGTCCGCCCAACTGAACCTCAGCTACTGAATGCATCACCGAGTGGCAAGCCAAGAACAATCTTTTCAACCAAAAACTCGCTACCGTGCCCTGCACCTGACTCGTCAGAGAAGACATTAGATCCAAAGCTGCCGTCCGGATTCGCATAGCCACCAAAAATGAAATCGCTTCCCTGGGCGACGCCGGCATTCAGTTCAATAGCGCTAAAGGCGACATCCGAGGCCAGGCTGACCGTCTGCAGGCCGGTGCCGCTGTTGGCATGGAAGCCCAACTCCTTGACCACCCGGCCACCGTCATCGAGCAACCGCAGACGGCCACTCTCGACAAAAGCCGTACCATCGTCGTACGCAAAAAACTGCGACAGATACAGCGTCAGGTTGTTCGCTTTTTCGGCAAGATTGAAACGCAAGGCCTCTCTGCCGTCGATCTCCTGCTTTATGGAACTGGTCGCAGCGGATTGCCCGCTGACTCCCAGGCCTCCTGCGTAAAGATCACCGCCAGCCAGCGTCTGCGGACTGGCCTCGGAGGCTCCAACCGTGCTCCATACTTCTGCGACGTCCAGATAATCTGCCTTATGGACGATCACTATTGCCGGGTTGGACAATATCGCAGCCCATTGTGCGGCGGATCCCGACGGCAACTCAGGAGGAAGGCCTGCAGTTGGCGCAATGACATCGATCTTGACGGTTGCCGAATCGCTACCACCCAAGCCATCGCTAACCTTGTAGCTGAAACTGGTCGTACCTGTGAAACCGGCAGTCGGAACAAACCTGAAATGACCGTCGGTATACGGCGTGATCGTCCCTTTCATGCCCGTCACGTTGAGCTGGGAGACGCTCAGAGCGTCGCCGTCGCCGTCGTGGTCGTTGGCCAGCAGCCCCGGCGCGGCAATCTCCAAGGTCCTGCCGGTTTCCACCGCATACCTGTCGTCACTCGCTACCGGAGCACGGTTGGTGACGTCGATGGCGACCGTCGCCGTGCTGTTGCCGCCGAAACCATCGCTGAGGGTGTAGCTGAAACTGGTCGTGCCGACGAAGCCGGCCGTCGGGGTGAAGCTGAAGTGGCCGTCGGCGTACGGCGTGAGCGTCCCCCGCAGCCCGCTGACGTTCACCACGGCGACGCTCAGGGCGTCACCGTCGGCATCGCGATCGTTGGCCAGCAGCCCCGGCGCGCTGATGTCGAGCGTCCGGCCGGCGTGCACCGCGTAGTGGTCGTTGCCGGCGACCGGCGCGCTATTCACTACGTTGATGGTCGCGGTCGCCGTCGACCTCCCGCCAACCCCGTCGCTGATGGTGTAGGTAAATCTGGTCGTGCCGGCGAAGTTGGTCGTCGGCGTGAAGCTGAAGTGGCCGTCGGCGTACGGCGAGAGCGTCCCTTTCAGGCCCGTCACGTTGAGCACGGAGACGTTCAGGGTGTCGCCGTCAGGGTCGCTGTCGTTGCCCAGCAGTCCCGGTGCCGCGACGTTGAGCGTCTGGTTCGGACGGATCGTGTAGGTATCGGCTTTGGCAATCGGGTTGCGGTTGGTGACAATGAAACTCAGTGCGAGCGTGTCGGCAACAGGAAGCCCCTCCCAAGCCGAATATCTGTCACTTGTCGTGATCAAGAACCCGGTCGAAGACGCGCTGCGCAACAAGCCATTTACCTTCATGAGGGCTCCTTCCGTAGGTGTGACAGAAATTTACCGGCGAATTCAACTGGGTTTTTCCTGGAAGCAAACTCCATGCTAAAGTTTGCAACCTACTGTATCCGTTGCGTTTCCCGATCTTCATGTATTGACGGTGTAAGATTTTTCGACACAAGCCTGTTCTCCGGTCATTCGCTACTCATTCCGAATGTCTCCGCAGTGCTCCCCCGCCACTTTGCAGGAAATGGATCGGCGTTGGCGACACCCCCATGGCCTTCATCATGCGGCGTGTGTTGCCTGATCATGGCCGTTAGTCAGGAATTTCCGGAAAACAATCCGCCGCAGCGCGAAAAAAAGGCCGGACGGGCCGGCCTTCGGGCAAGATAAAGCAGCGTGTGCTCAACTCGCGAGCGGCGCGAGACAAGCACGCATTTTCTGCATCGCTTTGACTTCGATCTGGCGAATTCGCTCGGCGGAGACACCAAACTCTGAGGCGAGCTCGTGCAGAGTTGCCGGGGCTTCGTCGCTCAGCCAGCGTGCTTCGATGATGCGGCGGCTTCGTGCATCCAGCCTCGCCAAAGCACCCTGCAGACCATCGTTGTGCAGGTAGTCGCGCGCGCGGGCTTCCAGAACATGTACTGGTTCGTTCGAATGATCGGAAAGATAGGCGATCGGTGCAAAAGCCTCATCATCGTCAGAATCGCCTTCGAGCGCGAGATCATGCCCTCCCAGACGAGTGTCCATTTCGATGACTTCTTCTGACTTGACTCCCAGACGGCCAGCGATATCTGCAACCTGCAAGGTGCTGAGTCCCTCGCTATTGGCTTTCATGCTGCGCAGATTGAAGAACAGCTTGCGCTGCGCCTTGGTCGTCGCCACCTTGACCATCCGCCAGTTCCTCAGAACATACTCATGAATCTCGGCCTTGATCCAGTGGATTGCGAAAGAAACCAGCCGAACGCCGCGACCAGGATCGAAGCGTTTCACCGCCTTCATCAATCCGATGTTGCCCTCCTGAATGAGATCAGCGTGCGGCAAGCCATACCCCAAGTAACCACGCGCGATGGCTATCACCAGACGCAGGTGTGAAAGCACCAGTTGCCGTGCTGCAGCAAGGTCAGCTTCATCGCGGAAGCGCGTTGCCAGGCGAAACTCTTCTTCTTCGCTGAGCAGAGGAAATTGCCTGGCCGCCTGGATGTACGCATCAATACTGCCGACCGTGGAAAGCGTAGGTATAGTCAGGGCTTGTGACATGGTGATCGTTTCTCCGTATGCGATACTCTTGACAGGATCCATTTTAGCACTCGCGGCATGAGAGTGCTAATGGCAGAAAAAGTTCACCCGCACAGAGCCACGGAAAGCCCGCGCCCGAACGGAGAAAATAATTTCTGTGTTCCTGTAAGTAATTCGCGCTCCTACGCGTCTAAGCTGTGTCGAAGCACTGGTTGCAGGCTGGCCTGCTTTGACCCACAACCCATCCACCGAGAGGAGAAAAATCATGTCAAATCAGATGTCTGGAGTCGCTATCGCCACCGCTGCCGCCGCCCTTTTTGCGACGGGCAGCATCGTTTCGCCGATCGTCCAGGCGGCAGACGTGGCTGCGGTTCACTGCGCTGGCGTAAACTCGTGCAAGGGGCATTCCGAGTGCAAGACGGCCAAGAGCGAGTGCAAGGGAACCAACGCCTGCAAGGGTCAGGGCTGGGTGACCAAGGCCAGCGCCAAGGAATGCACCGATGCGGGAGGCAAGGTGGTGACCAAGTAAGTCCCATGTGGCTGAACCTGGCCGCGCTGCCGGCAGGTGAGCGGTCAGGTTCAGCAGCAGTCTGAGTCCAGAGAAACAGCATGAGTAAAACCATCAGGGGCTTCGGCCTCGGCCTACGGACCGAACACTATCGGGATTTCGTCGCTGCACCGCAACCAGTGGACTGGCTTGAGGTCATCACGGAGAACTACCTCGTCTCCGGCGGGAAACCTCTGCACTATCTTGACCAGATTCGCCGCGACTACCCGATGGTGATGCACGGGGTAGCCCTCTCCATCGGCGGCAGCGAACCCCTCGACCAAGCGTATCTGCGGGACCTGCATGCGCTGGCCGAGAGGGTCGAGCCGGCCTGGATCTCGGACCATCTTTGCTGGACCGGCACTTCGTCGCTGAATCTCCACGATCTGCTGCCCCTGCCGTACACCGAAGCAAGCTTGCACCATCTGGTACCACGCGTAATGCAGGTGCAGGACATTCTTGGGCGGGTGCTGTTGCTGGAAAACGTGTCCAGTTATGTGAACTACCGCGCTAACGAGATGAACGAGTGGGAGTTCATTCGCGAATTGCTAGTGCGTACCGGCTGCGAGTTGTTGCTCGACGTTAACAACGTCTTCGTCAGCAGCGTCAACCACCGTTTTGATCCGCACGCCTTCATCGACGCCATGCCGATCACAGCCGTCCGACAGATTCATCTCGCAGGGCACGAGGATCACGGTGGGTATATTATCGACACCCACGATCAACCGATCTGTACGGCAGTCTGGGAGCTCTATGCCTATGCGGTGAGGCGATTTGGTCACATCCCGACGATGATCGAGCGCGACGACAACATGCCGCCGCTCAAAGTACTGCTCGCGGAACTCGATATGGCGCGATCGGTTGAGCACAGCAACCTGGCCGACACGAGACAGGCCGCATGAGCACCCTCTGCGAACTGCAACAACGCTTCCAGGACGCCATCCTGCTCGCAGATGCCAGTCCCGGATTGTTCGCTGCCGAGGGCATCGGCAGTGGTGGCTTCAGCGTCTATCTGCAAGCCTACCCTGCGCGCCTGACTGCCGCTTTACGCGACAATTTCCCAACATTGCAACGCGCGCTCGGTGATGACGCTTTTGCTGCCTTGGCACGCGCCTATATTGCCGAGAGACCATCGCATTTTCGTTCGATTCGTTGGTTTGGCGACTCGCTGGTGGAATTTCTCGCCGCTGTGCCCAAGCGCTTGCCGCACCCGGCTCTGGTCGACCTGGCGCGCATGGACTGGGCAACGCGTACCGCTTTCGACGCTGCGGATGCCACCCTCCTCGGCTTCGAGGATGTGGCCGCGCTGCGGCCGGACGAATGGCCGAAGCAGGTTTTCAAAGCCGTGCCGTCGCTCCAGATCCTTGATCTGGAGTGGGCTGTCGAGCCAATCTGGAAAACGCTCAATGATGATGGGCAGGCGGCAACTGACGCGCCACAGGCCCTACCGCATGTGCTCCTGGTCTGGCGTCCGACTCTCGAATGCTGCTGGCGATCGGCCGATCCCTGCGAAGCGGTCGCCTTGCGCGCCTTGCGTGCTGGTGCGCCGTTTGCCGAATGTTGCACGCGCATTGCCGAGTTTGCCGAAGCGGAACCGGCAAGGACGGCGGCAGTGCTTCTGCAGCGCTGGATCTCGGAAGGCCTGTTGGCTCGCGATTGACGATCACCATGGTGAGTTCACCTGCCGATCCACCAGCCACTTCATGCGCAAAATGCGCAGCGCCTTTTGTCTGCGGCGCCAGCGCCGGCCTCGCGTCGTGCTGGTGTATGCAGCAACCGCAGCTTGCCTGCGCGCCCGTCCCAGGTACCGGCTGCTACTGCCCGGCCTGCCTTGAACAACGGTCTAGCGATCGGCAATGCGCAACCGCTCCGGCAACATGAGGATCACGTCGCGATTGCTCCACGAAAAACACTTCGCTGCCGCTGCGCGCCACGGCAGCCAGCAGTAATTGCTATGCTCACCTGGTGCGATGCTGACCGGTTTTGCCTCTGGAAGCTCCAGAGAAAACACGTGCTCGGTGTTGTAGAGCACGCCGGGGGCATATCGATGGCGCCACTCGGCAAAAATCTGGTAACTGTGGGTGAGTTGCCAATCTCGAAGATTCTCGCGCGCGCTATCGATTCCTGTTTCCTCGGCCACTTCACGGACTGCCGTATCCATCAACTGCTCACCCGCTTCCTGGCTGCCGGTAACCGACTGCCAGTAGCCGGCGTGCGCGGCGCGTTCAAGCAGCAGTACCAGCAGGTCGGTCGTGTGGATCACGACCAGAACCGACACCGGCCGTTTGTAGACGATCATCCGAGCGTCGCGAGAGTCGCCAGTACATCGGCAGGCAGATCGTAAAACACCCACATCGGGCAAGCCTGCGATCGCCATTCCGCAACCGCCTCGGCAAAAACCTCATTCAGCGCCTGGAAACCGACCTTGTCCTCGGCATACAGAATCTCGGCCCGGGCGATGATCAGGACATATCCTGCCGCCTGACACCACGACAAATCGGTCAGGCAATCCTTCAGGGCATCGAGGTTTTGTCCGTACCATTCAGGGAAACCGAGCGCCTGCCCGAGTTCTCCGAGCGCACGACCGATCCGGTCTGCGTCGGCGAAGCTGACCTGAAAACAGGTCAGGCCGGTGGCTTCCGCAGCTTCCAGCAGCACCGTACGCCCGCACGGAGGCAGGCGGTAGACACCGGAGCGTCGACAATCTACCAATACGTTCAGCATCTCGGCGCGTATCATGGCCGTTCGCGTATGCGGCGAAAACTGCGATAGTGATCGTCCGTGTAGTAATACTCGCCGGAACGGGCGACATCACCAACGCGCCCTTCACCCGCGATGATGCGGCGCGCGCCTCGGTCGCGCCGGCCTGGCGTCGGAACCGTGTACTCTCGATAGTAGCCACGTGGCTGCGGCGGCAGGCGCCGCTCGAAATTCCCGAACGTCGTGCCATCCTTCTGCGGATACGGAAATGGCCCACCCTGCTGGATCCGGCTGAGCGTCACCCTGGCCTCGGCAGGCAGGTCGGCCAGCACGACGTCGCGCACATACGGTGTCTCGCGAGCCTGGAGTGGGCCGGCCAGACCAAGCAGCCCAGCCAGTACCGCCAGCAGCAGCGCGCGGAAAAGCGCGGTGAAGTCAGGCCTCCGTCTCAACTCTTGCCAACCTCGACCTGTGTGTCGACCCTCTGGCGTACTCGGATATGCAGCTCCCGCAGCTGCTTCTCGTCGACGCGACTCGGCGCATCGGTAAGCAGGCACTGTGCGCGCTGCGTCTTCGGGAAGGCGATCACGTCACGGATCGACTCGGCACCGCTCATCATGGTCACGATGCGATCCAGGCCAAAAGCCAGACCACCGTGCGGTGGAGCCCCATACTTGAGCGCTTCGAGCAGAAAACCAAACTTGAGCTGTGCTTCTTCCTCAGAAATACCCAGCGCCTTGAACACCTGCTCCTGAACGGCCGCCCGGTGAATCCGCACCGAACCTCCACCGAGTTCGGATCCGTTCAGTGCCAGATCGTAGGCCTTGGCCAGGCAAGCGCCGGGATCAGTACCGAGCAGTGCCAGGTGTTCGTCTTTCGGGCTGGTGAACGGGTGGTGACAGGCAGTCCAGCGCCTCTCCTCCTCGTCATAGTCGAACATCGGAAAGTCCACCACCCACACCGGCTCCCAGGCGTGCCCATTGACCCAGCCTTTCTCGTGACCGATCTTGACTCGCAGGGCACCGAGCGCGTCGTTGACCACCTTGCATTTGTCGGCGCCGAAAAATATCAGGTCGCCGGAAGCTGCGCCTGTCCGCTCGATGATGGTCTGCAGTGCGGAGACGTGCAGATTTTTGACGATCGGCGACTGTAGCCCCGTCTCGTTGAGTTGCGTCACGTCGTTGACCTTGATATAAGCCAGGCCTCTGGCGCCGTAAATGGCAACAAACTGGGTATAGGCGTCAATCTCCCCACGCGTCAGGCTGGCCCCGCCGGGAATGCGCAAGGCCGCGATGCGCCCACCTTCGCTGTTGGCAACCGCCGCGAAGACCTTGAAGGAAACGTCCTTCAAGACGTCGGCCACTTCGACGAGTTCCAGAGTCACCCGCAGATCAGGTTTGTCGGAGCCATAGCGCTGCATGGCCTCGGCGTACGGCAGGCGGGGAAAGGGATTCGGCAGTTCAGCCCCGATCGCTTCCTTGAACACCGCCCGGATCAGTTCTTCCATGAGCTGGATGATCTCGCCCTCGCTCATGAACGAAGTCTCGATGTCGACCTGGGTAAACTCCGGCTGGCGATCGGCACGCAGGTCCTCGTCGCGGAAGCACTTGGTAATCTGGTAGTAGCGGTCAAAGCCGGCGACCATCAGCAATTGCTTGAACAATTGCGGCGACTGCGGCAGCGCGAAGAATTGCCCGGGATGAACGCGCGACGGAACCAGGTAATCGCGAGCACCCTCGGGGGTGCTTTTGGTCAGCATTGGCGTTTCGATGTCGATGAAACCTGCGTCGTCCAGGAAGCGGCGAAAAGCCCGCGCCGTCTGGTAACGAAGCTGCATGTTCTTTTGCATCTGCGGGCGGCGCAGGTCGATCACCCGATGCAACAGGCGAATGTTCTCCGACAGATTTTCTTCGTCGAGTTGGAACGGCGGCGTCACCGAAGGATTCAGGACTTCGATCTCGTAGCAAAGAATTTCGACCTGGCCGCTGGCGATGTTGACGTTTACCGTGCCTTCAGGACGTGCCCGAACCCTGCCGATAATCCGCAGGCAGAACTCGTTGCGTACCAACTCGGCCACTTTGAACATCGTTGGGCGATCCGGATCGCAAACGATCTGCGCCAGGCCCTCGCGGTCGCGCAGATCAAGGAAGATCACCCCTCCGTGGTCGCGGCGCCGATGCGCCCAGCCACAGAGGGTCACTTCCTGGCCGATGAGCTGTATATTGACTTGTCCACAATAGTGAGTTCGCATGCTGCCTTCCGCGGGTTGTGCTGGTATCAGTGGCGGCGAGCAGTCGCCACCTGAGGTCTGGGTGGCGGCGCCACGACGCCCATCGAGATCACGTACTTCAGGGCCGTATCCACACTCATCTCCAGTTCAATGACCTCCGCCTTGGGCAGCATCAAAAAGAAACCGGAAGTGGGATTCGGTGTCGTCGGAACATACACGCTGACATAGTCGCCGTCCAGATGCTGCAGGACATCGCCGCCGGGCCTGCCGGTAAGGAAAGCGATCGTCCACGCGCCACGTCGGGGATACTCGATCAGCAGTGCCTTCCGAAAAGCGTTGCCGGACGACGAGAAAAGCGTATCGGAAACCTGCTTGACGCTGTTATAAATGGAATTGACCACCGGAATGCTGGTCAAGAGCCGCTCCCACCAGGTAACCAGCCGCTGTCCGATGAAATTGGCGGCGAGCACTCCCGTGAGCACGATGACCAACAAGGTGAGAATCGCGCCAGCGCCGGGAATGTCGAAGCCCAGCATATTGCGCGGGTGAATCGCTTCAGGCAGGAGGCGCAAAGACTGGTCCATGGTGCCGACGATCAGCACCAACACCCAGGCAGTGATCCCCAATGGAACCCAGATCAGCAGGCCGGTGATGAAGTAGCGCTTGATCAACTGCCGGCGCACGCACTGGCTCCCGAGGCTCTGGCTGAAGTCGCGTCAGCACTCGCCTTGCTTTCGGTGCCTGTCTTACCGTCGGTGTTTGCGTCTGTACTTGCTGGTTTTTCCGTGCTTTCCGGCTTGCCGGTCGTGGACGGAGCCTTGCCATTACCGCCCTTGAAATCTGTAGCGTACCAGCCGGTGCCCTTCAACTGAAAACCCGCAGCCGTCAATTGCTTGCTATAAGTCGCTTGACCACACTGAGGGCAGATACGCAACACCGAGTCGCTAAGCTTTTGCAGATGATCTTTCTCAAACCCGCAGGAATCGCAGCGATAAGCGTAAATCGGCATGTCAAACCCTCGAAGAGCACTTGAATAAACTTAGAGAGTCGAGATTATACGCGAACCGGCGGCAATTCCAGCTTGCTCGCCGGGCGGGCGCAACCGGATGGCACTACAGCAATCCGATGTAAGCACGCGTCAGGGGTTTTCCCCAGAACAGGGCCAGTATCCCCGCCACTGCCAGATAGGGGCCGAAGGGAATCGGTACACTTCGCCCGCGTTTGATGACCACGATCAGAGTGATGCCGACAACCGCGCCTAGCAGCGACGAGAGCAGAATGGTCAGCGGCAGCATCTGCCATCCGAGCCAGGCGCCAAGTGCCGCGAGCAGCTTGAAGTCACCGTAACCCATGCCCTCCTTGCCGGTGGTCAGCTTGAAAGCCCAGTAGACCAACCACAGGGAGAGGTAGCCGCCCGCCGCACCGACCACGGCCGATTGCAGATCAACGAAACTCCCCGATACGTTGAACAACAGCCCAGCCCAGAGCAAGGGCAGTGTGATCGAATCCGGCAACAACTGCGTGTCAAGGTCGATGCAGGTCAGGGCAATCAGGCACCAGATCAGCAGCATGGCGCCTGTCGCTGCCCAGCCGTAGCCGAAATGCAGAGCAGCGAAGGCGCACAACAGGCCGCTGGTGGCTTCGACCAGCGGATAGCGCAGGGAGATCGGCTTGGCGCAGGCCGAACAGCGCCCACGCAGAAATATCCAGCTCAGCACCGGCACATTCTCGATGGCCGTGATCGCATGAGCGCAGGCTGGGCACTGCGAGCGTGGCCTGGCCAGCGAGAACCGTTCGTGCTCGATCGGCGGTTCACCGCGCAGTTCGGCGCAGTGGGCATGCCATTCGCGCTCCATTATTCTGGGCAGGCGATGGATGACAACATTGAGAAAGCTGCCCACCAGCAACCCGAGGACGCCCGCGATGACCGTAAACGTGGTCGGATCCAGATCGACAGTCAAGGCGCCAGGCATTATCCGACGACAGCGCCCAGTTTGAAGATCGGCAGATACATGGCAATCACCATGCCACCGATCAGCACCCCGAGAACCACCATGATCATCGGCTCCATCAGGCTGGCAAGGGCCTCGACGGCGTCGTCCACCTCCGCTTCGAAGAAATCGGCGACCTTGCCGAGCATGGCATCGAGAGCGCCGGACTCCTCCCCGATGGCGACCATCTGATTCACCATGTTCGGGAACAGTGAGGTATTCTGCATTGCCGTGGTCAGGCTGGTACCGGTGCTCACCTCACTCTGAATCTGCCGTGTGGCCGCCTTATACACGTAGTTGCCGGCGGCACCACCGACCGATTCCAGGGACTCCACCAGAGGAACACCAGCTGCGAACATGGTGGCCAGCGTACGGGTCCAGCGAGCGATGACCGACTTGCGAATGATGTCGCCAAAAACGGGCATGCGCAGGAATGCCCGGTCGAAAGCGATCTGCATGGTTTCCGATCGTTTCCAGGTATAGAAGAAAGCGTAGATCGCGCCACCGATGCCGCCGAACAGCGCCCACCAGTACTGGACGAAGAAATCCGACATGGCGATCACCACCAGCGTTGGCGTCGGGAGGTCGGCACCAAAACTCTTGAACACTTCCTTGAACGCCGGAATCACGAAGATCATGATCACTGCGGTGATAATGAAGGCGACGATGATGATCGCCACCGGATAAAACAGTGCCGACTTGATCTTGGCCTTTATGGCGATCATTTTCTCCTTGTAGTTGGCCAGTCGATCGAGGAGTGTTTCGAGAATGCCGGCCTGCTCGCCAGCCGCAACCAGGTTACAGTACAAGGGGTCAAATTGAATCGGATATTTTCGGAACGCTTGCGAAAGCGAGCTACCCGTCTCGACATCGGCCTTGATATCCAGCAGCAATTTGCCAACGGCCGGGTTGTCGTGTCCGCGACCGACGATTTCAAAGGTCTGCAGCAGTGGCACACCAGCCTTCATCATCGTCGCCAACTGGCGCGTAAACAGCGTGATATCCTTGTCGGTGATCTGCCGCCCGCCCTTGAAGCGCTGCTTGGAAATCTTGCTGACCAGAATCCCTTGCCGACGCAGCGTGGCCTGCACAACCGTCTGGCTGCTGGCACGCTGTTCACCACGAACGACTTTCCCGGCCTTGTTCTTGCCTTCCCAAAGAAAAACAAATTCCTTGACGTCTGACTCGGTTTTCTTGGGAGGTCTTGCTGCAGTCGCCATTGTTACCTCTTCTTCAAGCGTTGGTGCTGCCGAGAACCTCATCAAGAGAGGTCAGCCCTTGCTTGACCTTCAGCAGGCCGGAACGACGCAGGTCATTGACGCCTTCCTTTCGGGCCTGGATCGCAATATCAAGCTCCGTTCCGCTGGCCATGATGATGCGCTGAATCGCTTCAGTCACCGGCATGACCTCATACAGACCGACCCTTCCCTTGTAGCCGCTTCCTTTGCAACGCTCGCATTCCCCTGGACCGTAGAGGGTCCATGTGCCATCGAGATCGCTTTCCCGAAAGCCGGCATTGAGAAGGGTTTCAATCGGCGTGTCCAGCGGCTTCTTGCAGGTGCACAACCGGCGAACCAGACGCTGCGCGGTGATCAACAGGATGCTTGAAGCCAGATTAAATGTCGGGATGCCCATGTTCATCAGGCGGGTCAGCGTCGCTGGCGCATCATTGGTGTGCAGGGTGGACAGTACCATGTGCCCGGTTTGCGCAGCCTTGATCGCAATCTCTGCGGTTTCGATGTCGCGAATCTCACCGACCATGATGATATCCGGGTCCTGACGCAGGAACGCCTTGAGGGCTATCGGAAAGGTCAGGCCGGCACGGTCATCGACATTGACCTGATTGATTCCCGGCAAGGGAATTTCGGCCGGGTCTTCCGCCGTGGCAATATTGACCCCTGGCCTGTTCAGGATGTTGAGGCAGGTGTAGAGCGAAACGGTTTTTCCCGAACCTGTCGGGCCGGTAACCAGGATCATTCCGTAGGGACGATGGATCGCGTCTAGCAGAACCGACTTCTGTTCCGGCTCATATCCCAGAGCATCGATACCGAGACTGGCGCTTGCTGGATCGAGAATCCGCAAGACGATCTTTTCACCGTACATCGTCGGCAAGGTGCTGACGCGGAAGTCAATCGACCGATTTTTCGAAAGCACCAGACGCATGCGTCCGTCCTGCGGCACGCGTTTTTCGGCAATGTTGAGCCGTGAAATCACCTTGATGCGCGAGGCAATCTTGTCCTTGATGACCAAGGGCGGCGCTGCCACTTCCCGCAAAATGCCATCGGTGCGAAATCGGATGCGATAGCTTTTTTCATAGGGTTCAAAGTGGATGTCGGACGCACCCTCGTTGATCGCATCGAGCATCATCTTCTGAATGAACCTGACCACGGGAGCGTCATCAACTTCGAGGCTGCTCGCATCGTCCACCTTCTCCGGACTCTGCTCGTCGGTAAACTCGAGGTTGATGTCCTCGCTGGTAAAACTCTTCAGGGTCTCCTCAACCGACTCGGACAGCTTGGTGACCAGCGGTCCGAGTTTGTTTTCCTCGACGATGACCGGGTCAACTGCCAAGCCGGTCTGAAAGCGAATCTCGTCAAGCGCTCGCAGATTGGTCGGGTCGGCGATGGCGATGGCCAGGCGATTGCCGCGCTTGTGCAATGGCACCACGCGATGAGTCGCAATCAGCTTCCGGTCAATGGCGTTCTTCTGAATATAGGAATCGTCGAACGCAGCCAGATCGAGCAGCGGATAACCAAACTTGTCTGCAGCGAAACGTGCAAATTCCAGGAAGGTACCTTTCTTGGCTCCGACCAGTTGCTCGATCAGCGAAGTCTTCTTGGCCGCTGCTTGGGCGAGCAGAGTCTCGGCCTCTGCTTCCTTGAGTCGGCCAGCTTGTACCAGCGCACGGGCGAAACCGCTAAGCGGTGATTGTTGCGGATTGGCTGCCATATTTCGCGATAGGACCCTGCAACGCGTTGTGAACCATCAGGTCCCGGCTATACCGAGTTGGCCTACTCGATGATGCATTGCCTGAGAGCGTTTGTAAAGCAGTCACCGCGCAGGCGAGCGCGAACGCCAGCAGGCCCGCCCTCTACCACAGGCGGCGATGACTGGCATATGCCTCCCAAACACAGAGATCACCGCAATCTGCACCCGGCCAGCATGGGTCATCGTGGCAAAGCCACGCCGTTACTTGCTCGCCGCGTCCACCACCACCAGTGCGGTCATGTCAACCACCCGGCGGACCGACGAGGTCGGAGCCAGAACATGCACCGGACGCGCGGCGCCAAGGAGGATCGGCCCCACCGACATTCCCTCGCCGCCGGTAACCTTGAGCAGGTTATAGGAAATATTGGCGGCATCGAGATTGGGCATCACCAGCACGTTGGCCTCACCGCTCAGTGGTGACTCCGGGTCCGATTGCCTGCGGATGGCTTCGGAGAGCGCGCTTTCGCCGTGCATTTCGCCGTCGACCTCCAGATCGGGCGCTCTGGCGCGCACGATTCGCGCGGCTTCGGCCACTTTGCTCGCGGAGGCACTCTGTGAGGATCCGAAGTTCGAATGCGACAGCATCGCCACCTTCGGCCTGATCTTGAAGCGACGCACCGCGTCTACCGCCATCAGCGCAATTTCCGCCAGTTGCGCGGCATCGGGCTCTTCGTTGACATGCGTATCGCAGAGGAACAGCGCGCGTCCGGGCAACAACAAGTGGGTCATCGCCGCCATCGTGCTGCAGCCTGGCGCCTTGCCGATGATCTCATCGACCTGGCGCAGATGATGCGCGAAACGACCGGACAGACCACAGATCATGCCGTCGGCGTAACCGAGCTTGAGCAGGATGGCGCCGATGATGGTGTTGTCGCTGCGCAGGCGGGTCTTGGCGATGTCGATCGTCACCCCTTGGCGCTTCCGCAGTTGATGATAGGTCGTCCAGCATTCCTTGTAGCGCTGGTCACTGTTGGGATCGACTACCTCGAAATGCATACCGACACGCAGCTTCGAGCCAATCCTCTCCAGCCGTGCGGCAATCACATCGGGGCGACCAATCAGAATCGGACTGGTCAGGCCTTCATTGAGAATCGTCTGCGTCGCGCGCAGGATCCGCTCATCCTCGCCGTCCGGATAGACGATGCGTGTCTTCCGCCCACGCCTGGCCGCCGAAAACACGGCGCGCATACCCACCCCAGTACGGTAAACGAACTCCCGGAGCTTTTCGCGATAGGCGGTCAGGTCGGCAATCGGCCGCGTCGCGATGCCGGAACTCATCGCCGCCTGGGCCACGGCCGGCGCGATGGTGGTAATCAAACGCGGATCGAACGGCTTGGGAATCAGGTACTCCGGGCCAAAGGAAAGGTGCTCACCGGGATAGGCCATGGCCACCTCGTCGCTCACTTCTTCCTGCGCCATCGCCGCCAGGGCCTTGACGCAGGCCATCTTCATCTGTTCGTTGATGCCCGTCGCACCGACGTCAAGGGCGCCGCGGAATATGAACGGAAAACACAGGACATTGTTGACCTGGTTGGGGTAGTCGGATCGCCCGGTGGCCATGAGCACGTCCGGACGAACTGCACGGGCAAGCTCGGGCATGATTTCGGGTGTCGGGTTGGCCAGCGCGAAGACGATCGGCTGCCTGGCCATGCGCCGGAGCATATCCGGTTCGAGGGCGCCGGCGGCCGAGAGCCCGAGGAACACGTCGGCTCCGTCCAGCGCTTCCGAAAGGGTTCTGGCATCGGTAGTCCGGGCGTAACGCGCCTTGGTCGGTTCCATGTTCTCGTCGCGACCGACGTAAACCACGCCTTTCGAGTCGCAGACGATGATGTTCTCGCGCTGGACACCCAGGTCGCACCACAGGTTGAGACAGGAAATGGCCGCCGCGCCTGCGCCGGAGCAAACCACCTTCACTTCACCGATATTCTTGCCGGTCACCTTGAGCGCGTTCAGGATCGCCGCCGACGAGATGATCGCCGTGCCATGCTGATCGTCATGAAAGACCGGAATTGACATCCTCTCCTTGAGCTTGGCCTCGATGTAGAAGCACTGTGGGGCCTTGATGTCTTCCAGGTTGATGCCACCGAGTGTCGGTTCCATGGCGGCGATCATGTCGATCAGCCGGTCTGGGTCATTTTCAGCGAGTTCAATGTCGAACACATCGATCCCGGCGAACTTCTTGAACAGACAACCCTTGCCTTCCATCACCGGTTTGGCGGCCAGAGGACCGATATTTCCGAGACCGAGCACCGCCGTACCATTGGTGATGACACCGACCAGATTCGCCCGCGAAGTGTACAGGCTGGCCGTGCCGGGGTCATCGACGATGGCATGACAGGCGTAGGCCACGCCTGGCGAATAAGCCAGGGCCAGGTCGATCTGGTTGCTGAGACCTTTGGTGGGCTGGACGGCGATCTTGCCCGCAGTCGGGTAACGGTGATACTCAAGGGCTGCCTCGCGAAGATCGTTCTGGCGTGGATCGTTTTCCATTCTGCCTCCTGACGTGCTGTTCATCAAAGCAAAAGCGCGACACTTTAGCCGACTGACGCGGTTAACACAAAACTCATGTTATCGCGATATCCGCCAACGCACGGTGCTGGTGCCGTTGCGAAGCAGAAATACAGCCGCACGGCGACCACCGAAGACCGTGCCGTCGGCATCGACCGGGGTGCGGCCTCCACCGCTGCGAGCGTGGCAGAGGTAGAATGATCGGCGCACGCGCAACCGCCATGCCATGGGGCTATTCCTGCGGTGGCGACGGGCATTCGACTTGAATGGGAGATGATGAATGGGCCAGACCGCCACCAGTAACCTTCGCACTGTCGCTCTCGTTGGCCACGGGGCCGCCGGCAAGACCACCCTTGCCGAAAGCCTGCTCGCCGCAGCCGGCGCCATCAGCAGCCGCGGCGCCGTCGAGAAAGGTAGCACCGTTTGCGATTTCGACCCGCAAGAGAAGGAATTCGGCCACTCGCTGAATGCCGCGCTGGCGAGTTTTTCCTGGCAAGGGGCGCAGGTGCACCTGATCGACACGCCCGGCTTCCCCGATTTCGCCGGCCCGGCGATCGGCGCGCTCGCGGCCGTGGACACGGCTCTGGTGGTAATCAGCGCGCAGAACGGCATTGAGCTTTCGAGCGAGCGGATGATGAGACTGGCCGCGGCACGGGGAGTGTGCCGGATGATCGTGATCAACAAGATCGATGCCGAGAACGTCAATCTGCCGGCACTGGTCGGCGAAATTCGCGAGCGCTTCGGTCGGGAATGCATGTTGCTTGATTTGCCGGCCAAACAGGGCAGCGACGTAGTGGAATTGCTTGGGCACGATGACGGCGAAAGCGATTTCGAGTCTGTGGCGGCGGCGCACCGCGCGCTGATTGATCAGATCGTCGAAGAAGACGAGGATCTGCTCGCGAAATACCTTGACGAAGGCGTCGATCCCAGCCCCGACGAACTGCACCTGCCCTTTGAAAAGGCGCTGCGTGCTGGCCATCTGATCCCGATTCTTTTCGTTTCCGCAAAAACCGGTGCCGGCATCCTGCAGTTGCTCGACGTGCTCGCCAGACTGGCCCCGAATCCGGCGGAAGGTAACCCGCCGCCGTTCTACCGCGGCGAACCCGGCGGTCCGGTGGAAGCCTTCCAGGCCGAGCCAGACCCTCAAAAGCACGTGCTGGCGCACGTCTTCAAGGTCGTCAGCGATCCCTTCATCGGCAAGGTCGGCGTCTTCCGCGTCCATCAGGGAACGATCCGCCGGGACTCGCAACTCTTCGTCGGCGACAGCAAACGTCCGTTCAAGGTCGGCCACATGTATCGCCTGCAGGGCAAGGAGTATGTCGAGGTCGAGACGCTGGTACCCGGCGATCTGGGGGCCATCGCCAAGGTCGAGGAAATCGAGTTTGACTGCGTGCTGCACGATTCGCATGACGAAGACCATATCCACCTGAAGCCTCTCGAGTTTCCACAGCCGATGCACGGCCTGGCGGTGCATGCACGGCGCAAGGCCGACGAGCAGCGCCTGTTCGAGATCCTGCACAAGCTTGAGGTCGAGGACCCCTGCTTTCGCATCGAGCGTCACCCGACAACCAACGAAACGGTGATTCGCGGCATCGGCGAAATGCACCTGCGCGCCAAACTGACACGTCTGTCGCAGCAGTACAAACTCGAACTCGACACCAAGCCGCCACAGATTGCCTACCGCGAAGCCATCACGGGTACCGCTGAAGGGCACTGCCGGCACAAGAAGCAGAGCGGTGGCGCTGGCCAGTTCGGTGAAGTCATGCTGCGTGTGGAGCCACTCGAACGTGGCGCCGGTTTCGACTTCGTCGATATCGTCAAGGGGGGCGTCATCCCGGGCGTATTCATGGCCGCCGTGGAAAAAGGCGTTCGCCAGGCACTTGCCGACGGCGTCGTCGCCGGCTTCCCGGTCGAGGATTTGCGGGTCACTGTACACGACGGCAAATCGCATCCGGTCGACGGCAAGGACATCGCATTTTTCACCGCTGCACGCAAGGCCACCGTCGACGCGATTCGGGCCGCCAAGCCGATCATTCTCGAACCGCTGGTCAACATTGAAATCCTCGCACCGGACGCGATGACCGGTGATGTCACCGGCGACCTGTCCAGCAAGCGTGGCCACCTGACCGGCACACAGCCGCGCGGCCCCGGCGTGATGGCCATCACCGGCCAGGTACCGCTGGCCGAACTCGAGGGCTACCAGTCGCGCCTCAAGTCGCTGACCGGCGGCGAGGGATCCTACAGCATCGAGTTCTCGCATTACGCACAGGTTCCGCCCGCCACGCAGCAGCAACTGGCTTCGCAACACAAGGTCGTCGAGGAGGAGTAGGAGACCGGGCAGGCGCCGGGCGCGTGGCCGTGGTCGACTTTTTCAAGTTATCCGACTGGTTCATCCGGCTGGCCCGCCGCCTGCTGTATCTATGGGTACGCACCTCGGTATTTCCCGAGAATCCGTCCGAGCTGGGCCTGGACCGAGCGAAACCGGTTTGCTACGTTCTGCAGGACAGGCATCTCTCGAACCTCCTGGTACTCTTCGAGGAATCGCGGAGAACCGGTTTGCCACGTGCCGAGGCAACCATCACCTTGGGCAGGCAAGTCCTTCCCCGCTCGTTCTTCTTCCTGAATCGTGACCGCAGCCTTGCCGGCAGAGCTCGCGATGGCAGTAGCTATTCGCTATTGCTCGCCCGCCTGATCAGCCAGGCGATTGCCGACCCCCTGGTCGATGTACAGTTGGTACCGGTCGTCATCCTCTGGGGCCGCAGTCCGGACAAGCAGGATTCGGTTCTCAAGGCCTTGTTCTCGGAAACCTGGCGTCCGCCAGGCGCCTGGCGACAACTGCTGGCCATCCTGCTGCATGGTCGCAATGTGCTGGTTCGTTACAACGCCGCAATTTCACTACGCGATCTCCTGCAGGGAGGGCTTGCTGAAGAACCCGCGCTACGAAAACTGTCGCGCGTGTTGCGAGTCCATTTCCGTCGCCAGCGGCAGATGGCAATCGGGCCCGACCTCTCGCACCGCAATACCCAGGTGGACGCGGTGCTTGCCGGAGAACAGGTGCGCGCGGCGATCGCCAGCGAAGTGGCAATCGCCGGCATCTCGGCGGGAGATGCCAAAGCCCGCGCCGCCAACTTCGCGATCGAGATCGCGTCCGACTATTCGTATGGTGTCGTGCGCGCGCTCGAACTCTTCCTGTCCTGGTTATGGACCAGGCTTTACGACGGCACCGAGTTGCACAACTTCGATACCGTCACGCGCATCGCCGCGGGACACGAGATCGTTTACGTGCCCTGCCACCGCAGCCATATCGATTATCTGCTGCTGTCGTATATCATCATCCGCAAAGGGCTGACACCACCGCATATCGCTGCCGGCGCCAACCTCAACCTGCCGCTGGTCGGATCACTGCTGCGCCGCGGTGGTGCCTTTTTTCTGCGCCGCAGCTTCAAGGGCGAACCGCTGTATGCGGCGGTGTTCCACGAATACCTGCATCTGATGCTCGCGCGAGGTTTCCCGATCGAGTATTTCATTGAAGGTGGGCGCAGCCGCAGCGGACGGATGCTGAGCCCAAAAGCCGGCATCCTCGGAATGACGGTTCAGAGCTTCATTCGCGAGCACGCACGGCCGCTGGTTTTTGTTCCGGTGTACATCGGTTACGAGAAATTGATCGAGGGCCGCAGCTACCTCGGTGAACTGGCCGGCAAGCCCAAGCAACGCGAATCGTTGTGGGGCCTTGTCACGAGTGTACGCAACATCAAACGCGTTTTCGGCAAGGTACACGTGAATTTTGGCGAACCGCTGGAACTCGCCGGCTTTCTCGACCAGCAACAGCCCGGCTGGAGCGAAGAAACCACGGCCAGCCAATCGCTATGGTCGCGCAGTGCCACGCGCAATGCGGCTGCGGAGCTCGCCAAGCGTATCAACGAGGCGGCCGTAGTCAATCCGGTGAACCTGATCGCACTCGCGCTGCTCGCCACCCCCAAACACACTGCCGATGAACACGCACTGCAGCGGATGATCGTGCACTACCAGGCACTGCTTCGCGAAGCACCTTATGCGCCGACGACGATTCCCTGCCCGCTCGACGCGCAGCAGGTGGTGAGCTACGCCGAGCGACTCGCAGTCGTCGAGCGTTTCGCCGATCCACTGGGCGATCTGATCCGCGTGCGTGACGAGCAAGCGCCCTTGCTCGCCTATTTTCGCAACAACGTACTGCATGTTTTCGCCCTGCCGGCGCTGGTCGCCTGCCTGCTGAGTCACAACCGCCGCCTCGATGCCGCGCGCGTGACACGCGCGGTGGGCGGCATTTGCGCCCTGATGCGCGCGGAACTCTTTCTCCGCTGGCCACCCGGCGAACTGGAAGCCGCCACCGAAGCAGTCATTCGTGTCCTGCTCGCGCGCGGGCTGCTGTGTCGATCGCCAGCATCGGGAAGACTCGCCGCCCCGGAACCGATCAGCCAGGAATTTGCCGAACTGCACCTGCTCGGGGAAACCATCCGCCCCCTGCTGGAACGTCACTTCCTCGCCCTGGCGCTCCTCGATCGGCAGGGCACCGGCCAGCTCACCCGCCAGGCGCTCGAAGACAACTGCCACCTGCTGGCGCAGCGGCTATCGCTGCTCTACGAATTCAATACGCCGGAATTCCCCGAAAAGGCCACCTTTGCCGCCTTCATCGCCAACCTGATCGAGGCCGACATTCTGCGCGAGGACGAGCAGTGCCTACTGCACTTCGACGAGCGTTTGATGACCCCACTGGCGCACTCGGAACTCGTGCTCTCCGTCGAAGCGCGACGCGCCATTCGGCGCATCGCGGGTGCCGGCGTGGCCAAGTAGCCGCGTATGCAGAAATCCCGAAATGCTCAGGCACGGCCGCCCGTACCGCGCCGGGCCGCCTGCTCGAGGCGCTCCTTCTCGGCCAGAACCCTGTTCGCATACTCGGTTTCGGCATCCTCGGGCGAGCCCCCATAATGCTGCAGCCCGGCAATCAGGCTGCCACGCCAGCGAATCGCTTCCTCAAGGACGTGTACGCCCACCTGAATGTTGGTTACCGGATCGAGAAACGGTTGCTCGCCAGCTCCGCGCGGCACCTTGTCGAGGTGGTAGCCGGGGATTACCTGCATCAGCCCTTTGGCACCGCTCGCACTTTCGGCAAAGGGATTGAAGCGGGACTCGATGCCAATGATGGCGACGATCAACAGCGGATCGAGACGCCGCTCCCTGCCCAC
>JAKOZI010000052.1 GCA_029780075.1 Pseudomonadota bacterium
CATCGCGATGGATTGTCCGCCCCACCGGGCCGCGGTCCGAGACTACGGCGCGCGCTGGGCCATCGAACCGATGTTCTCGGACTTCAAGAGCCGCGGCTTTCGCCTGGAGGATACGAAACTCGAGGCGCCCAAGCGTCTCGATTGCCTGATCCTGATCATGGCGCTGGCCATGTACTGGTGTGTTCAGGCCGGGCAGGAGGACGCCCGCTGCAATCCCACCGCCACCGAAAAAAAGCCCGTGAGCAGACCGACCCCAACCATTGGAGTGTCCGCAAAGCCTATCGCAGTGCCCTTTCCTGGTTCAAACGCGGCCTCCGCCTGCTCTTGATACGCGCTGCCAGCGCACGGCCTCTCCCCAAGTTCTTCCAGGGGGCCGAAACATGATAGGTGGTAAGGGGGAGGGAGTCGAGTGGTTGACAGCACATGCCTGCCTGCGGATAATCATCAACTGTGGTCTTGGCCGGTATGCCCGCAGAGTTGAAGCGAGGTGCTACGGTCGAGAGTGTCACCATGCGGGAATAGCTCAGTTGGTAGAGCGATACCTTGCCAAGGTATAGGTCGAGAGTTCGAGACTCTTTTCCCGCTCCAGATCCCGAAGGGAAAGTGCGTACGCACTTTCCCTTTCCTGCGTTTATGGGCAGGTATAATGGTCCTTGTCGCCCGGATGGTGGAATAGGTAGACACAAGGGACTTAAAATCCCTCGGCCTTGCGGCTATGCCGGTTCGACCCCGGCTCCGGGTACCAAGCAGTTCACCGCAAACTTCCTGCTTTCCGAACCCATGATCATTTTTGACCTTGCTTGCCAAGATGGCCACCGCTTCGAAGGCTGGTTCCAGTCTCGGGAGGATTTCGACAGCCAACTTGCTGCGAGCCTGGTTACCTGCCCCCAGTGCGGTTCTCCGGAGATTCGGCGCGTGCCGTCGGCGGTACACCTGGCCCGACCAGGCCCGGTATCGGCTTCGGCGGTCGAGGTGCCGATACCCGATGTGCGGGGGAGCGCATTCGCCGTTTTTCGCCAGCTGACCGAAATGCTGCTCGCCAATTGCGAGGATGTCGGCGCACGTTTCGCGGAAGAGGCGCGCAAGATTCACTATGTGGAGGCACCGGAACGTTCCATACGGGGCGAGGCCAGCACCGCGGAGTACGAGGCGCTGCGCGAGGAAGGGATCGAAGTGTTCCGCTGGCCGTACATGAAACCGGGGGATCTGCACTGATCTTCGCATCGTTCAAGGAGAGTCGTTGATGATCAAAGCACGCGCTGCAGTTGCCTGGGCGGCCAGACAAGCCCTCGAAATCACCGAAGTCGACGTCGAGGCACCCCGACAGGGCGAGGTGCTGGTACGCATCGTCGCCACCGGCGTCTGTCATACGGATGCGTTCACGCTTTCTGGCGCCGATCCGGAAGGGATTTTTCCCAGTATCCTCGGGCATGAAGGCGGTGGAATCGTCGAAGCCGTCGGTCCCGGAGTGACCTCGGTAGGAATTGGCGATCACGTCATACCCTTGTACACGCCGGAGTGTGGGCAGTGCAAGTTCTGCCGCTCGGGCAAGACGAATCTGTGTCAGGCCATCCGAACGACTCAGGGCAAGGGTCTGATGCCCGATGGCAGTAGTCGCTTTTCCCGTAACGGCACACCGATCTACCATTACATGGGGACTTCCACCTTCTCCGAGTACACGGTGTTGCCCGAAATTTCGGTGGCCAGAATTGCCAAGGATGCACCGCTGGAAAAGGTCTGTCTGCTCGGCTGCGGGGTGACGACGGGTATCGGCGCGGTGATCAATACCGCCAAAGTCGAGCCGGGTGCCACCGTGGCCGTTTTCGGGCTGGGCGGCATCGGTCTTTCAGTAGTGATCGGGGCGGTGATGGCCCAGGCTTCGCGGATCCTTGCCGTCGATACCAATCCCGGCAAATTTGCCATTGCCAGGCAACTCGGCGCCACCGACTGTATCAATCCCGCCGATTACGACCGGCCTATCCAGGAAGTGATCGTCGACCTGACAGACGGTGGGGTCGATTACTCGTTCGAATGTATCGGCAACGTCAAGGTGATGCGCTCGGCGCTCGAGTGCTGTCACAAGGGTTGGGGTGAATCGGTGATCATTGGTGTCGCGGGTGCCGGTGAAGAAATCGCGACCCGACCGTTCCAGTTGGTGACCGGCAGGGTGTGGCGCGGTTCGGCGTTCGGCGGTGTGCGTGGCCGCTCCGAACTCGCGGGTTATGTCGAACGCGCGCAAAGAGGCGAGATTCCGCTCGACACCTTCATTACCCATACGATGGGCCTGGAAGATATCAATCATGCTTTCGAGTTGATGCATGAAGGCAAGAGCATTCGCTCCGTTATACGGTTCTGAGCGGTGACGGAGCCCGCTTTCGCAGCGCTTGAGGAGGTCGCAGCCAATCGTTGTTTTGGCGGCTGGCATCGTCGCTATCGCCATCGCTCGGCGACCCTGCGCTGCGAGATGGTGTTTGCCGTCTTCCTGCCGCCGTGCACCGAGCGGACGACGGTGCCGGCCTTGTACTGGCTGTCGGGCCTGACCTGCAGTGATGAGAACTTCATGCAGAAAGCCGGAGCGATGCGCGTCGCGGCCGAGCTGGGGATCGCGCTGGTGGCCCCGGATACCAGCCCGCGTGGCGCATGCGTGCCGGGCGACCCGGACGGTGCCTGGGATTTCGGTCACGGCGCCGGGTTTTATCTGAACGCTACCCAGGAGCCATGGGCGGCACACTACCGGATGCACGACTATGTGGTTGGCGAACTGCCGGAGTTGGTCGAGGCGAACCTGCCAATAGACGCGCGCCGGGGTATCAGTGGCCATTCCATGGGCGGACATGGCGCGCTGCTCTGCGCGCTGCGCAATCCCGGCCGCTACCTCTCGGTGTCCGCCTTCGCGCCAATCAGCCATGCCTTGGCCAGTCCCTGGGGACAGAAGGCCTTCCTGCGCTATCTGGGCGCAGACCGTGCGGCATGGAAAGACTGGGACGTCTGCGAACTGATCGCCGGTGCCCGCGAACGCCTGCCCCTGCTGGTCGATCAAGGTGACGCGGACGGCTTTCTCGTCGAGCAACTGCGGCCCGAGTTGTTGCGACAGGCCTGCGCCGCAGCAGGGCACCCTCTGGACTTGCGTCTGCAGCCGGGTTACGACCATAGCTACTACTTTATCGCCAGCTTCATCGAAGACCACCTGCGCCATCACGCCAGGGCGCTGACGCCATGAGTCGCTCGCATGCCAGATGAACCGCTGACGCCGGAAACCGTACCCGATTCACTCGTCGATTTCTCGCCGAGCACGCCTTCGGCGCCCTCCCGGCACGCCGAAGGCACCCTGGTCGACAAGTATGGGCGGCACGTCACCTATATCCGGCTGTCGATCACCGATCGCTGCGATTTCCGTTGCAGCTATTGCATGGCCGAGGAGATGACCTTCCTGCCGCGCGCGCAGGTGCTGACCCTTGAGGAATGCCTGCGCGTTGCCGGCGTCTTCGTCGGCCTCGGGGTGACCAAGCTGCGGGTGACCGGTGGCGAGCCGCTGGTGCGGCACAACGCCGTCTGGTTGCTGGAACAACTCGCCGATCTGCCGGGCTTGAAGGAACTGGTGATCACCACCAACGGTTCGCAACTCGAACGCTTTGCCCCGGCGCTGCGCGCGGCCGGCGTCAAGCGCTTGAACATCAGCCTCGATACCCTGCGTCCCGACCGCTTTCGCGAGATCACCCGCGTCGGCGACCTTGCCAAGGTAATGCGTGGCATCGACGCCGCTCAAAAGGCCGGCTTCGGGCGCCTCAAGATCAACACGGTGATGATGCGCGGCGGCAACGACGACGAACTTGTGGACCTCGCGCAGTTCGCTGTCGACCGTGGCATCGACATTGCCTTCATCGAAGAGATGCCTCTGGGTGATATCGGTCATCCGCGTCAGGCGAGTTATTTCAGCAGCGAAGAAGCGATGACCCGCCTGCAGACGCGCTTCGCACTGTTGCCGTCCACCGAGACTACCGGTGGCCCGGCACGCTATTGGCGGCTCCCCGGCACCGCAACGCGCGTTGGTTTCATCGCGCCGCACAGCCATAATTTCTGCAATACCTGCAATCGTGTGCGCATTTCCGCCCGCGGCGATCTGTACCCGTGCCTGGGCAACAACGATGCAGTCCGGTTAATGCCGCTGCTGCGTGCGCATCCGACCGACGATGGGCCGCTGCGTGCGGCGATCGTCCGCGGCATGGGTATCAAGGCACAGGGCCATGAGTTCAGCCGCCGGATGGACGCGCCGCAGGTCGTGCGCTTCATGTCGATGACCGGTGGTTGATCGATTGCCATGGTCGCTGGGTTGCCGCAGGCGGGCCGGTCAGCGTGCAGACGTTTGATGGCTGGATGTGAAGCGTGCTCTGAACCGGTGACCCGCAAGGTGTCGCCGGGGCGTCAGGGGTGGTTTTCCGAGTCGACGAAGGCGTAGCGATGGACACCATGATGAGCAGAGTGTGGGCCTACTTCTGGCTGCCCGAAACCAAGTACGTCATCGCTGCCATCGTCGTTTTCGCATTGTTGTCACTGCGCCTGTTGCCCAAGGAACGGCGCCGGGTCGGCGGCACGGTGGCGGTGTTCTGCGTATGTCTGGTGGGGCAGATCTTCGGTGCGATCCTCGAGGCGCTCGATTACTCGCGCGTCGCGGTGATGGTCCATGAGCTTTTCGTCATTGGTTCGGGAATGGCACTGTTTCGCCTGGTGGCGATCTTTGTCTTCCGCAGCATCCTGCCGCGCGTGGGTATCGTGACGGTCCGCATCGCCGAGGACATCATTGTCCTGGTGGTCTACGCCGCTTTCATCCTGGCACGACTGCACATTGTCGGTCTCGATCCCTCAAGCCTGCTGACGACATCGGCACTGATCACCGCAGTGCTGGCCTTCTCCATGCAGGACACCCTGGGCAATGTCCTGTCGGGTGTTGCGTTGCAACTCGACAACTCGCTGCGCGTCGGCGACTGGATCAAGCTGGACGATCTTACCGGTCGGGTGGTGCAGATCCATTGGCGGCAGACGACAATCCGGACGCGCAACAGCGAAGTGGTGATCGTTCCCAATAGTCAGTTGATGCGAGGAAAGTTCACCGTCTTCGGCCGGGCCGACATCCGTGCCTGGCCGTGGCGGCGTTGGGTATGGTTCAACGTCACCTACGATTCGCCACCGACGCTGGTGATTCAGAAGGTGGAGGCGACCATCAGTACCGCCGAAATTCAGAACGTGGCTCGGGAACCGGCACCGACTTGCGTGCTGATGGAGTTTGGTCCGGGTTACGGGCGCTACGCCCTGCGCTACTGGATGCTTGATCCCCAGCCCGATGATCCCACCGACTCTGCGGTGCGCGTCCATATCTTTGCGGCCCTGCAGCGCGCCGGCATGCAGTTGGCGGTGCCGGAACAGTCGCTGCACATCACCAAGGAGAACGACGCTTATCGGGAATCGGTTCGGCGGCGTGAGATCGACCGGCGCATGGCCGACCTGCGCAAACTCGAACTGTTTTCCGGTTTGCAGGAAGAAGAGTTGAGAACCATCGGCGAGCGCATGGTGTATGCCCCTTTTGCTTGTGGCGACGTGATTTTCCATCAGGGCGATGCGCCGCACTGGCTGTACCTGCTGGCCGTTGGCGAAGCGGAGGTATGGATGGACTTTCCCGACCATTCACGGCAACTGTTCCGCACCGTCCATGCTGGCAGCACCTTCGGCGAGAAGGGCGTGCTGACCGGAGAGGCGCGCCGCGCCTCGGTCATCGCCAGGACCGACGTCGTGTGCTACCGACTGGATCAGAACACCGTCGAAGAAGTCATCCGTTCGCGGCCGGAAATCGCCGAGGCGATTGCCGAGATTCTTGCCCGTCGCGAGGTCGAAATGGACAATTTTGTGCGCCAGTTCAGCGGCGTCCCGGCCGACGGCCCGGCTACGCATCCAAAGGCCGGCATTCTGGCGATGATCAAGGATTTCCTGGGGCTGTGAACGCACCGGCGTGCACTCTCGGCCTTGTTGGTGGCTTTGGCGACGGTGCTGATCACGTCGACGCCATTTGAAATGGCCAGTGGGCAAAGGATTCTGCCGACTTGACCGCCTGAAGGTCGACCTGGCGTCGGAAATCGGATAGTTCGTCGGCTTTGCCAATCGCCAGATCCAGGGGCTGGCCCAGTGCCTCTGCCAGGACGGGGGGTTCGCGCAGGCGCCTGGCGACGGCTTTCTGTGTGTACAGCTTCTGGTTGGTCAGTTCCCGTTGGCTGGCCAGTTCAGGGCCGAACTGCTGACCCTTGCTGGTCAGAAACCCGCCGGACAGCTCGCGCTCCTTCTGCTGCTCATGCACCAACTGGCTGGTGGCGATCGCGGCTTCGACACCAGCTTTCAAAAGGCGACTCATCGCGGTGTTCAGAGCCGCAGTGTCCCGGCATAGCCGGTCATTTCGAGGTAACCGCGGCCCCTGAGGCGACCCTCCACCTTGACCAGCCCTTCCCAATACACGACCGGCGCCGGTTGACTCGCGGACAGTTCCTGGTCGTCCAGTACCGGCAGTGTCCGCAGCACCTGCTCGCCGAAGTGGATCTCCATTTCTACCGGATAACTGGCACCGCTGCGCGGCGAAGTCCACCGTCGTCGCGGGGTGAAGAGCACGTCCGCCACGCCGAAGTGCTGCAACTGGCCGGCGGCGTCGCGCCATGCGGCATGTGCGAACAGCGTCCTTCCCTGCGTGTCGCGCATGCGAAAAGCCATCAGCGCGCCGCCGTCGGCGAGATTGATGCCCAGCCAGTCCCAGCCGACGGCGCCGCCGCCAAGGATGGCGGTGGACCATTCGTGATCGAACCAGGCGCGCCCGTGCACCGCCTGCCGACCGTTGTCCCTCACCAGTACTCCGTCGACCCGCAATTGCGGCCAGCTCACGTAGTAGCTGGCCAGTTCCGCAGCATGGCTCTTGCTCGAGTAGCCGTTGTCGCCCTGCAGCAGCAGCGGCTGCGACGGCGTCAGGGTGAAATCGTACGAGAACTGCGGACTCTGCATCTGCAGCCTGAGGACCTCGCCCTGCGCGTGGTCCTCGCGGTGCATCCGCCAGGCACCGATGCTCACGTCACAGTCGACGCTGGAGAAGCTGCCGCCGAGGTTGGCGCGGGCGGCGCGTTCGGTATGCCGCAGTCGTTCGCCTGGGACGGTCAGCGCGGCGTGCGCCCAGAGGATCTGGCGCGCAGCAAGCGGCGAGCGCAGTGTTTCGGCCGTGCCCGGCCGGTTGCGGAAAAATGTCAACTGAAAACCGACGTCTGGCTGCGGCGAGTCCAGTGCGCCGGTGACATACCACCATTCGGTACGAAAATCCGGGTGGCCACCGTGGTCGCGTGGAAAGGCGAGCCTCGGCCCGGGAGTCACCGGGGGATAAGCAAGCAACGCCTCGGCAGGCCAGCTCAGCGTCGGTAGCAGCAAGGGGGTGGCAAGAAAGCGACGGCGTTGCATGGGTGCGGTCGGTGTGCTCAGTGGGCACTGGCCAGCACCTGCGCCAGCGGTAGTCGGGTGACCTGGCGCGCGGCGTAGTGGCTGGCCAGGATGGCTGCCGCCAGGGTCAGCCCAGCGCCGGCGAGGAGGGTGGACCAGGGGATAGAGAGTGGCATGCGCCAGTGAAAAGACTGCGGATTGATCACATGCGTGAGGATGGCGCCGATCGCCACGCCGCAGGCGAGACCGACCAGCAGTCCGACGCAGGCAATCAGCGCGCCTTCGAGCATCACCGCCTGGCTCAGCATCCGGCGGTCGAAGCCCAGAGCACCGAGCGTAGCCAGTTCGCGGGCGCGCAGCCAGACGCTGGCAGCGAGTGTGACGGCCAGTCCGAACAGGCCGATCAGCATCGCGGCGGCTTCTAGCGCGTAAGTGACGGCAAAGCTCTTGTCGAAGATCGACAGACTCAAACGGCGAATCTCTGCGGCTTCGGAAAGTTCCAGTCCGTGCCTGCCGGCATACGGCACGAGCCAGGTGGCGGCAGCGGCTTCCTGGCCGGCCCGGGGCCACAAGGCGAGGTCGGTAGGCTGGAAGCGGCCGCCGAGGTGCTCATAGTCCTCCCGGCTGATGACCAAAGCGCCGAACTGCCTGGAATAGTCGCGCCAGACGCCGCCGACGAAGACCTCCACTTCGCTTCCCAGCAAAGGCAGGTGCAGGATCTGCCCCGGCACGATCCGGTAGATCTCGTGCAGCGCTTCGCTGATCCAGACCACCGCCATGTCTGGCGGTGCCGCCACCAGCTCGCCGCTGAAGGGCAGGCGTGCCTCCGGGTTGCCGCGCTCGATTTCGCGCACCAGTAGCGCGACGTTTGGCCGCTGCGCATCGATGGTCAGCGAGCCCTGCGCCATGCGCTCGACTCTGGCGAACGGCGTGTCCGCCTGCAGCAAGGCCGCGAGCACTTCAGCCGGCAGAGGGGTTGCCCGGCTGCGCAGATAGAGCGGTGCCGGCAGGATGTCGTCGAGCCAGCGATCGACAGCAACCCGGAAGCTGGAAACCATGATCACCATGCTGGCGGTCAGCGCGAAACTGACGATCAAGCCGCTGGCGGCCACCTGCGCCAGTAGCGGTGCCTGGGCGACGTTCTGCAGCGCGATCTGCTGCGGCGCTGGCAGTGCTCTCCCGGCAAGATGGCCGAAGACCTGCCGTGTCAGCGGCGGAGCGCTGGCGATGCCGATCAGCAGGACCAGGCCAATCGCCGCATAACCGCCCAGCGGCAGGTCGAACCACGGCGGCGCTTGCGTCAAGGCGAGCGCACCGATGGCCAGCAGCGCCGGCAGCAGTGGCTGGCTGGTGGCGGTCGGGTCGCTGCCGCGCGGGCGCTGCGCGAAACCGGTTTGCAGTGCTTGCGCCAGCGCCTGCTGGCGATTCAGATACGCCGGGTAGCACGCGCCAGCCAGGCTGGCGGCGCAGCCCAGCGCCAGGAAACCCAGGGCAGGCACCGGCGCCGGGACGATGATCGGTGCGCTGCCCGTGAAATAGCCGCCGCCAAGATCGCCACCCAGGATTTGCGTGAAGGCGAGGGCCAGCAGATAGCCGAGCCCCAGTCCCAGCAGCGCGCCCGGTACGCCGATGGCGAGCCCTTCGAGCAGTACCTGCAACAGGCGCATGCGTGGCGACAGGCCGAGAACGCCGAGCAGGGCAAACTGCGTCGAACGCTGTGCGACCGCGCTCAGTTGCGTGGCGAAGACCAGAAAGGCGCCGGTCAGCAAGGCGACCAGCGCCAGGACGTTGAGGTTCACACGGTAGGCGCGCGACAGGTTGGAGACGCGTACGCCGTCGTCGTCGGCCATCCTGAGCAGCAGGCCGCTCGGCAGTCGTTGCTCCAGCGCCGTACGCCAGGCTGCCGGGTCGGTATCCGGCTCCAGGCGTATGCGACCCTCGCTGACCGCGTTGGCCGGCCCGAAGTGTTCCTGGACCCAGGCGATGTCGGCGACCAGCAGCAGGTCGTCGGGTCCTGTTGCTGGCAGATCGCCGGCGATGATCGCGTGCCAGTCCTGATCACCACGCTGCAAGGTCACGGCGCTGCCCGGATGCAGCCCGAATTTTTCGAGCAGCGCCGGTGAGGCATAGACGCCCCCGGCGAGAATGTGCGCCGAGCCGGCACGACCGTCATGTCGCGGCAGCAGCCTGGGCATCAGCGCCGCGGCGCTGAACACGTCGATGCCGATCAGGCGCAGTGGCGTCGGCGAACTGTCGAGGCGTACGCGGCTTTCGATGACCGCTGCGACCAGCAGCACCGCGGGGTCGCGAGCGATTTCGTTGATGCTCGCGAGCGGGACGCTGCCGGCGCTGTCGCGAGCGGCAAGCACGGCGTCGGGGTTTCCCTGCACGGTCTGCATCGCTCGCGAAAAATCGGCCAGCGCGGCGTCGTTGATCAGATGGATGGCGTAGCCGAGTGCAACCCCGAGCGCGATCGCCAGCATCGACAACAGCGTTGCGGCACGTCGCGTCCTGAACTGGGCCAGGATCAACCACCAGCTCAGCCTGTTCATTGCAGGCCCGCAGGCGTCAAAGTAAGGATCCGGTCGCAGCACTGCGCGACGTGCTGCGAATGGGTGACGATCAGCGCACTGGTATCCCGTTCACGTACGCTGTCGAGCAGCAGCGAGAGCACCTCTCCGGCGGTGCGCGGATCCAGGTTGCCCGTCGGTTCGTCGGCCAGAATCAGTGCCGGTTGATGTACCAGCGCGCGCGCGATCGCCACCCGTTGCAGTTCGCCACCCGACAGCGATGTCGGCCAGCGCGCCGCGTAGTCCGCCAGACCGACACGGTCGAGCAGGCTGTGGATGCGCTGCGGGTGTTCACCGCGTGGCACGCCGCACAACAGCAAGGGCACACCGAGGTTCTGCGACACGCTCAGCGTTGGCAGCACATGAAAGGCCTGGAAGACGAAGCCGATACGGCGCGCTCGCAACGCCGCGCGTGCCGCTTCATCGAGCCGGACCATGTCGAGCGCCTGCGGACCGATCCGGACCGCGCCGCGGTCAGGGGTTTCGAGGCCGGCGATGCAGTTCAGCAGGGTGCTCTTGCCAACGCCGGATTCGCCGACGAGGGCAACGACTTCGCCGGCCGCGACGGCGAACTCCAGGGCCTCGAACAGCGGTCGGCTGGCCCCGGCATGGCGCTTTGCGAGGTCGGTGACGGTCAGCATGGCGCAGGGCCGGTGTCCGGGCCGCGGATCACTTCTGTTCGGCCATGTAGGACCAGTTGATCTTGCGGCGCGGCAGCAGGTAGTCCAGTTCCTCGGCGGGACGTTCCTGCAGCCGCAATGGCCGATCGATCTTGACCACGCCTTCGCTCGCCAGATCGATAATGATCGACTGGCGACGCGGGACCTCCGGCGCGTAGATCATCACCTTCGGCGAGAGTGGCTGGCCGGTGGGCGCAGATCCGACCACCGCCCCGATCCGACCATCGCTGAGCTGGACGATCGAGCCGGGTGGATAGACGCCCATCGCGCGCACGAACAACTGCAGCAGGGTTGCGTCGAATGCCTTCTGCTCGCGTGTCCACAGCGTCGACAAGGCCTCGGAAGGCGACATCGCACGCCGCGTGTCGGGCGGGTTGACGAGGTTGTCGAAGCGGTTGGCGATGGCCACCAGCCTGGCCGACAGGGGAATCGCACTGCCGCTCAGGCGGTCCGGGAAACCGCCGCCGTCGAAGCGCTCGTGATGGTGCAGGATGGCCTCCAGCAGGGGAGGCGACAGGTTGCCGGCGCGCAGGGCCTCGGCATGGCCGGCGCGGCAGTGTGATTGATAGATCACTTCCTCGTGCCGGTTGCGCTCGCTACTGCGCAGGATCGACGCGCGGATCGCCAACTTGCCGATGTCGTGCAGCAGGGCGCCGATTCCGAGGGCGCGCAGGGCCTGCTCGGGCAGTTTTGCCTGTTTTCCGAGCAGCAGCGCCAGGGTCATGACCGACAGCGAATGCGCCGCGTGCCCGTCATCGTGCGCCTTTTCGGCAATCAGCACGATCGCGCTGTCAGGGTCGGCCAGCAGCGCTGTCGTCGTGTTCTCGCTGACCCTGGCGACCCGTTCGACCGCCGCGCGGGGGTTAACCGAGAAACTCCGGATGGCGCCACCTACCTCCCGGGCGGAGCTGATGTAGTGTTCCTGTGCCTTGTCGAGGCGTCCTCGGAGTTCGCTCATGACCCGTGCACGTTCGCGCTTCTCGGCCATGCGTGCCGCGGTCAGGGCTGCCAGTTGCGCCTTCTCCGCCTCTCCATCATTGCCGGCAGGCGCTTCGGCTGCGCGTTGCGGCAGTGGCGCAACCTTGCAGCGTGCCGGGTCGCAGAACAGTTGAGGCAGTTTCATGGCCGCGATCAGCCGTGCCTGTTCCTCGTCCGCAATCACAAAGGAGTTGAACATGAACTGGTGGTCCATCCACGGCACCGGCAAGCGCACGTGCACGCCAGGACGCAACTGCGAGGCGTCGATGCAGATCTCACCCGCGTTCGGAGTGGCGGCATCGGGGGCTGCGGATACGTCGCCAGTCATTGCGCCGGGCAGGACCAGTTGACCTTGCGTTGCGGCAGCAGGTATCGGACCTCTTCGACACTGCGGTCCTGCAGGCGCAGCACGCGCTCGATGGTCACCACCTCCTGCGTTGCCAGGTCGGCGATGATCGCCTCGCGGTGCGGCACTTCGGGCGCATAAATCATCACCTTCGGGAGCAGCGGCTTGCCGACCGGCGCCGAACCCACCACCGCACCGATCCGGCCATCGCTGAGTTGTACGATCGACCCGGGCGGATAGATGCCCATCGCGCGCACGAACAGTTGCAGAAAACTGGTATCGAAGCCGCGCTGCTCACGGGTCCACATGGTCGACAAGGCCTCGGCAGGGCCCAGCGCGCGGCGGTAGTCGATGGGATTGACCAGTGAGTCGAAGCGGTCGGCAATGGCCACCATTCGCGCCGCCAGTGGTATCGCGTTGCCGCTGAGTCGTTCCGGGAAACCGCTGCCGTCGATCCGCTCGTGGTGGTGCAGGATGGCCTCGAGCATCGGTTTCGACAGGCTGCCGGCGCGCATCGCCTCGTCGTGACCGCTACGGCAGTGCGTCCGGAAGATCGCTTCCTCGTGTCGATTGCGTTCGCTGTTGCGCAGAATCGATGGGCTGATCAAGCGCTTGCCGATGTCGTGCAGCAGCGCGGCCGTACCGAGTACGCCCAGTGCCTGCTCGGGCAACTGCGCTTGCTTGCCGAGCAGCAGGGAGAGGGTCATCACCGATAGTGCGTGCGCGGCGTGCCCATCGTCGTGTCCTTTGTCGGCAATCAGCACGAAGGCGGTATCCGGGTCGGCCAGTAGCGCTGCAGTCGATTTCTCGCAGACGGCGGCAAGGTCTGCTACGGACTGACGAGGGTTGGTGGCGAAGCCGCGGATGGCTCTGCTCACCGTTCTCGCAGCTCCACGGTAGTGCTGCTCGGCTTTGACGAGCCTTTCCCTGAGGGCATCCATCATCCGCGTGCGCCGCTCCCTGGCCTCCTCGCGCGCGGCTTCCAGCGCCGCCAGTTCGTCCTGTTCCGCCTTGCCGTCGGCGGCGGGATCAGCCGGCGCTGCCGTTTCCTGTCGGGGCAGTGGCGGAACCTTGCAGCGTGCCGGGTCGCAGAACAGTTGCGGCAGTTTCATCGCCGCGATCAGACGAGCCTGTTCTTCGTCAGCGATGACGAAGGAACTGAACATGAAGTGGTGATCCATCCACGGTACCGGCAGACGGACATGCACCCCCGGTCGCAATTGCGATGCGTCTATGCAGAGCTCACCCGCTTGCCGGGTGAGCTTATCCGGGTCTGAAGACATGTCGTGTGCCATGGTGCGAAACGGCGTCGATCGGGAAATACGCAGCCGACACTACCACAGGACAGCTTGTCCGCCAATCGCGATGACAGTCCTCCCGAGCTGGCGGAATGTGCCCGGTCGCGCGCAGGCGTACGCCTTGCGGCTTTGCCGCAGCGCGCCCTGCGGCCCTTCCAACTTACCGATCCGTTGCCGTAGTGCGTAGCGCGGACAGCAATTTCTGCCCTGGTCGGCCGTCGGCGGTCATGCCCAGTCGCTTCTGTTCGGCCTGAACGGCCTGTCGGGAATTGCTGCCGATCATGCCATCGATCTCGCCGATGGGGTAGCCGCGGCCGGCGAGCAGAGTCTGTAGCTCACGGCGTTCACGACGCGAAAGGCCGCCGTCGTCGGTGGGCCATGCGGTGGCAAACGGTTTGCCGCCCTTGATCCGGTCGGCGAGATGGGCAATCGCCAGAGCGTAGCTCTCGGCGGCGTTGTAGCCGTAGATGGCATCGAAGTTGCGCAATACCAGAAACGCCGGGCCGCGCGGACCGGCCGGCAGGAGCAGGCCGGCGGCCACATCCGATGCGGCAAGGGGTTGGCCATCGGCGCGGCGCACGCCGCGCCCTGCCCAGTACGACTGCGGCCTCTTGTTGCTGCGTCCTGAGACGCTGGTATCGAATCCCGGGGGCAGCACGACTTCGTAGCCCCACGCTTCACCCTGTCGCCAACCCGCCCGATGCAGGAAATTGGCGGTCGAAGCGAGTGCATCGGGGACACTGTCCATCAGGTCCCGCTTGCCGTCGCCGTCACCATCGACTGCCAGGCGCAGAAAGGTCGAGGGCATGAACTGGGTATGGCCAAAGGCGCCGGCCCAGGAACCGACCAGACGCTCCGGGGTGATGTCGCCGCTGTCGAGAATCTTCAGTGTGCTCAGGAACTCGCCACGGAAATAGGTCTGCCGACGTCCGAAACAAGCGAGGGTCCCGAGTGAGGTCAGCAGGGGGCGCTTCCCGAAGTTGCGCCCAAAGTTGCTCTCGACACCCCATACCGCGACAACGGTGTCCGCATCTACGCGATAGCGCTCGGCTGCCGCCGCCAGCGTGTCGGACCATTTTTCGCGCATGGCCAGGGCGTCGCCAACCCTTTCTTCATCGACCAGAGCAGCGAGGTAATCCCAGATCGGCGTCCGGAATTCGGGCTGATAGTCGAGGAATTCGAGCACGCTCATGTCGGGGACGAGGCCACGGGTCAATCTATCGAAAGACGCACTGGAAACCCCTCTCGACGGCGATTCGGCTCGCAGCGTCGCCATGCACGCGCCGAAATGTTCGTCCGGTGGTGTTGCTTGTGCAGCGGCGGCAGTACTGACCAGCGTCAGGCAACGGACAAGGCGGGCAAATTTCATGGCTGACACACATTGCAAAGGGTGGAAGGAACTGCGGCGCTCAACGGTCAGTTGCGGATTCAGGCTGCTGTTCACGGCTTGCCGGCACGTCGTTCAGTAGCGGATTTCGTGCCGGGGCATGAGAATTGGCGTCGTATTCAGCATCGCCGATGATTTCACCCTCGATCACACGACCGCTGGACTGCTGTTCAGGCGCTCTGGCCAGCTGCATTTGCGCGTCCAGGACGCGACGCAGGTGACGTGTTTTCCACTTCAGGTAGACAAACAGCAGCGATCCGCCGACCAACAGCACTGCGAGAGCCAGCACCGAGAACATGAGGCCGACGACGACCAACGTCGCGCTGGCCATGATCGCCATTAACTTACCGAACCAACCGGAGGGGAGCGCCATCGTTCGTGCGCTTGAAAAACTGCGTGCGTCCTCGTTGCTGATCATCGAAGTCCTTGTTTTCAGATTCGGCGAAGAGTGGCGTCGCCGCCTATTGTAAGGTTTCGGAAGTTCTCCGGCCATCCCTGGACAGCACTCGATGTCGCGATCGCTGGCGGGAGGTCGCTACCGACCAAAAGAACGGCCCGCGCAGGGGGGGCTGGGCGGGCCGGCGTTGCAGTCGCCGCGACACTCCAAGGGGAGGGGGAGGGGGAGAAAGCATCCCGACGACGAGACGAATCCTACAGGCGAAAGCAGCAGGCATCTGTGGCGCGTATGTTCCATTGTGTGACAGCGTGTAAGGGCTGGGCTTCCGGTGGGCTTCAAGCCGCTAACGTCGCTGTTCGAGTCGTGAAGGGCTTCCCGTCTCCTGCGGGTCGAGCGGCCGCTTTTCCTTGGCGGCTGGCCGAACAGTTGCTCGACGGCATGCACAGGTCGGAGCGCCGCGCCGGCAGGGTACCGCTGCCGCTGCAATTGACAAGCACGGCTGAGTATGGTTTGCTTTGATATAAGGTCGTTTCAGCCGGATTCGCGTACCACTGTGCCGAGGAGGGCATCGATGCCGCACCCCTGTTCCAGCTCCAGGTGCCAGCCGACAATTGCGGCGACGGATGGTGTGCCTTGGCTGCAGATTTTTGCCCTCAGGCCCCTGCCGGCATGGAGTGGCGGCCCCCTCGCCGGACCTTCCTCGACGCGTCGTTGTGTCTTGAGCGCGGGGTTCCCTGGATGGAAGCCGGTAGCGCCTCACGCACTCGCCTGGCGGTCTGCCACCGCGCCGGCCGCTGCTGTGAGCGGTTGCTGATGACATGATCTCGCATGCATTGACCATCGTGATGAACGAGTTGAACAGGCATCTCGCTGATACCTACGGTGGTGGCGATGGGTCTCCACAGGTGGCTTTAGGCAACATGGCGGAAGGCATTGCCAGCGCTCCAGGCAGCAGTGGCGTACCCCGCGACAGGCTCATTCTGTCGATGGTGAATATCAAAGAGGAAAAGGCGCTCAAGAACCTGCCCAATCATGTCCGTAACGATACGGCTTTGACGGTCACCTATCAAAATCCACCTGTATTTCTGAATTGCCAGATTCTTGTCGTTGCCAGCCATGGCAACTATACCAATGCCTTGTTGATGTTGTCGCGGGCGATCCGTTTTTTCCAGTTCAAGAACGTGTTCAGCCAGGATAATGTCGCTCCGGCTTCAATGACTACCAATGCACCGGGCAATGCCCTCGATCAACTCGAATCGTTCAAGCTCGTCCTCGATCTGTATTCCCCGAACATGGAGGAGATCAACCATTTGTGGGGTACCCTCGGCGGCAAGCAGTATCCCTTTGCCCTGTATGTTCTGCGTCTTCTCGAACTGCAATTCAAGGCCACACAGAGGGAAGGCGTGCTGGTTACCGAGGTGGTTACCGATTTTTATCAGAAATCGGCGGCGGATTAATATGGCCGAGCGGATGGCAGGCAGGTACAGGCAACTGTTTGAAGTCCGGATCCTTCACCATTATTGGCTGGATCGGGGAGCGAGCGTCTTTGACCGGATCACGGATCAGGCGATGAAAGCCAGACTTCTGCAAGCCTACGATGTACGTCGCTTGCTTGGCATACGGCCGACAGGAAGCACCCGCGTTGCGCTCGCAGCTAACCAGTGCCTGTTTGAAGAAACGGCACTGGGTTTCGTGGTGCTCCTGAAAGGTTCCGCGAGCTTGCCGGCGGACAGCGCTTTCGAGTTCATGATCGTCGTCAGGGACAGTCGCTTTTTTGACTACTCGGCGTTGACCTTGCGTCCGCAAAGAATCCACGAGGCATACGACCGGAGCGAGGGTGTCACCTGTCGCTACAAGGAAAACGTGCCCGTCGTGTCGAATCTGAGCGGGGCGACGAGAGGGGCAGGAGCGGGCAAATTGCTGTTCCTGTCGCGAAGATATCGCCCCCTGGCGCCCAACGAGCAGGTTGAGGCCCTGGGTTTGTCGGGTACGGCGTTGGGACAACTCACCAGTGATGGTCCGGACGCTCGCGTTCAGCAACTTGCCGCCGACGCAAACGACCTTCCGGTGTACCTCCATCAAGGTGACGTCCCGGCGATCATCCCGCCGGCGGGAGTGGTTGGTGTGCCAGCGCGGGGCGTCAGGCTGTCGGACGATGTGGCGGATGACGTATTTGCGCTGATCAGTCTGAGCGCCGTGCGTCCGGGCGACAGTGCGTTCAGTTTTGTCGATGCGGCCGGCCGGGCGAAGAGCAGCCCTCCTCTCTACCAGTTGCGCATCAGGAACCGCTCGACGTTCTGGATCTACGTGAACAAGACGACTGGAGTCGTTGACTCGGTCGAATCAGATGCTCTACCCCTGACCCATTTTGGCAACGCAGGCCAAAAGCAGAAGCCTTCCGAACGGCTGGTGAAAGTGGAGAAGACCGGCGCCATCATCAGTCGCCTCGTTTCGGAAGTTCATGTCTAACTGCAAGCTCTTACTCTAACCACATACGGGTGATATTCATGGCTACAGCGTACAAGACTCCAGGCGTTTACATCGAGGAAATTCCAAAATTCCCGCCGTCCATTGCCCCGGTTGCGACCGCGATTCCAGCGTTCATCGGCTATACCCGGAAGGCCGAGAACCGCACGGCAGCAGATCTGCACCTGAAGCCGACGCGCATCTCGTCGATGATCGAGTATGAAAAATACTTTGGCGGCGCACAATCCGAGGAGGCCATCAGCGTGACGGTCACCCTAACCCAGGTGAACGGTGCGACGACGGATCAGCGGGCCGTGGCCATCCTGAGCGAAGCAGCGCGTTCAAAACACATCATGTTTTACGCGCTGCAAGTGTATTTCGCCAATGGTGGTGGTCCGTGTTATGTCGTTTCGGTCAACCCTTATACGGCGTTGCCGGGGACTCCCCTGCTTGCCGACCTGACGGCGGGTCTGAATACGCTGGTCAAGGCCGACGAACCCACCTTGATCGTGTTTCCGGAAGCACAGTCCCTGTCGATCGCCGATTTCAGGGCGCTGCACGACGCCGCGTTGCAACAGTGCGCCGACCTGCAGGACCGCTTTGTGATCATGGACGTCCATGGGGGCGTGGATGGCGTCACCCCGATTTCCCTCTCCGACCCGGATGCAAATCTGCTGACTGCGATCGGCAATTTCAGGGACGCCGGTATCGGTACGAACAACCTCAAATATGGTGCGGCCTACGCGCCAAACGTCGAAACCGTGCTCGACCTCGCGTATGACGAATCCAGCACCGACGTCAGCGTCGTCACCAATGGCGTCGCGGCCGCGGCAGTGGCGCTGAACACCTTGAATGGCACGCAGAATCAGGTCTATGAACTGGCCAAGACGGCGATCCGCGACTTCCCCTGCAAATTGCCGCCATCGTCGGCGATCGCCGGGATCTTTGCTGCCGTCGATAACAGCCGCGGGGTCTGGAAAGCCCCCGCCAATGTCAGCGTGAACGCCGTCATCCAGCCAACGATCCAGATGTCGAACAGGGATCAGGAAAGCATCAACGTTGACGTGACGGCAGGCAAGTCGGTGAACGCCATTCGTTCATTCACCGGCAAGGGTCCGCTGGTGTGGGGTGCGCGCACCCTTGCCGGCAATGACAACGAATGGCGCTATGTCAGCGTTCGGCGTTTTTTCATCTTTGTCGAGGAGTCGGTGAAGAAGGCCACCGAGCAGTTCGTGTTCGAGCCCAATGATGCCAACACCTGGGTCAAAATCCAGGCGATGATCGAAAATTTCCTGACCACCTTGTGGCGTCAGGGGGCTCTGCAGGGAGTCAAGCCGGAACACGCGTTTTACGTCGCTGTCGGCCTGGGCAAGACCATGACCGCGCTGGATCTTCTCGAAGGACGGCTGATTATCGAAATCGGCATGGCGGCGGTGCGGCCGGCCGAGTTCATCATCCTCAGATTCTCGCACAAGATGGCCGAGTCATGATGTTTGGCCGAGAGATCGGGTCCTAACGTTCGACAGTCGTCAGTATTCAACTTTCCAGGATTACCATCATGGCACAAGAATATCCGATTCCCCGCTTCCATTTCCAGGTCGATTGGGGTGGCGCGAAAATAAGTTTCACCGAGGTCACGGGCCTGGTCATGGAACGAGAAAAAATCGAGTATCGACATAGCGACAGCAAGGATTTCAACAAGATCGCCATGCCCGGTCTGATCAAGAACAACAATATCACCCTCAAACGTGGCAAGTTCGAAGGGGATTTCGATTATAACAAGTGGCTGGAAGACATCGCCAATGAACGCGTCGACGGCCGCCGTGACGTGGTCATCCGACTGCTCAATGAAAAACATACGCCGGTCGCGGCGTGGGCGGCAACGCGTTGTTTTCCCGTCAAGATAACCGCTCCTGACCTGAAGTCGGATGCCAATGAGATCGCCGTGGAGAGTATCGAAATCGCGCACGAAGGTCTCAAGCTGATGAAGATCTGACGGGGTCGGCGCCACATGGCTGATTATTACCCGCCGTGGGGGTTCTACTACAAAGTGGAGTTCGGCATCAGCAAGGATGCCAACGATGCCCGGTTTCAGTCGGTTTCCGGTTTATCGGTCGAATACGATTACGAGAGCTTAAAGGAAGGTGGCGAAAACCGCTTCGAGCACAAGTTGCCGGTGCGCACCAAGTATGCCGACATGGTGTTGAAGCGGGGCATGCTGAGTGATTCTTCGGTGATCAAATGGTTCCTGGATGCGTTCCGCGATCGGCAGTTCACTCCGGCAGATATTAATGTCGTCCTGATGAACGAACAGGGTCAGCCCTTGCGAACGTGGAAGATTGCGCATGCGATCCCCAAGAAGTGGCTGGTGAGTGACCTGAATGCGAACGAAAGCAGCGTCGTGATTGAGACCATGGAACTGACCTACCGCTATTTCACTGTCCAATGAGTCCATCCGCTTGTGGCGAGGTTGACGCGCGGCGAAATCGCTTACTCGACCCACCGGTGCTGCCCGTTTTTTGGAAAGCTGTGAGCTGATGCCCATCGAAATCAAGGAGTTGCATATCTCGATTGCGGTGAATGGGCAGCCCGGCGTCGCAGGGCAGACCACGCCGTTAGTTGATGCACAAGGCGTAGGCGGGGCCGACCGGGAGGCCCTGGTGGCCGAGTGTGTGGAACAGGTGTTACAGATCCTCAGAAACAAGGGCGAAAGATAATGGCGGAATCCGGCAAACTTGAAAAGATGCTCATTCTGGCGTTTTCCGATTCCCGGAAAGCGGAGAGCGGCGGTCTGGCCGAAGCGGACGATTCTTTCGAAGCGCTGATCAATCCCGAGAGTTACACGCAGGAGTACAAGCTCAAATTCTCCGAATCCGGGCAAGGCCAGGGTACCAGCGGCAAGCAGTTGAAGTACGAGTATACCCAGCCCGAGGAGATGATTTTCGAGTTTCTTTTCGACAACACCGGAATCATTGACGGAAAACCACGTGACTCGGTTGCCGACGATCTGAAGCTGTTCAAGCAGGTGTTGATAGAATACAAGGGAGATTCGCATGAACCACGCCACTTCAAACTGGTGTGGGGACAGAACTCCATTTTCAAGGGACGTGTCACCGAAGTCAGCATCACCTACAAGATGTTCAAGAGTGACGGAACGCCAATACGCGCAGTTGCCAAAGTGAAGTTCAAAAGCAGTATCGAGGAACAAAAGCGTGCGGCCAGGGAGAACAAGAGTTCACCGGACCTGACACACGTTCGCCGGGTCAGGAGGGGGGATACGCTGCCGCAGCTGTGTTATCGGATCTACGGTGACCCCGGATATTACATCCAGGTGGCTGAATTCAACGCACTCGAGAATTTTCGCGCACTCAGGCCGGGCAGTGACCTGATCTTTCCACCGCTGGAAAAGGCGACGCGTTGAGGTGAGCAACGAATCCACCATTCCCACGCCGGCGACGCCTGATGTCTGCACGTTAACGGTCCTGGTTGAGGGGCAAGAGATCAGCAGTGAGTTTCACGTCCTGTCGCTTTCGATCAGCCGCGAATTGAACCGGATTCCGGCCGCAACGCTGCAGATTCAGGATGGCGATGCGGCCAAGGGGACATTCGCGGTCAGCGATACGGACAGCTTCGTGCCGGGGAAAAGAATTGAAGTCCAGTTGGGGTATCGCTCGAACAACGAAACGGTATTCAAGGGAATCGTCGTCAAACAGGCGATCAGGATACGCAAGGGTGGCAATGTGTTGACTGTCGAATGCCGGCATGATGCGGTGAGGATGACCAGCGGGGCCAGGAGCCGATATTTTGTCGACCAGAAAGACAGCGATGTCATGGAGGAGGTGCTCGGCCTTTACGGGTTGCAGAAATCCGTCGAGTCGACCCTCCCCGACCTGAAGGAAGTGGTGCAGTATGACACCAGCGACTGGGATTTCCTGCTTTGTCGGGCCGAGGCGAATGGCCAGGTCGTGCTGGTGGAAGATGACAAGGTCAGCGTCGGCAAACCGCTGACGGCGTCCACGGCCGTGCTGAAGATTGCTTATGGCGCGACGCTACTCGAACTGGACGCGGAAATCGACGCCAGATGGCAAAGCAAAGGCATTACCGCGAGTAGCTGGAATGCCAGCGACCAAGTGGTAATCAGCGCCGACGCGAAAGAGCCGAAGGCGATGCGCAGCGGCAATCTCGCGGCCGCCGACCTGGCCACCGTGGCCGGCAGCGACCCGCAGGAGCTCAGGCACGGCGGCAAACTCGGCGAGCCCGAACTGCAGGCGTGGGCCGATGCCCGGCTGCTGCGTGAGCGTTTGGCGAAAGTGCGTGGCCGCGCCACCTTTCAGGGTTTCTCCGGTGTCGCGCCGGGCAGGATCGTCGAGATCACCGGAATTGGCGCGCGGTTTGCCGGTGAAATGTACGTTTCCGGCGTTCGCCATCGCCTGTCCGGCGGCAACTGGGAAACCGACGTCCAATTCGGTTTGAGCACCGAATGCTTTGCCGAAACCTACAATCTCCGTCCCCTCCCGGCGGCCGGCTTGTTGCCGGCCGTCTGCGGGCTGCAGGTCGGCGTCGTTACGGCGCTGGAGAACGACCCTGCGGGGGAAGACCGGATCAAGGTCCGCATGCCGCTGATCAGCAGCAGCGAGGACGGCATCTGGGCACGCCTCGTCACGCTCGACGCGGGCAAGCAGCGGGGCACGTATTTTCGGCCGGAAATCGGTGACGAAGTGGTCGTCGGATTTCTGAATGACGACCCACGTCACCCGGTGGTACTCGGAATGTGTCATAGCAGCGCCAAACCTGCTCCCGAAGCCGCCAAGGATGACAACCACCTCAAGGGGTACGTCAGTCGCGAGAAACTGCGTCTGAACTTTGATGACCAGAAGAAGATCATCGGCCTGGAAACACCGGGAGGCAACAAGCTTACCCTCTCCGATGATGCCAAAGGGATATCCCTGGAAGACCAGAATGGCAACCGGATTACCCTGGACGACAGCGGCATCACGATCGAGAGTGTCAAGGATCTTTCCGTCAAGGCCAGCAAGGATCTGAAGTTGCAGGGCACCAACACGGAGCTCAAGGCGACGGCGGCCTTCAAGGCGTCGGGCAGCAGCAGCGCCGAGATCTCGAGCCCGAGCACGAGCATCAAAGGCAGTGCCACGACGGTCATACAGGGTGGCATGGTGCAGATCAACTAGCCATCGCGGCGTCGGGAGTCGTCGGCTGGCGTGTTGCCGGGCCGCGCGTTTTCCAACTGGAGTACTGGCAGAAAGTATCGGCAAAGGAAAGCAGAACATGCCTGCAGCAGCCCGGATTACCGACATGATCGTCAGCACGGCGACGCTTGGTGTCCCCGTCCCGATCATTCCGCCCGGCGCCCCGACGGTGTTGATCGGAGGCTTGCCAGCGGCACGCCTGGGAGATTCCTGCGGTGCCGATGTCATCATCAAGGGGTCGGCGACGGTTCTCATCGGTGGCATGCCGGCCGCCCGGGTGGGCGACCCGACGGCTGGCGGCGGGGCTGTCATGCCTCCCGGCGCCCTGCAGGTCAACATTGGGGGGTGAGCAGCGATGAAGCAGGACTTTCTCGGTCGTGGCTGGTCTTTCCCGCCTGAATTTGTGGCCGACACGGCGGCAGTAGAAATGCTCGAGGAGGAGGCCGACATAGCCTCCAGCCTCGAAATTCTGCTCAGCACGGCGCAAGGCGAACGCCTTCTGCAGCCTTTGTACGGTTGCAACCTGGACGAACTGCTATTCGAATCGCTGGATACCCGCATGAAGACGCTGATGGCCGACAAGGTCGAGTCCGCGATCCTCTACAACGAACCGCGCATCAGCCTGGAGAGGGTCAAGCTGGACGACAGTCAGGAGTTGCAGGGACTGGTGTTGATCGAGGTGGTCTACCGGGTGAAGTCGACCAATTCCCGTTTCAACTTTGTCTACCCGTATTACAAACTGGAGGGCACCGATATCAACCTCTCGACCACCGTCAACCTCCTGCCGGACACCGCCTGAATCATGGCCACCTCGACCGATTGCCAGCAGAACCAGGATCCCCTCAAACTGATCCGCGAAGGGACGAGCCAGAACCAACGGCTGCCGGTCGCGCTGGATCCGGGCTATGCGCCGGTGGACGGGCGGACGACGGCACACGGCATGGTCTTCGCCGACAGTTATGCTGCCTTGCTGAAGTATTTTGACGCGACGAATTCCGAGGCTGGCGACTGGACGGCGTTTTTTGGCAACGACGTATCGGTCCGACTGGCGGTCGTCGCCGTCGAGGATACCGATGCCTACAAGCGCAACATCAAGTCGTATCTCGACTATCTGGACGACCGCCAGAACCGGAACGAAGGCGAGCAGTTAAGGAACCACCTGGGCTTCCTCTACAGCAGCCTGGGCACGCTGGCCCGGCAACTGGATCTCCTCAAGGAGGCCTTGCCAGCCGACATCGCCCTCAAAAGTACCCTGCAAAACCTGATCAAGAGTCAATTGGCTCCGGCATTCAGGCGCTTGATGGCGTATTACAAGGCGGGTAACAGTCTGGCCCTGGTCAATTCGGTGGCGCCGTCACCGGAGACCGCGATCCTGCGCGCCCCGGTGACGACATTCGCGGCGGTTCTCACTGCCGGCCTGTCTACGGACTGGAGCGCCGGTCGTCCATGGGAGACCTATGTGGCCACAGTGCTTGCAGACCCTGCGGTCTACGGTGACGCAGCGGCGGATGTCTTCGTGCGCATCAATCATTGCGCGACGCATGCGCTTTTCAAATCGATTTTCGAGCAGTTCCTGAAGGTGTTTGCCCGTACCGTCAGTGAAGCCGCGCTGGCACTGGAAGGTACCCTGAACAATTGGGACCGACACCAACCCCACTATGCATTGTTCCTGGCTTTCCTCCGTCTGTTGGAGTACCTGCGGGCGGACATCAACACCTTGACCAGACGGCATCTGGATTTCTATTACCGGGAGATCCTCCGCCTCCAGGAGAAACCTTCGGAAGCCGCGCACGCGCACCTTCTGGTGGAACTGGCCAAACATGTCGGCAACCATCAGATCCAGGCAGGAGAGTTGTTCAAGGCCGGCAAGGACGAACTCGGGCGCGACGTCTTCTTTGCCAACGACAGGACTTTCGTCGCCAACCAGGCGCAGGTCGCCTCGTTGAGGACGGTCTATCGCCATGCTGGGGAGGCGGTGTCAGGACAATCCGCAGCATTGAATGACGCAGGTCGTCTGTTTGCTTCGCCGGTGGCCGATTCGGACGATGGTCTCGGAGCAGCGCTCCCGCAGGCGGACCTGTCATGGCATCCGTTCTTCAACAAGCGGTATGTGGATGGCGCACTCGGCGACATTCGCATGCCGAAAGCAGAGGTGGGTTTCGCCATTGCCTCACATTACCTGTTGCTGGCCGAGGGCAGCCGCACCATTACGATCGATTTCACGGTAGACGGCAACCTCTCGGGTTTCAGTGGCCAGCCTGGCGACGTGAGCTGCCTGCTCACTTCGGAGAAGGAATGGCATGCAGTGGAAGCCGGCAAGCTGAGCATCGCCAGACTTGCCGACGACAAATTGCGCTTGCAGGCCGAACTGAACGGAGAGTTCCCGGCGGTGAGATCGTACTCGGCGAAAGCACACGGCTACGGCCTGGCGACCAATCTGCCGGTGATCCTCGTCAAGCTCCAGCACCGCGGCAACGCCTACCTCTATGCGCAGCTACAGGACCTGGTGCTGAAGCAGATCGATCTGACGGTCACTGTCTCGGGTCTCAGGACACTTACGGTGTCCAACGATTTCGGTCCGGTCGACTCATCGAAGCCCTTCCAGCCTTTTGGAGCCTCGCCTGCGGCGGGTAACGCCTTGATCGTGGGATCGCGAGAGGTCTTCCAGAAAACACTGACCGCGGCGTCGCTGGATCTGAACTGGCTGGCGACACCGCTGTTGTATCCCGCCGGCGATCCGCTGCCGAGCGTCAGCTTCTTCTTCCTGAACAACGGCTTGTGGGTGGACTCGGGCATTGACCCGGTAACCGTCGATGCAACGTCAGTGCCGTTCTCGAACAACCTGGGCCTGCCGACCGTCGACGCGCCGGATTTCGCCACCAACGAGTTCTACAGTACCGCCTCGCGACATGGCTTCGCCAAACTCGAGTTGTCGGGTGATTTCGGCCAGGACGCCTACCAGACTGCGCTGTTGCGTTACCTGCGCAAGGAGAGTGGTGCGACGGACCCCGGCAAGCAGCCGCTCGGGCCGACCATGAGCCGTCTTGCCATGAGCTACACGGCGAGTCAGCGAATCGATTTTGCCGCAGGTGCAGCTTCCGGCAAGGCACAGTACTTTCACCTCGCGCCTTTTGGCCAGGTCGAGCAGCCTGCCCATACCGACGCCCTGGTGTACCTGTTGCCGCGTTTTGCCTTTCAGCACGATAACCGGATCAGACTCAGCGAGGCCGAATTCTATGTTGGCATCACGGGACTCGCGCCGCCGCAGAATCTTGCCCTGCTGTTTGAAGTCGCCGATGGTACGGCCAACCCTCTGGTCAAGAGACCGGTGGCATCGCCCCTGGTCTTCTGGAGCTACCTCAGCAACAATGTCTGGATCGACTTCCGCGAAGACGAGGTGCAGGATGGCAGCGGTGAATTGCTGAATTCGGGCATCATCACCTTCGCCGTGCCGGCACAGGCGACGAGCACGAACAGCCTGTTGCCGGCCGGGATGTTCTGGATACGGGCTGCGGTGCAGGAGAAAAGCGATGCCGTTTGCCGCTTGCGGATGGTTGCCGCACAGGCCGTGGCGGCAACATTCATCGACCACGGCAACTCGCCGCAGTTTGCGGCAAAGACCGTGGACGCGGGAACGATCCGCAAACTGGAGCAACCAACCGCCGCGGTGAAGTCGCTGGCGCAACCGTTCCCCTCGTTTGGCGGTCGCAGCGCTGAACTGCCGGAAGCCTTCTACGCACGCATCAGCGAGCGCCTGCGGCACAAGGATCGGGCGATCGCCTTGTGGGACTACGAACGCCTGATCCTCGAAGCCTTTCCGCAGATCTACAAGGTCAAGTGCCTGAACCACACGCAATACGAACCCAGCGACAGCGGCGAGGGGGTTTACCGCGAGATGGCTCCCGGCCATGTGACGATCGTGACCATTCCCGACCTTCGCTTCAACAAGCTGCGCGATCCGTTGCGTCCCTATACCAGTCTGGCCCTCCTGGAGAAGATCGAAGCCTTTTTGCAACAAAGGAATAGCTGCTTCACCCGGCTGCACGTCCGCAACCCGGAGTTTGAGGAGCTGCAGGTCGATTTCAGGGTTCGGCTCCGCGAAGGGTTCGATGAAACGTACTACGCGAACCAACTGCGGCAGGCCATTACCCGTTTTCTTGCGCCGTGGGCATTCACGGGCAGCGGCAGCCCATCGTTCGGCGGCAGGATTTACAAGTCGGTGCTGATCAATTTTGTCGAAGAACAGCCTGGCGTCGATTATGTGACGGACTTCAAGCTTTTTCACAGGACGGTGCTCGGCAATCAGACGATCAGCGTGGAAAAGGACGAGGTGGCCGGATCCAAAGCGTTGTCGATTCTGGTTTCGGTGCCTGCCGAAAAACACCAGGTCGTGGTCATCAGGACCGCCGCGGCGAACTCCCTCAACGAAACCTGTCCGTGTGACGCATGAGCCAGAAGTCGAAAACCATAGCCAGGCTGCCTGCGCTCCCATTCTCGCAGGATTTCTACCAGTTGCGGCGAGCGGGCGTCGGCTTCATCGAACAGCTGGGCAGCCGCTGGTGGACCGACTACAACACGCACGATCCGGGGATCACGACCCTCGAGGCGCTGTGTTACGCGCTCACCGACCTGGCCTACCGGGCCGCCTGGGATGTCAAGGATCTGCTGGCCCCGGAGATGCCTGTTGCCGACCCGGCGAATCCCTTCCCCGGCCAGGCCTTCTTCACTGCGCGCGAGATTCTGACAGTCAACCCCACCACGCCGGATGACTTTCGGCGTCTGTTGATCGACCTGGACAGCGTCCGCAACGCCTGGGTCTTCGGCAAGGAATGCGCTTGCGAAAGCGGCTACTACGCCTGGTGCGAGAAGGATGTGTTGCGCCTTGCCTATCAGCCACCGAGCAACCCGGCGCAGCCGGCCACAAAGGTGACGCCGTTGGGTCTCTATGAGGCCCGGCTTGAGCTGGAAGCCAATGTCGAACTGGGTGACCTCAACGACCGCAAGATCGAGCGCAAGGTGATCGTCGACGATGCGGACGGCAATCACCCGCTGCTCATCGAGTTGCGCTTCCCCGCGCAGGAACTTACCGACGGCCGTGCCTGGGCCCTGTTCCTGGACAGTGACGAGGCGTTTGACGATGCCGACGCGGGTTCGCCGAGAGTGACGCTGGGCAGGCTCGGCGCAACGAAAACCTTCGACGTGTTTTCCGATCCGGGCCTGCCGGATGAGCCGGCCCGCGACGCCTACCTGCGGACACATTGGCGCAATGTCTTTTACCTCGATTTCGAGATCGAGTTTACCCGTACGCTTGACGACCAGTCGACCACCACGACAAGCCTTCTGATCCGCAACGTTGCGCTGCGCGTGTTCGGCGCCGACGCCGCCAGGTCCGCGACCACGACCCAACGCCTGAAAACCTGGCTGGAAGACCGCGGTGCCGGCGGCTTCATCCAGCGTTACCGCCGGAAGGTCAAAGCGGTGATGGCCGCCGTCGATCATGCCAGGGCAGTACTCAACGCGCACCGGAATCTGGATGAAGACTTCTGCCGCGTCGAGCCGATCGACATCGAGGAGGTGGCCGTTTGCGCCGACGTCGAAGTGAAGGCCGATGCCGACATCGAAGCGGTGCAGGCGCGTATCTGGTTCGAGATCGAACGGTATTTCAATCCGGCGATCCGCTTTCATTCCTTGCAGGAGTTGCTTGATGCCGGCAAGCGCGTCGAGGAAATCTTCAACGGCCCCGCCCTCGACAATGGCTTCATCACGGCAGAAGATCTGGCAGCGGCGTCGCTGAAATCGGTGCTGCGGACCTCGGACATCGTCAATCGCCTGATGGAGATCGAAGGCGTGCTGGCGGTCAATCAGTTGTTGTTGACCAAATACGATTCAGAAGGCCAGGTGATCAAGGGCGCTGCCGATCCAGCCTGGAGTGCGGCCGACGGCAAGCCCATCTTTGATGCCAACAAGGCCAGCGCGGCGTGGCTGCTGTTCGTCGGCAGGCAGCACCAGCCACGGCTGTATCGCCAGGTCTCCCGCTTCCTGTTCTACAAGGATGGCCTGCCGTTCATGCCGCGCAGTGATGAGGTCGAGGACACCCTGAGCCAGTTGCGAGGAGAAGCCGAGCGACCGAAGAATCCGTTTGCCGCTGCCGACATCGACATTCCCAAGGGCAGCTTCAGGCACCCGGAAGATTACCAGCCACTGCAATACAGCTTCCCGCAGACCTACGGGATTGGTCTCGATGGCCTGCCTATGCATGCTTCCCAGTTGCGCCGGGCGCAAGCGAAGCAGATGAAAGCCTACCTGATGGTTTTCGAGCAGATCCTCGGCAACACCCTGGCACAACTGGGTCATACCGCCGATTTGTTCTCGCTCGATCCGGGGATCAGGCGGACGTACTTCGTGAAAGCGTTCAGCGAGTCCTTGATCAGCGGCTTTGACGAGATCACCAGGAATCTCGATCAGGCCGCCGTCGAGGCGATCACCGAGAGCGAAGCGGAGTTTCTTGAGCGTCGCAACCACTTTCTCGACCACCTGCTCGCCCGCTTCGGCGAACAGTTCAATGACTATGCGCTGCTGCTGAGCAAGCTCGATGGCCGGCGGCTGGCTCTCGAACGCCTGATCAACGACAAGATTTCCTTCCTCAAGGCCTATCCACAGATCAGCCATGACCGTTCCAGAGCCTTCAACTACCGGTTCGAGCCTTGTTCGCCGGCCAATCTGTCGGGAATCCAGTCACGCATCAGCCTGCTGCTGGGCTATCCCGACCTGCGCTTTGCCTGCCGGGTCGAACTCGTCGCCGGTCAATACCAACTGGATTTCCAGTTGCTCGACCGAAGCGCAAGGATCTGGCTGGCAGGCCACCAGGCGCTTGTCGCGGCCGATGCCGCTGCGGCCAGGGAACTTGCTTACCGGGCGATCATCCGGCAGTTGGCGCAGCCGGATGCTTATGCGATTGCCGGGGAAGGTGGTCAGTTTCGTCTGCAGATCAACGACCAGGGGGCAACCGAACTGGGCCGCCACCCCGAGCTTTTGGCTTCGAAAGCCCAGGCAGGTGCGCTGCAGGGCGAGTTGCTGGCCTGGGCCGCGAACGAACGCCTGATCGTCGTCGAGCATTTGCTGCTGCGTCCGAAGTTTCCCGGCGATGCACTTTTTCCCGCCTGCGCCGAGGGCGCCTGCCGGACCTGTGGCGACGAGGATCCTTATTCCTTCCGACTCACCTTTGTGATGCCGGGCTGGGCGACGGCGTACAAGGACAACATGGACCTGCGCCGCTTCGCCGAACGCACCATCCGGCAGGAGACACCGGCGCATCTGGTCGGCAAGATCTGTTGGGTTGGCAACGACGGGTTCATCGAAGACGCCTGTGCCGAGGTCGTCGACAACCTGGCCGGCCTGTTGATCGCCCAAGGCATGACTGCCGACGGCGTCGCGCCGGAGGAGAGCGACGCCTGCGTCGGCGCGCGGGCGATCTACCATGTCTTCAGCAGCGTCTTCCGCGGCGGGTATGAAGACAAGGCGCTCGATCATCAGCATGCCGATGCCCTCAGAGCCTGGCTGACGGTCGAATTCGCAAGCGCGGTCAAGGCTTCCGAAGTTGGTGTATCGATGTCGCTTGGCGATGCCCTGTGGAGCGAGATCCAGTCGCTGATGGTCGAGCATTTTCATCAGATGGCGCTGCACGGCTGGCAGTTCGAACGCTTCGAAGAGGCCTGGCTGCGCTGGCTGAAAGTCAACGCCGCGTTTGACTGGCCCGCAGAGCGCTTGCATGCGCGCGTGGAAACGCTCCTCAAAGCCCACCTGCTCGCCATGCCCGCCGACGACAGCAGCATCTGTCGCGGTGCGGCGTCGATTCTGGGCCAGTACGGGATGTCATTTCATTCCTGGCTGGATGACAACCTGAAGCAGGGACGCGAATTGGCCGGGTTCAGTGCCTTCATTCCCGCTGCGATCAACCTGCCCGTCGAACTGAGTCTTGATGCCGGCGCCGCGGCAGCCATCGGAGAGATGCTCTGGGAACGTTACAACGCTTACCGGGAGGTTTCCTATCGACTCTGGATCGTTGGCAGCCTGCTCGGCAAGTTGCGTAACGTCTACCCGGGTGCAACCCTGCATGATTGCGACGAGGGCAGCGACTTCAATCCGGTGCGTCTGGACAACACCGCACTGGGCAACTACCCGCTGCGCACCACTCTCACCTGAAACTTCTGATTACGGACCACGCCATGAAACCCGAACAAGACTCCTATCCGGTTTTCGAAGCCAACCAGGTGCTGACCAGCAGGCATTTGAATGACGGTTTCAACTATCTGGATCAGCAGGAGCGACGGACGCGCGCCCGCTTGATCGGCATGGGAATTACCTGTGGTCTGGAGGTCAGGCCCGGCGTTGGCGGTACGACGATCGAGGTCGGCAAGGGCAGTGGCGTCACTTCGCAAGGTTATCTGATCGCCGAACCCGAAACGCTGACCCTGGTGGCGTATCGTGCCGGCTACCGCCTTCCCGACGCGCTCGATGACCCGACCTTCAAGGATGCCGGCGGCCAGCAGTACCCGCTGTGGGAACTGTTCCCGGCAGGCGAACCCGATACCGTCGGCCTGGGCAGCAGCACCGGTTTCCTTGACGACAAGGTGCTGCTGTTGTTCCTGGAACTCAAGCAGCAAGGTCTGCGCAATTGCAGCCCGAACAACTGCGACGACAAGGGGTCGGAGGTCGTAGCGACTGTCCGGCGGTTGCTGATCAGGCGTGAACACCTCGATACAGTGATCGCCGCGGCGGGCAGGCTGAGCGCAGGTCTGGGCTCCCGTGAACTGGAGGACCGGCAACTCGCTGAACTCGGCCTGCCTGATCTGCGGCTGCCACGCTTCGTCTTCCCCAACGCCAATTCGGTGGCGTCGTCCGATGTCCTCGTGGCTTTCCTGAACGTCTTCCGGGACAACCGGCTGGTGGAAGAGACAGGCCAGGCCCTGACAGCGGCCTATCGGGTGTTCAAGCCCATGTTGCAGGAGGATTACCCGGACGAACCGTTTGGCGATTTGCATGCGAAATTCGGTTTTCTCGATCAGACGCTGGTGGCCGGTACGGCCACCAGCAAGCAGGTGCGCTTCCTGCAGTATTACTACGATCTCTTCGACGACCTGCTGCGTGCCTACGACGAGTTCCGCTGGCAAGCGGCGGGTTTGCTCTGTGCCTGCTGCCCACCCGCGGATCTCTTCCCGCGCCATCTGATGCTGGGGCCGCTGAATGCGGGCCAGCAGTCGCAGGCGGGGCGCTATCGGCAGGGATGGCTGGCCTCGCCATCGCTCAGCGCCTGCGCTGAAGAGGGCAGGGCGGTCCGGCTGATGTTCCAGCGCCTCGTCGAGATGCTGCGCTCCTTCACCGAAGCGCCCCAACTCACTGCCGGGACGCAGAAGATCATCGACGGCATCGACCCCGAAATACGGGTCACCCCGAGCGTGCGCGGCGGCGCGCCGTTGGCCGTCAGGGCGATTCCCTACTATTACCGGCACACCGGCAAACCCCCGCTCTACCAGTTGTGGAATGGCGAAAGGACGCGCCGTAACCGGGCCAACCAGAACCTGGGCTATCGAGCCTACGAATACCAGCCCGCACCGCCACCGTTCGTCTCCGAACCGCTGCGTTATGATCTCGAAGCGTACGACTTCCTGCGCATTGAAGGCCATCTCGGGAAACCGTACCGGACCGTGACCAGGACGCTGCTGCAGCTCAAGCAACTGTACCGCCTGCCGATCGAGGTCGTCGCGCTGCGCACCGGGGTGTACGATGACGGACAGACCGTCGACCTGAGCCGCGAGTCGTGCCGTTTCCAGGATCTCGAAGGCTTGTTCGACGCCTTGCGCGAACAGCTGCTGTCGTCGCTGGCCGAAGGCGTGCGCTATCTCTACGGCATTCCCATCGACGGTGATGAGGCGACCAAGGCGACCCAGGGTTTGCCCGGCGGCACTCCGAAACTCGCCTTGCTGCAGGTCTATGCCCCCGGCTTCAAGCATGCGGCGGGCACTGTCGGGGCCTGGTACGAGAACTATCTGGGCCTGTTTCAATCGCGGCCCTACATCGATGTCGATCAGAACGCCATCGACGCCAATGCCGTACTGCGCGTGTATTGCGAGCTGTTCGTCGGTACCGGCGATTTTCCCTTGCCGTCACGGTATTTCGCGCATGTCGTTGCGGTGTATTACCTGAGCAAGCTCGCGGAGATGCTTCCCGCGTCCCTGAATGCGCTCGCCTATGCGGATTTCGAGAACAAATGCCAGGATCTGCTGGGTCTGATCCGCTTCTTCCGGTCCGATGCGGCGAACGCCATCGCCAAGGAACTGCAGGCCTTCATCCCGCAGGAAGAGTTGATCGACCACTTCGACCAGGTCCTGTATGCGTGCCCGCTGGGGCCGGTCAAGTCGGTACACGACGAATACCTGAATCGTATCCGGGCGCTGAAGAAGCGGCAGTTCCTGGTGCACTTCCTCGCAGACCACCCTGGAATTGAGCACAAGGCCGGGGTTCCCTTCGGAGGCACTTTCGTCCTCGTCTATCATGGCGCGCCGCCGCTGTCGAAAACGGGGAACGCGTTGGCGGACGTCGGCACGCGGGCACTCGGCGAAGCCGCTCCGGCGCTGGCCGTGGGCAGTTCGGTGGCGGCAAGCCGTGTCAGCCAGGAACTGGCGGAGGCCATCACCCGCATCAGCAGCAACGAGAATCTGGCGTCGAATCCGGACGTCCATCTGCTGCTCGGTTCCTTGCTCGGCAACACGGTCGCCGATGAATCCAGGGTGCTGTCGGTCAAGGACAAACTACGTTCGCTGCTCACCGCCGCGGTTGAGGAATTGCCCGCGGAGGCGGTCATCGCCGACTTCTACCTGCCCTACCTGTGCTGTTCGGACTGCTCGCCAGTGCAGTTCGTCATCCCGCCGATCCCGCCCAATTTCTCGGTGACGGTGGGCTGCACGAATCCGGCAGGCTACGCCAAGGTGGCGGTCAAACCGAAAGGCGGCTTCCCTCCCTACACGGTCAAGCAGGACGATGAGAATTATCAGGGCCTGAACAGCAAACTGCTGCTGCAGGCCGGTTCGCACACGCTGCTCATCCGCGACAGCGAAGGCACCGAATCGGCACCACAAACCGTGCTCGTCCCGCCGCACCTTGCGCTGGGCAAGCCCGCCTACACCTGCAGCGAGGATTACAGCAGCTACCAGGCTTCCCTCGTCATCCGTGGCGGTCATCCTCCCTACCGGGTCAACGGCCAGGCCATCGACGGCAACACGTACACCACTCAGGTGATCGCCAACGGCACGGCGGTGGAACTGGAGGTGCTGGATAGCCGCGAGTGCTCAGCCAGGACCACGTTCACGCATACCTGTGTGCGACCATGCGACTTCACGCTGAGCTTCGGCTGTACCGACGCCGAAGGCTTTGCCTCGGCGGTCGTCACACCCACCGGCGGCCTGCCGCCGTACACACTCAAGATCGACGACGGGGCCTATCAGGAGCTGCCGGAGGTGCTCGCGATCAGTGCCGGCGAGCATACGCTGACCCTCCGGGACGTCGACGGGCGCGAGTCACCCACCCGGACCGTCAGCGTTGCGCAGCAACTGTTTCTCGGTGAGCCCGCATTCGTTTGCAGCGAAGACGGCGGCACCTTTACCGCGACTTTGACCTGCAGTGGCGGTACACCGCCTTTCACCGTCAACGGCCAGACGATTGCAGGCAAGAAGCCGATATACACCACGGATCCGATAAGCAGTGGCACGAGTGGCGAGGTTGAGGTCGTGGATAGTCGCGGCTGTTCAGCCAAAGTCGCCTTCACCCATACCTGCAAAAAGCCTTGCGACCTGCCGTGTGCAGGCATTTCGCTTCGCCGCGGCTATCGTCTCTGGCTGCCTGAGCCTGATCCCGACAGACCGTATACCAGTTTTGGCGTGGAAGTTCCGGCCTTCTCGTTCGAGTTCCCAGCGGGCGACAGCGTGGAACTGTCCGAAAAGGTGACCGACATCATGCAAGTGGACGATGTTGCCCAGTTGAACGAAAAGTTTGCCGATGTGGTGGAGGGCTGGCTGGGACGTATCAACAAGCTCATCATCGAAATCACCGGCAAGCCCGACTGGTTGCGGTTGAGCTACAAGCCCGATTTGCCGGGCTTCCTGGGGACCTTGTGGATCGAGTACTTCGAATGCCTCAAGTTCGATTTCCGCATCCAGTCGTTCTTCAGACGACTGGAGTTGTCCGAGTCCCTGGAAGCGGTCTATACGCCGGAAGGGAGTCAAGTCATGACGTCGGGCGCTGACAAACGGGTCGCCATTCCGGCCTTCGACGGTAGCCGCTTCGACAAGTGCAATCCCGAGAACCCACCGGAAAGGCTGTGTGCCGCCAAGCTGGACCTGAGTCTGAGTATTGACGTGTCGATCGATGGCCGGGGTGCCGCCCTGACTGTGGTAGCCGTCGGTGAGGATCGCCCGGTCAGCTATCTTTGGGAGGTGGAGGACGGCCAGCCCGCGCTTGCCAACGGTGAGTCCGGCTGGTTCGACTTCGCCAACGACGACGCCATCAGCAAGAGGGTGCGGGTGACCGCATTCACGCGCGCCGGCTGCCGAGTGACCAGCGAAAGAACGATCAGTTTCAAGGATGAAACCTAGCAAGGACTGCCGGCTGTCCTGCTGACCCCGACGCGAATCGACCTGGGCGGTGCCTGCAGGGCTCTGCCCAGACCGGCCGGTAAATTTCTGGACGTCGCATTTTTCACCATCAGGGTAACTCATGCCGAGCACGCAGCAGCACCTCATTCGTCAGCAATTCCTGCACGTCGAGCTGTTCGGGACGGAGTCCGACGGCCTCGCCTTGCAGAGGCAATTGCCCGAACTCTGCCGGCTGGCGCTGCTACCGGCCCTTGAGACCGCCCTTGATCGGGCAGCCCCGGCCCGCGGCCACCTGCGAATCGAACGGCTGGCGGTCGATGCCGGCGTGGTGAACCTGGCGACGCTCGAACGCGATCTGGTTGCCGCCGTCACGCGGGCCGTCGAGGAACAACTGCGCGCACAGCTCGGCGCGGCCACCCGCCCTGAAGATGGCCAACCGGCCGTGGTTCGGCGCCGAACGGAAGAACAGTCGGCTGACGAGGCCTTCATCTTCTTTCTGGACACCGGCTGTCTGCCGTGGTGGTTCCGCGTACCGGTGGGCATGTCCCTTGAGCAGGCGCTGGTCACCGCCAGGCAGCGCCAGAGTTCGCCGGGGACAATCGCTTACAGGACCGAACTCCTCGATGCCATCGGCTCGGCCGCGGTGCGTAAACGCCTGGCCACGCAGTTCTCGAACGGCTTCCTCGAAGACTTGCTGGCCGTACTGGCACCGCGCAGTCTCGATGCCATCCGCGAGGTCTTCGTGCTGCTGGAAAAGTCCGCGCTGGCCGTCAGTGCGCGTCGGCGATTCAACCGGCGGCTGTGGCAGAGCGCTCTTGCCGGACTGGCGGCCGGTACGCCTTGGACTGCGCGTTCGCTGGTCGTCGCAACTTGGGATTCCCTGGCCCCGGAAGAACGGCCAGTCGTGGGCTTGCCGGATTGGCTGGAGCAGCATTGGCCCGGGGCGATCAATATTTTCGAATTCCGGGCCGGCGCTCCGGCGGGCAGCGATTCGGACAGCGATTCGGGCAGCAACTCCCGGCGGGTACGCACCAGCGGGCCGTTGCTGGTGGCGGAGGATGCCTTCGCCGCCAGCGCACAGTCCACCTGCGTTCGCCCCAATGCGGACAGTGACGGCAGGGATGCCGCAGTCTCGCCGGGTCGTTGTGGTCCGAGTGCAGCGCCTGCAGCCAGTCCTGCGCCAGGGGATGAGTCCCTGCCATCAGTACCGGGCGAAGCCGCACGATCCGCCACCCCCGCCGCGGTCGACCCGCGTCGCGCACGGCTGCACACCGGCAAGGCACAGGCTGCGGAAGGCGCGGGTGGCGGACAATTCCGCGCCGAAGCCGATGCCGGCGACAGCCGTGGGCACGCCGCGCCCCGCTTGCGGCAGGCGGCCATGGGCGAGTCGCGCGCATCGCGGCGGCCGGCTTCCCGGGAGCGTGCACGAATCGACCTGACGGAAGGGGCGTACGTCGATTGCGCCGGCGTGATTCTGCTGCACCCCTTCCTGCCGCGCTTCTTCGAGGCGCTCGGTATCGCCAACGATGACCAGATCGTGCAGGCCGAGCGGGCACTTTGCCTGCTGCACTTCCTCGCCAGTGGCGAAAGTGTTGCTCCGGAACCGGCGTTGCTCTTGCCCAAGCTGCTCTGCAACGTGCCTGTGGAGGCAGCGGTCGAATCGGATGTGGACTTGACGGCTAGCGAAACCGACGAAGCGATGGCCTTGCTGCAAGCCGTGATCGGCCACTGGGACGCGCTGCGCAACACCACGCCGGATGGTCTGCGCGGCACCTTCCTGACCCGTCCGGGGAAGCTTTCGCAACGTCCCGACGGCGATTACCTGTTGCAGGTGGAAAGCCAATCCTTCGACATTCTCCTCGAGCGCCTGCCGTGGGGAATCGGGGTCGTCAAGTTGCCGTGGATGGAGCGCATGCTGTGGGTCGAATGGGCGTATTGACGGGCGCGCCTGGGGGCTTCGCGGGCGTCATTCGCCGGCGGTTCTCGTGCGTGGCAGCGAATCGATGCAGAGGGTAGCCATTCAGGGGCTTGAGCCATGAAGACCAGCTCGGAAAAGTCGTCTACCACCAGCGGCACCAGGCATTCTGCGGCCAGCCAGCCTTTTTTCGGTCCGGCCGGGAGTGCCGGATTCTTTGCGGCGGTCGCTCCAGCGCCTGCCGTCCAGTTCAGGATGACGGTCAACAAACCGGGCGACAAGTTCGAACAGGAAGCCGACCGGATGGCGGAGAAGGTGGTCCGTATGCCGGCTCCACCGACAGCGGTCAAAGAAGAGAAACTGCAACGCCAGGCGGACGACAAATCAAAGGAGAAAATCCAGAAAGCGGTACTGCCCGGAGAAAAACTCCAGAAAGCGCCGCGAGCCGAGGAAAAGATCCAGAAGGCGGTCATGCCCGAGGAAAAGCTCCAGAAGAAGGACGACGACAAGCTACAGAAGGCGCCTGCACCCGCGGACAAGCTGCAGCGCAAGGGGAGCGACGCGACCCCGACGATAGGCGGCGGCGTGCAGTCGGCGATTCGCAGCCAGAGCGGTGGCGGCCAACCCCTGTCGAGCGACGTGCGCAGCTACATGGAACCGCGTTTCGGCGCCGATTTCGGCAACGTCCGCGTGCATCACGACGCCGAGTCCGCCAGCCTCAACAACCAGCTCAGCGCGCGCGCATTCACCTACCAGAATCACGTCTTTTTCTCGCGTGACCAGTACCAGCCCGGTAGCAGCGAGGGCAAGCAACTGCTGGCGCATGAGCTGACGCACACCATCCAGCAGGGCCACGCCGTGCAGCGCAGCCCGCAGATCAGCACGACGACGACACCGCCGCCGGTGCAACGCCTGGGTATCAGCGACGCGCTCGATTATTTCGCCGACAAGGCTTACCTGATCCCCGGATTCCGGATGCTGACCCTGCTGCTCGGCTTCAACCCGATCAATAGGCGCTCCACCGACCGCAGCGCGGCCAATCTCCTGCGCGCCCTGATCGAACTGATGCCGGGTGGCGCCTTCATCACTCAGGCGCTGGACAATCACGGTGTGATCAACAAGGCCGCCGCCTGGGTGGAACAGAAGGTAGCGCTGCTCGGTGACATTGGCGGCGAAATCGCCGGCGCTCTGAAACGCTTCCTCGATTCCCTGAGCTGGAGCGACATCCTTGACCTGGGTGGCGTCTGGGACCGCGCCAAGCGCATCTTCACCGAGCCGATAGCGCGTCTGATTGCCTTTGGCGGCTCGGTGGTCAGCGAGCTGCTCAAGATGGTCAAGGATGCCATCCTGAAACCGCTGGCGGCGCTGGCGCAGGGAACACGCGGTTACGATCTGCTCAAGGCCATCCTCGGCGAAGACCCGATCAGCGGCGAAGTGGTGCCACGCACTGCCGACACCCTGATCGGCGGGTTCATGAAGCTGATCGGCCAGGAAGAGGTTTGGGAGAACATCAAGAAAGGCAACGCTGTGGCGCGTGCCTGGGCGTGGTTCCAGGGTGCGCTGGCCGGTTTGATGGGCTTTGTGCGCGCGGTGCCGCGCAAGGTCATCGAAACGCTGAGTTCCCTGACATTCCAGGACATCATCAGCGTCGCCGGTGCGTTCACCAAGATTGCCGGGGCGTTCGTCAGTATCGCCGGGGAGTTCATCAGTTGGGGCATCGGCCAGGTCATCAGCCTGCTGGAGATCCTGTTCTCGGTGGTCGCACCGGGCGTGATGCCGTATATCAGGAAAGCCCAGGCGGCCTTCAACACCATCCTCAAGGACCCCATCGGTTTTGTCGGCAACCTGGTGCGCGCCGGCAAACAGGGCTTCGAACTGTTTGCGGCGAACATTCTCACGCACCTGAAAACGGCGCTGATCAAGTGGATCACCGGCCCCCTGGGGGCCGCGGGCGTGTATATCCCGAAATCGTTCTCACTGATCGAAATCGTCAAGCTCGTACTTTCGGTGCTCGGGCTGACCTGGCAGAACATCCGCGGCAAACTGCTGAAGATCATCCCCGAGCCGATCCTGACCGGGCTGGAAAAGACCGCCGGGATCCTGGTCACGCTGGTGAAGGATGGTCCAGCGGCAGCCTGGGAGCAGATCAAGAGCGAACTGGGCGAGTTGAAGGAGCAACTGATTGCCAAGGTTACCGAAATGATCTCGGTCGAGGTCGTCAAGGCCGCGGTGATGAAGCTGGTCAGCATGCTCAACCCCGCCGGCGCGGTGGTGCAGGCGATCATTGCCATCTACAACACGGTCACTTTCTTCATCCAGAAAATTCAGCAGATTGCCGCCGTGGTGGCATCCTTCGTCGATTCCATCGCCGCCATCGCCGCCGGTCAGGTGGGCGCGGCGGCGAAGAAGGTCGAACAGACGATGGCCAGCACGCTGACCGTGATCATCGCCTTCCTCGCCAAGTTCGCCGGACTCGGCAACATCCCCGAGAAGATCGTCGGCATCGTCAGGAAGATCCGCCAGCCGATCGACAAGGGGCTGGACAGGATCGTCGAGTGGCTGGGGGCGATGCTCAAGAAGCTGGGCGGCGCGGTGGCGCAGGCCGGTTTGCCGGCTGATCCCAACGAACGCCTGCGCCTGGGGATGACCGCTGCCGTGGCGGTGGTGGACCGCCTGCCCGGAAATCGCATCGGTCAGGTGCTGATCACGCCGGTGCTGGCGCCGATCAAACTGCGTTACGGGTTTCAGCAGCTTGAACCGATGGTCAAGGACAAGAAATGGCATCTGCGCGGGCAGATCAATCCCTCGATTACGGTGACCACCACCAAGGAAGACGGATCGGAGGAAACGCTGCGCCTGAACGTCGGCGATGTCATCAAGGCCAAATACGTCGATGGACTGTGGGTGGCAACGATCATCTCGATTACCCGCAGCAATGTCAGCTACCGATTCTCTGATCCCCGCAAGGGAGTCGATACCCTGAGCGCCAGCATTTTCAAGGACAACTTCGAGAAAGGCGACATCACCCCCTACGTCGCCGACAAGCGCGGGACTTTCATGGGCGGAAATCCGCCCAAGAGCAGCCTGCTGGCGCGATACAAGAGCGAAGGGACGTATTACCGGCTGATCAAGCCACCGCCGACCGATCAGGTACAATACCCCAGACGAAAAGGCGGCCGCTGGTATGACGTGGCGGACTGCGACCTCAGTCATGAGCCGACGGACGCGGTGACCTACTGGAATACCGAGGGATACCAATACGGACCGCGCTCGCCGGAAGTGCGCGCGTGGATGAGCAATCTCGACAATTACATCTTCGAGCCATCGAGCATCAACCGCTCGCGAGCCTCCCGGCATGGCGAAGGATATCGATTACCGGCCAGGCCCTGAACATGGATGACAAAGACCTCCAGAAGACGATCACCGGCATCGCCAGAAAAGCCAAGTCGTTGGCGCTGCAGGGAGCCTTTGAGTCGGCCATCGCAGAATATACGCAGGGGCTCGAATTGCTGGCGGAGCCAAAGCACGCCTCGGAATACGCGGTGATGCTGTTCTCCGGGATCGCCGAGGCTTATTACCTGCAGGGTCTCTGGGATGACGCCCTGAAGTCTTTCGGAGAAGCGATTCGCAGCGAGGGGGGCCTGGGCGACCCCTATATTCACCTGCGACTGGGCCAGATTCGTTACCGGCAGGGCGAGATGGAAAAGGCTGCCGACGAACTGATGCGAGCCTACATGGGTTCAGGGAAGATCATCTTCGAGGGTGAGGACCCCAGGTACTACGCCCTGATCCAGCCGCATATCGAATAGTCGCGCCGGTTTCCCGCGGCAGCCCTCCTGTCCTGGCGAGTCCCCGGCTCGGGCTGGCGCAGACCAGAAGCCTGCACGGAGCCACGCATCACCGCCAGGCGCCCGCACCCTTGAGCAGCACCGATACCGAGCCACGACGCGCCAGGACATGGATCACAACACCGCCAATCTGCAAGCCGCCCTGATCTGGCTGAAGACACTGGTAACGGGTCGCCTGGGTGTCGTCCTCGGGAAGAACGAAGGTTTCGAACTTCCGCCGCTCGACTTCTACCACCAGGACTCCTGGCTGGCCGCTTTCCTCGAACGCTACGAGCCGTGCTATGAAGAATTTGCGATCTTCCTGCTGGCCATTGTCCCGCACCTGCAACCGCAGTTCTTCAACCGGATCATCGCCGAGCACCTCCCCGAAGGCGGCGATTTCCCGGAGTTCGGCGGAGTGCGCGGAGCCAACCACCGGGGCATCCTGCCCACTGGAGAAACTGCCCAGTTCCTGCTGGCCGGCGACGACCTGGAGAAGCGCCTGCAGGTGCAGCGCCTGTTGAGTGCTGAACACTGGTTTGCACGCCAGCATATCCTGTGGCTGGAATCGTTGCCGCACGGCGAGCCGGCGATGAGCGGCAGGCTGATCGTCGATCCCGAGGTGGTCGACCTGCTGACCGTCGGCAAAGTCGGCAGACCCCGGTTCAGCCCGGACTTTCCGGCCGAATACATCGAAACGGCGATGGACTGGGAAGATCTGGTGCTGCACCCGCACACCGTCCGTCAGATCGGCGAAATCGAAAACTGGATCAAGCACAACGATACCCTGCTGCAGGACTGGGGGATGAAGAGAAGGATCAAGCCCGGCTACCGGGCCCTGTTCTACGGGCCGCCGGGTACCGGCAAGACCCTGACCGCGACGCTGCCCGGCAAACAGACCGGCAAGCACGTGTTCCGCATCGATTTGTCGCGGGTGGTCTCTAAATACACCGGCGAGACCGAGAAAAATCTCTCGAAGCTGTTCGAGAAGGCCGAACACAAGGCGTGGATCCTGTTCT
>JAKOZI010000058.1 GCA_029780075.1 Pseudomonadota bacterium
AGTAGCACTACTTACTTCTGGCACAAAACCATCGATGCGACTCTCATAAGTGAATCCTTTCAAAAGATTGTTAGTGCCCCCACCACCTATTTTGTTGCCTGTTGTAGCAAAATAGATACCTAACACAACAGCACATACCACAAGAACTCCTATTAATACTTTAGTCTGTTTTTCCATATTGCACCTCCTCACTTTATTATAGCACTACTTGAAAAACATGTACAAAATAACTTGCAATAGGTGTGTAGTCGCGATATGGAACAAATATTTGGTTAGATGGCACATTATTAACAAAACCTAATTTAAATCCCCAGCTGTATCCTAATTGTTTACCTTCTCTATACATATCATAAGGAATATGTACTGTCACATTTACCCAATCTCCATCCAATACACTTTGTGTAATTGGTGTACTAGATACTTCCTTAATTTCGTAAAATCCTCCCATATTCTTATAATTTCCATAATACAACCTAATTCTATTAATGTTATCTGACAAAAACGCACGAAAATTAGCATCGGGGATATTAACGCGGTATCTTATCTGTAATTGCTGGCTTGTAGACGTTAGCGTTAATGCGAGTGGCTCCACAGTCAAGTCGACAGGTACAGTAGAGTAAAACGCCTCACTAGAAGATAACAAACTGTTTTTGTGGTAAAGACTCATTTGCATTAATCCATATCCTGCTTGATTAAACTGACCGAAATAAAATCCACTGTATTGACCTATAGCTGTATTAAATGAACTGTAGTCAATTGTCGTGGCTGTATTGCTATACGATAAGGTTGTATAAAAATCAGTAGATGTGTTTGTTGTCAGGTTTTCTACAAAAAGTTCCATCCCTGCGTTCTTCAGCATTTCTGTATTAGTTACTTTGTATGTATACTGCATACCGTTATAATATACTGGGAACTGTAGGTTTGTTGTAGATGTTGTGTTATTGCCCAATACTAAATTGTAGGTACGGTAGAACGGTATACCTGCCAATACACCACTGATGTTGCAATCAATTAGTTGCCCATTTTCGTCACGTTGCGTAACAAATATCAAAAAACCATCACTATTTGTAATATACACAATGCCTGAATCCAATGTAGAATCCAACATAGGATAACCAGTGAAGGGATTTTTAGGAGCGTATTGTACTTGGTCTTTCAGCACCTTTAGGTCACTTGGGTACTCTAGATGTGTAGAACGATATTCTTCCAACATTTTAGTCAAGGTAACAACATTTGAACAAAATACATTCTCAAATTCTTTTTGTGATTCTAAATATCTAGGTAACGCAAGGCCTGTTAACACACCCAAAATAAGAATCACAATCATCAGCTCTATTAATGTAAATCCGCGTTTCATAGTTTTATTATAACA
>JAKOZI010000083.1 GCA_029780075.1 Pseudomonadota bacterium
CATATGCAAAGCGGTTGCCGGAGAGATCGGCAAGCCCGACAACTTTGGAAAATCTCCCCGGTGCGTATTCGGCGGGCACTTCGGCGAGCAGTTCCAGCGTTTCGGCGTCAAAAGCCTTGATGCCTCCGGGCGTATAGTTCTGCGCAACGACGATGCTGCCATCCTGCGAGATGGCGCCACCGATGGCATTGCCCGACTGCAGCACCCGCTTGACGATCCGCTCGGCGAGCAGATCGACTTTCGTCAGTCCGCCATCGCGGCCGAAGACGTAGGCGTAGCGGCCATCGCGCGAGTAAACCACCGAGGCATGCGACAGGTCACCAAGCCCTGCGACATGGGCATAAGGCGCACGACGACTGGTGTCGACGAGGCTGATCTGCCCGCTCGCACGCTCGATGACCAGCCCAAGGTCGCCGGTACCACGCCATTGCGGCGCGGCGCATCCACAGAGAAGCGCCATCGTCAACACGCTCAGCAGTCTGCCCATGGTCTTCACTCCAAACAGCGCCAGCAAGGCGCATGACAAATCCAGACGATCCTGGCCCGGCAAGGGGAAGGAGTTTGAGCATCGATACCCGCCAATCTAGCAAGCAACCCGCCGCCCGGCGTTGATGATTGTCAAGACCTTGTAACGCACGCCCGGATTCGTCTTGCTCGCCGCGATGGCGACGACGTAGTGCGGTGCTCACGGATCTTGTCGAGCTCTTGCCTTCACAGAGGTTCAACTTGACGACACGTTACCTCCATCGCCGTGCGACCGAACGCCACTGCGGCAATAGGTCGCACATTGTGCGGACAAACCCTGCGGGATAATCTGAGGTGAATCAATTTTCGCCAGGCGGCCCCTGCCGCGCTCGACAACCCCGCCAATCCGTCGATTTTTCTGGCCAATCCCGCAGATTAGGGGCGGTATTTCCGAACCCTCGGCACCCTGCACGCAGCGACCCGCGCTACACTGAACCGATGACCAAGAACCTGCTGCTCGACGCCGCCATCCTGCTGGGACTCGCCATCCTTGGCACCGTCGGCTACCAACTGGCGCCGTTGCTCAACCCCAAAACCGACATTGCCCTGCCGCTGTCGAGTTGTGACCTCGGTCAGGGAGCCTGCGCGGCGACACTCCCCAACGGGACTCGAATCGAGTTCGCGATCGAACCACGGCCGATTCCGGTACTCCGACCGCTGAAGCTGCAAGCCACTCTCACGGGTGGCGAGGTACGCAGGATCGAGGTCGATTTCACCGGCACGGACATGAAAATGGGTTACAACCGACCACAACTGGAAAGGCAGGAAGGCAGCAGCGATCATTTCGTGGGAATGGCGAGCCTGCCGGTATGCATCACCGGAAGCATGGCATGGGAAGCGACGCTGCTGATCGATACCGGCAAGGCGATAGTCGCTGTGCCGTTCCGCTTCCTCACCGGCAAGTAAAACCCTGCCCACGTTACCGACCTCGCTTGCCGGAGCTCGTGTCCATCGGCAAGCCCGGTGATGATTCCTGCGCCTCCGCCTTGCCGATGATGCACAATGGGTTTACATTTGCGGCAACAATCCATTGACCGGGAACCAGGGTGGCGACGCCCGACCCACGCAACCGCAGCAACACCTCGAGTCCTTTTCCATTGCCGGCCACGCGTTCTGTGTCGCGGCGCGCAGCGGCTCGGCAGCCGACCCGTCGCCTGGAGCACTGCCCGCATGCACTGCACGATCTTCGATACCCCGGTGGTGAGCACACTGTTGCGCGCTGGCTCGGTGGCCTTTCTGCACTTGACCGGCTGGACTGTCGAAGGCCGTCTACCGACTGGCACAGCCAAATGCGTACTGATCGCCGCACCACATACCAGCAACTGGGACCTGCCCTACACGCTGATGGTGGCCTTCAGCTTGCGCCTGCACATTTACTGGATGGGCAAGCAGAGCCTCTTCAATCCTCCCTTTCGCGGTCTGATGATGTGGCTGGGCGGTATCCCGGTGAACCGCGAGAAGTCGACCGGCTTCGTGCTCGCGTCGGTAGCGGCGATCAGGGCCGCCACCGACGGACTACAGTTGGTCGTCCCCCCGGAGGGCACACGCGGACGAACGCGCCACTGGAAAACCGGTTTTTACCACATTGCCCTCGGCGCCGAAGTGCCGATCGTCATGGCCTACATGGACTACGGCCGCAAAGTGAGCGGCCTGGGTCCGGTATTCACGCCCACCGGCGATATCGAACGCGACATGGCATCGATCAAGTCGTTCTACGCTCCCTTCAAGGGCCGCAACGCCAAGCTGTTCGACCCCGAATAGGCCAGCGCGATCGTGGGCAGGCGGTTTGAGGAGCGTTGAAGAATGATGATTGAGCGTGTGCGGTGGCTGCTGATCCTGATTCTGCTCAGCGCCGCCAGCGGTGGTTCGCTTGCCGCCACCGGCAGCGATCAACCCGCGGATCTTGATCTCCATCCCGACGCCACCGTCGCGACGGCAGCGGTCGAAGTCGACGGCCGCGTACTGTTCCGCGTGCGCGGCGTCAGCAGTTTCCCCGCACGCGAGCGTGCGGCGGCGATCACCGAGCGGATCAGGCGACTGGCGGGCGATCCGGCGGTGCCGGCGGGTTCGGTACGACTGGTCGAGTCCGGCGGCTATTCCTCGATCATGGCCGGCGACCGCAGGATCATGGTGCTCTTCGATTCGGACGCGCGCATCGAAGAAGTCGCACGCGAAACCCTTGGACTGGCCTTGTGCGAACGGATCGGCAAGGCCATCGACGAATACCGCCACGACCGGGACACGCAGGTATTGCAGCGACGCGGCCTGGAGGCTGCGGGTGCCACGGCGGCACTGGCCACGATGGTGACGCTGCTGGTGTGGTTGGCACGCCGGCTCAATGGCCTGCTGGAGCGGCGCTTCCGGAGCCGCATCCATCACCTCGGCATCCAGTCGTTCGAGATCGTGCGGGCCGAAAGCATCTGGGCCGGGATGCGCGCCGCCTTGTCGGCGCTGCGCATGCTGTCAATCCTGATCGTCAGCTTCCTCTACCTCGACTTCGTGCTCGGCCGCTTTCCGTGGACGCGCTGGCTGGCCGGCAATCTGACCGATTTCGCCCTTCGCCCCCTGCGACTCATCGGGGAAGGCCTGATCGACTACTTCCCGGACCTGATCTTCCTGATCGTACTGGCGCTGCTGGTCCGTTTCGTCCTGCGCCTGTTGCGGCTGTTCTTTGACGCCGTTGCCCAGGGTTCGGTCACCCTCCTGCACTTCGAGGCCGAATGGGCCCGTCCGACCTACAAGATCGCACGTTTCGCGCTGTTGGTCCTGACGGTGATCGTGGCCTACCCGTATATCCCCGGATCGGAATCGGCAGCCTTCAAGGGGATTACGCTGATGCTCGGGGTGGTCGTGTCACTGGGCTCCTCGTCGGTCATAGCCAACCTGATCGCCGGCCTGATGATCACCTACCGACGCGCGTTCAGGGTCGGCGACCGGGTGCGCATCGGCGACGTGACCGGCGACGTGACGCAAGTCAGGCTGCAGGTGACCCATCTGCGTACCCTGAAGAACGAGGAAGTGACAATTCCCAACTCGCAGATCCTCAATGGACACGTGATGAACTACAGTTCTCTGGCCGCGAAACAGGGCCTGATCCTGCACGCGACAATCGGTATCGGCTACGAGACGCCGTGGCGGCAGGTGGAGGCGATGCTGCTGGAGGCGGCGGCGCGCACACCGGGGCTGCTTGCGGAACCCGCGCCCTTCGTAATGCACAAGGAACTCGGGGATTTCTGCGTCAGCTACGAGATCAATGCCTATTGCAACGACGCCAGGATGATGGAGCGCTTGTATACCGAACTCCGCCGCAACATCCTTGATCTGTTCAACGAATACGGCGTCCAGATCATGACTCCGGCCTATGAAGGCGATCCGAAGCAGCCCAAGGTGGTTCCCAGGGATCAATGGTATGCGGCGCCGGCGGTCTCCGGACCCGTCGACGAAGCGGCGGCAACGGCGAGTGGCGCGCAACGGCCGCTACCGGGATAAAGTACGCCCGGCAAGCGCCCTCCCCTCTACCGGCCGACCCCTCAGTTGAGGTCGATCGCGTGGCGCTTGAGGTCGTCGAGGCTGACGATCAGCAAAGCGGCTTCGTTGGTGGCATTGAGCACGACGCGCGGCGCCTTGCCGGCATGCAGGGCTTCGCGCCAGCGGGCAGCACACAGACACCAGCGGTCGCCGGGCTTCAGGCCGGGGAAACCGAACTCCGGCCTGGGCGTGGACAGGTCGTTGCCACGACCTTTCGAAAACGCAAGAAAATCTGCCGTGAGCACGACGCAGATGGTGTGACTGCCGAGGTCTTCGTCACTGGTGTTGCAACAACCATCGCGAAAGAAGCCGGTAATCGGTGCCTCGCTGCACGAGCCGAGCAAACCGCCGAGGACGTTGCGCTGGCTGCCGCCGAAATCATCGGGTTTCATGTCAGTTCATCAATCCAGGCTTGCTGGATTGCCTCCAGCACCTTCTCGCCGCAATGCTTCGCGTCGTCTTCGAAGCCGGGCAAGGCCAGAACCCAGTGCATCAGATCGACGAAGTTGATCTTCATCGGGTCCACGTCCGGGTGTCTCTCCGCAAGTTCGACGGCGAGGTCGTTGATGTCGGTCCATTTCATCGCTTGCCCTCCCTGGCCATGTTGATCGAGTAGCGAGGAATCTCGATCAGCAACGGCGTTTCATTGACCATCGCCTGACACGACAGGCGTGAGTTGGGTTCCAGTCCCCAGGCCTTGTCGAGCAGATCGTCCTCGACCTCATCGGACGGGTCGAGCGCCTCGAAGCCTTCGCGAACGATGACGTGGCAGGTGGTGCAGGCACAGGACATCTCGCAGGCATGTTCGATGGCGATGCCGTTTTCGAGCAGATTCTGGCACAGCGATTCACCAGGACGGGCGTCGATCACCGCGCCATCGGGGCAGAGTTCGACATGCGGCAGAACGATGATCTGGGTCATGCTGTTTCCCCCGCCCGCGTAGCGAGCACTTCGCTGTCCAGTTCGCTGATGTTGCGCCCAGCGAAGGCCCGCCGGATCGACTTGTCCATGCGCCTGGCCGCAAAATCCTTGGTCTCGGCCTCGAGGTCGTCCATCGCCAGCATGATCTGCCGACGGTTCTCACCGCTGGCCGCACCCTGAAGCTTGACGATGCCGTGCTCTACCCGCGCCAGTTCATCGCCGGAAAGCAGGTCGCCATCCGTCGCCAGAGCAGAACTTACCGCCTCGATCAGCCGCTGCGCGTCCACCTGCGCTTCCTTGAGCGCGCGCTGTAGCGCGTCATCCCTGACGTGCAGCATCGAGTCCCTGAGCATGCCGGCGATCTCGCCATCCGACAGCCCGTAGGACGGCTTGACGACGATGCTCGCTTCGACACCGGCGGTCTGCTCGCGGGCCGTCACTGCCAGCAGACCGTCGGCATCGACCTGAAAGGTAACGCGGATGCGTGCGGCGCCGGCGACCATCGGCGGAATGCCGCGCAGCTCAAAACGGGCCAAGGAACGACAATCGCTGACCAGTTCGCGCTCGCCCTGCACCACATGTACAGCCAGCGCCGTCTGGCCATCGCGGAAAGTCGTGAATTCCTGCGCCCGCGCCGTCGGAATGGTGGCATTGCGCGGGATGATCTTTTCGACCAGACCTCCCATCGTTTCGAGCCCCAGCGACAAGGGAATCACGTCGAGCAACAGCCAGTCGTCGCCGGCCAGCCCGTTGCCGACCAGGAGATTGGCCTGCTTCGCCGCACCAATGGCCACCACCTTGTCGGGATCGAGATTGTTCAGCGGCTCCTGCCGGAAGAACTCGCCGACCGCACGTTGCACCTGCGGCATGCGCGTCGCGCCGCCGACCATGACCACTCCCTTGACGTCGGCCACCGACAGCCCGGCATCGCGCAGGGCCTTCTTGACCGGCTGAATGGTCTTCGCCACCAGCGTCTGGCTGATCTCGGCAAAGATCTCCGTGGTCAGCGTCAGATCCACCGCCTCGCCACTGTTCAGACGGGCGTTGATCGGGGCCACGCCATGAAAGGTCAGGTATTCCTTGGCCTCGCGCGCGCGCGTCAGCAGCATCCGCGAATCCTCGACCGACAAGGGTTTGAGTTGGGCCGCTTCGAGCATCCAGCAGAAGATGCGATGGTCGAAATCGTCGCCACCCAGCGCCGAGTCGCCGCCCGTCGCCAGCACCTCGAAGATGCCACGCGCGAGTCGGAGAATCGAGATGTCGAAGGTGCCACCACCGAGGTCATAGACCGCATAGATGCCTTCGGAAGCATTGTCGAGCCCGTAAGCGATCGCCGCCGCCGTCGGCTCGTTGAGCAGGCGCAGAACCGGCAGTCCGGCGAGCCTGGCGGCGTCCTTGGTCGCCTGGCGCTGCGCGTCGTCAAAATAGGCCGGGACGGTGATCACTGCACCGACCAGCGGCCCACCGAGCGAGGCCTCGGCCCGCAACCGCAGGGTGCGCAGGATCTCGGCCGAGACCTCGACAGGACTCTTCCTGCCGGCGGCGGTCTGCAGGCGCAGCATCCCCGGCGCATCGTCGAAGACGTAGGGCATGCCCTCGCGGTGAGCGATGTCCTGCAGCCCACGGCCCATGAAGCGCTTGACCGAAACGATGCTGTTGCGCGGATCGAGCGATTGTCTGGCCTGCGCTTCGTAACCGACTTCGCTGCCACCGTCCGGCAGGTAACGCACCACCGAAGGCAGCAAGGGGCGGCCCAACTCGTCGCTGAGGACGACGGCCAAACCGCTGCGCACCGTCGCCACCAGCGAATTGGTCGTCCCGAGGTCGATGCCGACAGCCAGCCGGTGCTGGTGCGGCGCTGCCGATTCGCCCGGTTCCGCAATCTGTAATAGAGCCATGAAGAAAATGAGGTCCTGAGGCTTGGTTCGTGGATGACGTGGAGGTCGCGCCAGCGACTCACGGCGCTCCCCTTCGCCCGCGTGCGGGCGAAGGGCGGGGGGTGAGGCAAACGGTCAACGGTTCCCAGTCCGCTGGAAATCGGCTGGCCAATCGCCTGCAGGTGTACGGCCTACTCTTCACACGCCGCAATCGCGTCGTCGATGTCAGCGAGCAGCTTCTCCAGGAACATCAGCCGCCGCACGCGATCGGCAGCCTGCTCCAGATCAGGACGATCGTCGAGCAGCACGGCGATTTCTTCATGGCGCTCACGCATCTCACGTTGCAAGCGGTGATGCAGACGCTCCAGCTCATGATGATCGCCAGCAGCGCGCGCTTCGGCAACCGCCTCGCGCCATTCCATCTGCTCAACGAGGAAGTCCGCGGGCATCAGGGCATTGTTCTCGCTGCCAAGATCGTACGCTGCCAGATGCAGCAGATAGCGCGCCCGCGCCAGCGGTTTCCTGAGGGTCTGGTAGGCTTCGTTGACGCGTGTCGCCCACTGCAGCGAGAGCCGCTTTTCGGCCTCGCCGGCACTCGCAAAGCGATCCGGGTGAACCTTTGACTGCATCTCCAGATAGCGGCGGTCAAGCAGCGCCAGGTCCAGCCGGAAGGTTGGCGGCAAATCGAACAGCGAGAAGTGATTCGCGTTGAAATCCATCCGACGCGCCTCCTTCAGGTCCGGGCGCGCTTAAGCAGCAAGTCCGTCAGCCACCGGATCACGCCAGCGCTCAGACATTGAAGCTTTCGCCACAGCCACAGGCGTCCTTGACGTTCGGATTGTTGAACCTGAAACCTTCGTTCAAGCCCTCGCGCGCATAATCGAGTTCGGTGCCGTCAAGGTAAGGCAGACTCTTCGGATCAATCAGCACCCTGACCCCGTAGGATTCGAACTGGATGTCGTCCGGGTGGGCGACATCGGCAAATTCGAGCTTGTAGGCCATCCCCGAGCAGCCGCTGGTGCGCACACCCAGGCGCAACCCGATACCCTTGCCGCGCTTGACCATGTAATTGGCGACGTGGCTCGCTGCCCGTTCAGAAAGCGTCACAGCCATTCGAAAGACCTCCTGCTGTAGTTGCGACAAACCGTGTCAGACGGAAACCTGTTCGCTGTGCTTCTTCTTGTAATCGGCGACCGCCGCCTTGATGGCATCCTCGGCAAGAATCGAGCAGTGAATCTTCACCGGCGGCAGCGCCAGTTCGTCGGCAATCTGGGTGTTCTTGATGTCCAGAGCCTGATCGATGGTCTTGCCCTTGACCCATTCGGTCACCAGCGACGACGAAGCGATCGCCGAGCCACAGCCGTAGGTCTTGAACTTGGCATCTTCGATGACGCCACCCTTGCCGACCTTGATCTGCAGCTTCATCACATCGCCACAGGCAGGCGCACCGACCATGCCGGTCGCCACGCCCTCCTCTTCCTTGCCGAATGAACCGACATTACGCGGGTTTTCATAGTGGTCCAGGACCTTGATACTGTATGCCATGCTGTTTCTCCTTCAATGCTTCATCAATGCGCGGCCCACTGGACCGTGCTCAAGTCGACGCCTTCCTGCACCATCTCCCACAATGGCGAGAGTTCGCGCAAGCGGCCAATCTTGTCGTGCAGGAGCTTGATCGCGTAGTCGATCTCCTCCTCGGTAGTGAAGCGGCCCAGAGTGAAACGAATCGAACTATGCGCGAGTTCGTCCTCACGACCGAGGGCACGCAGCACGTACGAAGGTTCCAGAGACGCCGAGGTGCACGCCGATCCCGACGACACCGCGAGATCCTTGATCGCCATCAACAGCGACTCGCCTTCGACGTACGCAAAGCTGATGTTCAGGTTGTGCGGCACGCGCCGTTCGAGGTCACCGTTCACATATACCTCGTCGATGTCCGACAGGCCTTTCAGCAAGCGGTCGCGCAGCATGCGGATGCGCTCGTTCTCGGCGCCCATTTCCAGGCGCGCCAGTCGGTACGCCTCGCCCATGCCGACGATCTGATGCGTTGCCAGCGTGCCGGAACGGAAACCCCGCTCGTGCCCGCCACCGTGCATCTGCGCCGTCAGGCGAACGCGCGGCTTGCGACGCACGTACAAGGCACCGATCCCTTTCGGACCGTAAGTCTTGTGCGCTGAAAAGCTCATCAGATCGACCTTCAGTGCCGCCAGATCGATCACCACCTTGCCGGTCGCCTGAGCCGCATCGACGTGGAAGAGGATGCCCCTGGAACGGCAAATCTCGCCGATCTCGGCGATGGGCTGGATGACGCCGATCTCGTTATTGACGAACATCACCGACACCACGATGGTGTCTGGACGAAGCGCCGCCTTGAACACTTCGAGGTCGAGCAGACCATCGTCCCTGACGTCGAGGTAGCTGACCTCAAAGCCCTGCCGTTCGAGTTCCCGGCAGGTATCGAGAATGGCCTTGTGCTCGGTCTTCACCGTTACCAGATGCCTGCCCTTGCCGGCAAGGAACTGTGCCGCTCCCTTGAGTGCCAGGTTGTTCGACTCGGTCGCGCCCGACGTCCAGACGATCTCTTTCGGGTCGGCATTGACCAGTCTGGCCACTTCTTCGCGCGCTTCTTCGACCGCCGCTTCGGCATCCCAGCCCAAAGCGTGCGAGCGCGAGGCCGGATTGCCGAATTTCTCGACCAGATAGGGAATCATCTTCTCCGCCACGCGCGCATCAACCGGGGTCGTGGCCGAATAATCGAGATAGATAGGCAGTTTCAACATTGCTCTTGCTCCGGGTTGTCCATGGTTATGCAGTTGTTCATGTGGCCGGGCCGCTAGACAGCCATCGCGGTCAGCCCTTGCAGGCGGGCCACGGTGGCCTGCAAGGCAATCAGAAAACCGGCGACCTGTTCTGCCGTGTTGCCGTAACCCAGGCTGACACGCACCGCTCCGCGAGCCAGGTCGGGCGCGACACCCATCGCCCGCAGCACATGCGAAGGCTCCGGATTGGCACTTGAGCAGGCGGCGCCGCTGGCCACCGCGTATCCGGCACGGTCGAGGTGGCCGACCAGGGTTTCACCGTCGACGTCCGGGATCGCGAAATAAACGGTATTCGGCAAGCGTTCGGCAGCCTGGCCAAAGAGCGTCGCACCGCAGCCGCGCAGCCCGTGTTCGAGTTCGCCGCGCAACTTGAGCAGGCGCTGCGCCAGCGCCGCCCGACGTTGCACCGCCAGTTCGCAGGCGACACCGAAGCCGACGATCGCCGCCACATTCTCGGTACCCGACCGCAAACCACGTTCGTGGCCACCACCGGCGATCAGGGGCTCAAGCTCGATGCGCTTGTCGAGTACCAGCGCCGCAGCGCCCTTCGGCCCGCCGATCTTGTGTGCCGACACGGTCAGCGCATGCACGCCCGCGGCATTCAGACGGCGAAAATCGACGTCAATCTTGCCCACCGCCTGTACGGCGTCGGTGTGAAACCAGGCGCCGGTGAGACGCGCACGCTCGGCCAGCAGTTCCAGATCCTGCACCACTCCGGTCTCGTTGTTGGCCAGCATCACCGAAACGATCTTCGGTTTGCGTCCCATGGCCACCGCGAAGCGGCTGGCATCAATTCGTCCGTCGGCGTTCACCGCCAGGCGATCCAGCGTCCAGCCGCGCCTTTCCAGCTGCTCCGCGGGCTTGAGCACGCAGGGATGCTCGATGGCACTCACCGCCAGCACACCGGGTTTCAGACACGCGGCAGCACCCTTGATCAGCAGATTGTTGGCTTCCGAACCGCCGCTGGTAAAGACGACTTCGGTAGGATGTGCGCCAACTGCGGCGGCCACCTTGCTGCGCGCCTCGTCAACCGCGCGCCGCGCCGCCCGACCGTACTCGTGCCGGCTCGACGCGTTGCCGAATTGCGCCGAGAGGTAGGGCAGCATCGCCTCGACCACCGCCGGATCGGCAGGGGTGCTGGCGTTATGGTCGAGATAGACGGGCGCGAACATGGCTACTTGACGTTCAATTGGTGAGGGAAACCGATTTGTTGGCACGAGCACGTGGCTTGAAACGCCGCGCGTCCTGGATGATCGCCACGTGACCACCGGTTTTTCTCAGTTGTTGATCAACCAGTTCCGCCAGCGTCACCGAACTCAGGAACTCGTACATCTTGTCGTTCAGCGTCGTCCACAGCTCATGGGTCATGCAGCGCTCGTCGTCTCGGCAGTTTTCGCGTCCGCCGCATTGCGTCGCATCGAGCGGCTCATCGACGGCGCGAATGATGTCGGTGACCGTCATTTCGCTGGTCCGACGCGCCAGACAGTAACCACCGCCCGGGCCGCGCACGCTTTCCACCAGGCCGTAGCGGCGCAGCTTGCCGAACAGTTGCTCGAGATACGAAAGCGAGATTTTCTGCCGATCGCTAATCCCGGCCAGAGACACCGGTCCCTCGCTGCAGCGCAGTGCAAGGTCGATCATCGCGGTTACTGCGAAACGTCCTTTGGTCGTCAGTCTCATGGTTCCTCCACTTATCATAATAGTTGATTGGATCGGTACACTATAGCGACGCAGCGAAGCTTAGTCAACTATTTTACTCAAGTATTGCGGGTCGAACTGGTCGGTAGTGGCCAGCGACCCCTCGACATGCACGCCGGCCTCCTCAAGCTTGCTGAGCAGCAGGACAAAGCGTCGATCGACCTCGACCGCATGGTCGAGCAGGCCATGAATCGCCTTGGCCAGTGGGTCATCCTGATCGCCTGCCAGCGCATACGCCGAAAACCCCAGTTGCCCGGCCATTTCCTCGCGCTTCTGCGCCTGCGCACTGTCGATGATGCGCGCTGGATTGCCGACCGCCGTTGCCCGCGCCGGCACGTCCTTGACGACCACGGCATTGGACCCGACCTTGGCCGACTGCCCGATGGTGATCGGTCCCAGTACCTTGGCGCCGGCGCCGACGACCACCCCGTTGGCCAGCGTCGGGTGGCGCCGGCCCTTGTTCCAGGAAGTGCCACCGAGGGTAACGCCGTGATAGAGCGTGACGTCGTCTCCGATCACCGCTGTTTCACCGATCACCACACCCATGCCGTGATCGATGAACAGGCGGCGTCCGATGCTTGCTCCGGGATGGATCTCGATGCCGGTAAAGAAGCGCCCGAGGTGCGAAACCAGACGCCCCAGCCAGCGCAGGCGATGCACCCACAACCAGTGCGCAAGACGGTGCGTGACCATCGCATGCACGCCCGGGTAGCAGGTGAGAACCTCCCAGAACGTACGGGCAGCGGGGTCACGGTCAAAAACCGATTGAATATCTTCACGCAGATGGCTGAACATGAAACGAGAGTCCTGGAACGGTCACCCCTCAATGCCGGGGCGGTGGTACAATACCATACTATTACGGTGCACTATCCGGCGTAGCGGCACCGGCAAGCGGCTTCTCGACCGCGTCGAGCAGTCCGCGCAGGATGTTGATCTCGTCACGTTCGAGTTCGGCACGCGCGAAAAGGCGACGCAGCTTGGGCAGCAGCCGTTTGGGCTGCTGCGGATCGAGAAAGCCGCTGCTCACCATCACCCGCTCCAGATGCGCATGGAAGCGTTCGATGTCCTGGTGGCTTGCCGCCGGCGAGGCAAAGGGTACGGCCCGGGTCACCACCGGCGGCTGGCTGTCGAAGGCCGCCAGCCGGAGTTCGTAGGCCAGCAGTTGCACCGCCGAGGCGAGGTTGAGCGAGGTGTACTCCGGGTTGGCGGGAATGAAGATCGCACACCGGCAACGCTGCACTTCGGCGTTCGACAGACCGGCGGTCTCGTTGCCGAACAACAGCGCCACCTCGCCCGTGCCGGCCTTCGCCAGAACGTCAGCGGCGGCCTCACGGGCCTGCAGCGCTGGTGGTCCGAGGTTGCGGTGTCGCGCCGAAACGGCGTACGCAAACACACTGTCGGCCAGCGCCGCATCGAGGTTCGTACACACCTGCGCCTGCGCGAGAATGTCGCCGGCTCCTGCCGCGCGCGCCACCGCCTCGTCGTCCGGAAAGCGCCTGGGATTGACCAGGGTCAGGCGCGACAGGCCCATCGTCTTCATCGCCCGCGCGGCGGCACCGATGTTGCCCGGATGGCTGGGATGCGACAGCACGACGCGCACCCTGTCGAGCAGCGAACCCGAAGAATGAGACCTTGCAGGCCGGTTCATATTAGAATCGGGACTCCTCCACACCAATCGGGCGGCAACCGCCGCCCGTCAGGTTCTCCAAAACCATGCATCCAGCTCTCAACATCATCATCAAGGCGGCGCGGCGCGCCAGTCAGATCATCAACCGCGCTTCTCTGGATCTGGAGCACCTGCAGATCACCACCAAGCGTCAGAGCGATTTTGTCACCGAAGTGGACAAGGCGGCCGAGGCAGCAATCATCGACGTGCTGCGCGAGGCCTATCCCGAGTACGGCATTCTAGCAGAAGAGTCGGGCCAGACCGCCGGCAGCGCCGGCGGCAGCGAGTATCAGTGGATCATCGACCCGCTCGACGGCACCACCAACTTCATCCACGGATTTCCGCAGTACGCGGTCTCGATTGCGCTGGCGCACCGCGGGCAGGTCACGCAGGCGGTGGTCTACGACACGGTACGCAACGAAATGTTCACCGCCAGCAAGGGCGGCGGCGCCTTCCTCAACGAACGCCGCATCCGGGTCAGCAAATGCCTGCGCCTCGACGAAGCGCTGATCGGCACTGGTTTTCCCTACCGCATTTATGACCACATCGACGCCTACCTGGCGATCTTCAAGGAACTGGCGCGCAAGAGCGCCGGCATCCGCCGCCCGGGTGCCGCTGCCCTCGATCTGGCCTACGTCGCCTGCGGGCGCTTCGACGGCTTCTGGGAGTTCGGCCTGTCGCCCTGGGACATCGCCGGTGGCGCGCTGCTGATTTCCGAGGCCGGCGGCCTGATCAGCGACCTTGCCGGCAACGAAACCTACCTGCAGAGCGGTAACCTGGTCGCCGGCAACCCGAAAGTCTTTGCGCAACTGCTGCAGGTGATCGACGGCCACCGGACGCCGGGGTTGATGGCGTGAGGGGCTAGCGCGGGAGCTTCACCAAGGCTCGCCCCTTGTGCTATGTGATCGGCGTACGCAGGGCAGCCGGTCCCACTAAGCCCGCGTCGGGGTCGACGGCGCTGTTCCGACACCATCGCCTTGCTCTTAACGCCGTCACCGCGGCCGCTGTTGTACATCATCCGACGATTGTGGTCGGGTAAAAGCCGCCGGATTTGCCGTATTACAAATTGGGGCAAGGCAGTGCTGAGCAATCCTCAAGCCAATGAACAAGATCTACCGTACTGCCCTGCCTGTGGTCATGCTTGCGTGCCTACTCGCCGCGCAAGATGCTGAACTCCTGAAACAGGCGAAGCGGAAGCGGTACACCGAGCTTCCAATAGATGGTCATTGGCCTTGCGCCTTCGGCATGCTCTAAAGTGACTGGGCCACATGCTCGGTATGGATTTCCCCTGGCGCAGCGGACGAACAGCTGAAAACTCCAGCCGTTACTGGAACTGTCGAGGTAACGGCGGCCCGATGGCGTATCCGGAGCCGCACTATTTTGGGATTGCCAATGGAAACGCTCGGTGCTGATGGCGAAATCGTGGTAAGCAATGCGCTGGTGATAGCCGACTCGCTTGTCCAGGGTCACGAACAGCAATTCGATCTTGTGCTCGTGCAATGCTAGCACGCCTGCCCGAAATGGCGTACGGCGCTCAGCAGTCAGCCAATTCACGGCGGTCAGGATTTCACGAATACCATACGCCGCATGCAAACAAAGAGGTGTGCTTTCCAGCCCCGGAACCGCCTGATGACTGAGGGTGCTTCTCCCCTGTAGCACTTCCGCGATCTCGGCCAGTTCGTTTCTCGTATCAGTCTGGACACTCAATCGCTGCAGAAAATCTGCACCCCGCCCGGTCCGGTGGTGTTGCCCATCCACCTGATACGCCAGCATCTGTAGCAGTCGCTGCTCAGACTTGACTGCGGGAAAATAAGAGGCGTCCGGTTCCCCTACTTTGAGAAGCAAGTTGATGCGTGCCGGGTCATCGAAATGCAGGAGGTCTGCGAAGCGACCGCCAAAATAATCGTCTTCTGGCCCCGTCGGAGTCGTCAATAGTCCGGCATCGCGCTTCAGGTTTGTCCAACCGGAACGGCCGGCGCCTCGATAGATGTCTTCGAGATCAACAGCCTGCTCGCGTAGAAAAGTCGCCAGACGGACCTTGGCGCGCCCTTTGAGAGCCATATAGGTTTGCAACTCGGCACGCAAGCGACGCCAGTTTTGCTGTACCAATCGTTTCAGACTGCTCAATACCTGATCGCGGGTCTGACGTTGCAGGTGGATGTGGCAACCTGGCGGAAGCGAGCCAAACCCTTGGTCGACGGCGTCGATCAACTGTCCACGCGAAAGGCCGGTGATGGTCGCGAGTAGGCGATCGAAACGAAAGTCTTGCCGATGGCGCCCCACAAAATCGAGCACCAGACAGCTTTCCTTGCCCTTGGCCAGACGCAGGCCACGACCGATCTGCTGTTGAAACAAGACCGGGCTTTGGGTAGGCCGCAGCAACAACAGAGTATCAACCGAAGGCAGATCCACCCCCTCGTTGTAAAGATCACAGGTGACCAATGCACAGATCTGACCACTTGCGAGCAGTTCGGGGGCGCGCCGTCGCTCATGGTCAGGGGTGTTTCCCACCACGCAGAGCGCTCGGATCCCGGATTGATTCAGTTTCTGGGTCATGTACAGCGCGTGAGCCACCGAAACGCAGAACACCAAGGCACGGCACCGGTCAGGGTTGCCAGCCAGACGGCGCCACTCGTTGAGAACAAGCCGGGCACGCACCTCATTGCCAGTGACCAACTCGTCTATGGCCGCCAGTTCCCCCGGCTGCTCCCAGGGCACATGAGAAAAATCGGTGTCGTCATCGCAAGCGTAGTACTCGAAGGGGCTCAGAAATTGTAGATCGAGAGCATGCCAGAGCCGTAGTTCAACTGCCGGAGCGCCATCCGGTCGATGGTCGAAATATCCCAGAATGGGTTGCCCATCGCTGCGTTCGGGGGTCGCCGTCAAACCCAGGAGAATGTGTGGTCGGACAACGCTGACGAAGTTATGGAAGCGCTCTGCGGCGAGACGATGACACTCGTCGACCACCACTACATGCCAAAAGTCTGCACCACAGCGCTGTACCAGATTGCGAGATGCGAGACTGTCAATGCTGGCGAATAGATGATCGAAGTGCTCAATCTCCGTCCCTCCGACAAGCAATTCGCCGAAGGAATGGTCGCGCAGTACCTCCCGGAAGGTGCGCAATGCCTGTTTGAGAATTTCAAGCCGGTGCGCTACAAACAACAGGCGTGGTCTTCCACCTGTCTGGTCACACTCACGCCGGTAGTCAAAAGCGGCGACAACCGTCTTGCCGGTACCTGTGGCTGCCACAACCAGATTTCGCCGACGTCCACGTTCACGCTCGATCAGCAACTGATCGAGCATCTCCTGTTGATAGGCCTTCGGTTCAAGATCGAAGAAGGTCGGTCGCGCCACGATGTCGTCGCCCGATTCCCGCCTTAGCGCTTCGCTCAGGGCTCGGCGACGCCTGATATCTGCCGGATCATAGGATTGAAATTCATTGTCGTCCCAGAGCGTTTCAAAATGTGCCTTGGCACGTTCGAATAACTCTAACTGCCCACGCTCGGTAAACTTCACTGTCCATTCGAGTCCACCCGCCAAGGCCGCACCCGAAAGGTTGGCGCTGCCCACATAAGCCGAGCCGAAACCGGTCTTGCGCCTGAATAGCCAGGCCTTTGCATGCAACCGGGTCCGGCGGCCGTCCAGAGAAATTTTGACCTGGCACCCCGGCAACCTGGCCAACTCGTCCACGGCCTGAATCTCGGTGATGCCGGTGTAGGTGGTAGTCAATACACGCAAGCGGCTGCGCGGCTGACCATCAGCCCCGATGGCCGTCACCGATTGCAGAATATCGAGCAACCTGCGTACCCCGGAATGGGTAATGAAGCTGACCAGGATATCCACTTCATCGCAGGCAGCAAGCTCGCGGCGTAACTCACTCAGTAGCGAGGGCGAACCCTTGCCCGCAGTAAACAGCCAAGGCATGGCCAAACCGGTATCGGGCAGTACGCGTGGCGGAGTACGCCGATGGATGGAATGTAGCAGCTGCAAAGGCGCGTGGACGGTATCGATCTGATTGCCATGACCACCAAGCCGATGGCGAACATCCGTCAGGATCGAATTGATCAGTTCCAATTGCCGGTGTGCCCTCTCTTCCCCGGTGCCTCCCAGGTCCTCGAGTATCCGCGAGAGTTGGCGGGCCAGTGCATCGGATAAGCGCCCGGCAACATCCTCAGCCGCAAGCAGATCGAGGGTGCGCTCACCCTCGCCGGTGGTCTTCGATAGCGCACCCCACAGGGCACTGGAGACCACCTCGTCATAGAGGCCGTCATGAGGGTTCATGATTTTGTCAGACCGTCGTCGCCGAGAACGTGAATCGAGCGCATCATGTCAGGTCGCTCTCGGCGCTATGCGTCACGAGCACGGGCGGCGCCCAGGCAAAATCGTAACGGGTGCCCGACGCGAGCCGGTGACTCCAGGAGAAATCCGGACTTTACGCCGCCCACCTTGCCCACCGCCCGGCCAAAGCTCAGCCGGCGATCACCGACAGTGCATCGTGGTAGAGGTAACCGAGGTCTTCTGCCACCTCGCGGCAGGTGACCTTGCCGAATGCGACGTTCAGGCCATTGCGCAGGTGAACGTTGTCCTGCAGCGCCTGCCGCCAGCCCTTGTCGGCGATCTGCAGGGCAAAGGGCAGCGTCGCATTGTTCAGCGCATAGGTCGAGGTGCGGGGCACGCCGCCGGGCATATTGGCCACACAGTAGTGCACCACCTTGCCGACCATGTACGTCGGTTCGGCGTGCGTGGTGGCCTTGGCCGTCTCGCAGCAGCCGCCCTGGTCGATGGCGACGTCAACGATCACCGATCCCGGCTTCATGGCGTCGACCATCTGCCGGGTCACCAGCTTGGGCGCCGCGGCGCCGGGGATGAGCACGCCACCGATGACCAGGTCGGCACGCAGCACATGGTGTTCGACGTTGTCGCGGTTGGAAAAAACGGTGATCACGCGTGCCCCGAGCAGACGATCCATGCGCCGCAGGACGTCGAGGTTGCGGTCGATGACCACCACCTGCGCACCGCTGCCGACGGCGATCTGCGCTGCGTTCGAGCCGACGACGCCACCACCGAGGATGACGATCCGCGCCGACGGCACGCCGGCGACACCGCCCAGCAGCACGCCCATGCCGCCATGCGCCTTTTCGAGGCAGTAGGCGCCGGCCTGCACCGACAGCCGGCCGGCGACCTCCGACATCGGCGCCAGCAGCGGCAGGCCGCCACCTGGCTGCGTCACCGTTTCATAGGCGATGCACACCGCGCCACTGCTGACCAGGTCGGCACACTGCGCCGGATCGGGAGCGAGGTGGAGATAGGTATAGAGAATCTGGCCTTCGCGCAGCATCGCTCGCTCGCCAGCCTGTGGCTCCTTGACCTTGATGATCATTTCGGCGCTGCCGAAGATCTCCTCGGCGGTATCGGCGATGACCGCGCCGGCCTTGCGGTATACCTCGTCGGTCGCACCGATGCCGGTCCCGGCGCCGCTCTCGACCGTCACCTGGTGACCATGCTCGACCATCTCCCGAACCGATGACGGGGTCAGACCAACACGATATTCGTGGTTCTTGATTTCCCTGGGTACGCCGATGTGCATCTCTGTCTCCTTGTCAGTGGTTACCGTGAAAGTCGCGCCAGCGACTGACGAATCTCCCCTCGCCCGCTGGCGGGAGGGGAGTCGAGGTGAGGGAAACGGTCATCGCTTTCATCATCCGGGGTGTCTGACAAATCCATGACCGTTGGGGCTGCTCATCTTATTGCATTTCGTTCGCAATGGCGGCTTTTTTGGGCCGGCACGCGCCAGTTCAACGGCATGGCAGGCGGGGTGTGGCAGAACGAGCGCGGCAGCTCTCCGCACACCCCGCAGCCAGGGTACCCGCTGCTGTTCCATGCCCCGGCAACTGCGTATAGACTGCGAACCCTGTTCCCGTCCTGCTGTTGCGCGGGCACTGCTCCGGCAGCATGTCCGGCGACCTGGCGGTCCCCTTTGCTCCGAGGCGCAGGGGGCCCGGCGTCGGTCCCTGCAGGGCTGGAGGTTACATTTTGGAGAGATCGGAATTCGTGCCAGACTCGTGTGAATGCTCAGATGAGAGCGCAGCGCCATGACCCCCGACGCTCGCGGGCGTGCCGATCCGGGACCATCGCCGGCGGCGGCAAGCCGCACCCTGCCGGCGGCCGCCGCCGGCATCGCTGCCGAAATGGCCGGCTTCCAGCGCGAAATGTTGCGCTTCGCGGTGCTGCAGTTGCGCGATCAGGCCAGCGCCGAAGACGCGGTGCAGGAAGCGATGCTCGCCGCCCTGCAGGGAGCCGACCGCTTTGCCGAGCGAGCAAAGCTCAAGACCTGGGTGTTTTCGATTCTCAGGAACAAGATCGTCGACATCATCCGGCGGCGAGTGCGCGAGCCAAGCTATCAGGCGCCCGAAACGGAGATCGATGACGCCGATTTCGACCCGCTGTTCAGCGCCAACGGGCACTGGCACAGCGACAGCCGACCGGCGGATTGGGGCGACCCGGAAAAGAGTTTCGAGAACCAGCGCTTCTGGGCGATCTTCGATGGCTGTCTGAACCGCCTGCCGGCAGCCACGGCACGCGTGTTCATGATGCGCGAGATGCTCGGCCTGGAAACCGACGAAATCTGCACCGAACTGTCGATGAGCAGCAACAACTGCTGGGTCGTTCTGCATCGGGCGCGCATGGGACTGCGCATGTGCCTGGATCAGCAATGGTTCAACGCCGGAAAACAGACCAGATGATGAACTGCAGGGAAGCCGTCAAACTGATGTCGGAGGAGATGGATCATGATCTCTCCGGCGGCCGGCGCTGGTCACTGCGCCTGCATCTGCTGATCTGCCTCGGTTGCCGGAACTACCGACGGCAGCTGTCCTTCCTGCGCCAGGCCTGTCGACACGAGGTGGCTGTTGACGACACGCCGCCGCCGCTCCCGCCACCCAACTGAAACCGGCGCGCGCCGCTGCCCGCCAGGGTCAGGCGCTACACCGAGCCCGACTCAGGCGCCGACAATGCCGCCATCGTCGCGCCTGACGACGATCGTCGCCGAGCGTGGTCGACCGCCAGTGACATTGGCAAACTGGCTCGCCGGCCAACCCGATCCAGCCAGCGGTCTGGTCGGGTCGGAGCGGCCGCCGGGCAGCTCGCCTGGATGCTGCACATTGATGAACAGGTTGCGGCCGTCCGGCGTTGCGGTCGGCCCGGTGATCTCGCAGCCCCTGGGCCCAGTGAGAAAACGCCTGACTTCGCCGCTGACCACGTCGGCGACCAGCAACTGGTTGTTGCCGAGGCGCGCGAAGTCGCCACGATGCATGGCACTGCCGGAAACGTCGGTGGCAATCCACAAGCGGCCGTCGCGGTCGAACCACAGACCATCCGGGCTGCCAAAGGCGTCGCCGCGGATGTTGCCCCGCTGCTCCGGGTCGGCGTGCTGCGGGTCCCCACCGAGCACGAAGAGGTCCCAGCCGAAGCTGCCGGCAGCCGCGTCCCCCCCGTCCTCGCGCCAGCGGATGATGTGCCCGAAGGCATTCCCCCGGCGCGGGTTGGCGGCGTCGACGTCGACCCGCTGGCGGTTGTTGGTCAGGCTGCAATACACTTCGCCGCTTCCGGGATGGACCGCCAGCCACTCCGGACGATCCATCTTCGTCGCGCCAACGAGATCGGCCGCCTGACGGGTGCGGATCAGGATGTCGGCCTGGTCGGCAAAGCCATTGACCTCGGTGAGGCCGTTCTGCCCGTGTTGCAGCGCAATCCAGTGACCCCGCCCGTCGGCGCCGAAACGGGCGACGTGCAGGGTCCCGATCGCGAGCAGGCTGCCGCCGACAGCTTTGCCGGCATCGAAACGATCCCGGGAGACATACTTGTAGAGGTATTCGAAGGCCTCGTCGTCACCCATGTAGACCACCACCCGGCGATCGCCGGCCAGCGTGAGCATTGCCCCTTCGTGCTTGAAACGCCCCAGCGCCGTGTGCTTGAGCGGGACGCTGGCAGGATTCCACGGGTCGATCTCGACCACCCAGCCGAAACGATTGGCCTCGTTTGGCTCGCTGGCCAAGTCGAAACGGCGGTCATGCTCGTGCCAGCGCATTCCGGCGCCCCGCGCACGCAGGCCGTAACGCTTCTGCGCCGCGGTCGGCTGGTCGAGCCCGTTGAAACAGGCGTTGAAATTCTCCTCGCAGCTCAGGTAGGTGCCCCATGGGGTTACGCCCATCGCGCAATTGGCGAGCGTACCGAAAACGACATTGCCGCGCCGGTCATCACGGGTACGCATGGCGGCTGCGCCGGCCGCCGGACCGTCGATGCGCATCGGTGTGCGCGCGGTAATCCGCCGCGCGTATGCCGACGGCCGCAGCACCCGCCAGGCGAGGTCCCTGGCGCTCCCCGCCAGTTCGACTTCGATTACCGAAACACCGTGCGCATGCTGCGACTTGAGCGTCTTGGCAGGACTCCAGTCGGCCATCCCATCCGGGTGCAGCAGGCCCTCGTCGGTGTATTCGTGGTTGACGCACAACAGGCCGTGCGTGGACGACGGCTGGCCATGCCTGACGAAGGGAAAGAAATGCATGCCATCGTGATGCATTCCGGCCTGCTCGGCCTGTTCCGCGGCACTGTTGCCGGCATCGCCCCGGAATCCCGGAGCGTCCGAAACCGGGTCACCCCAGGCGTAGAGCATCTGCACGTGGTAGCCCTCGGGGACGCGCACACGGTCTTCACTCGACGCCGCCAGAGGCGGGAAGCGCATGCCGGGCTGTGCACCCGCCGCGACCCGCAGCGGCAGATCCAGAAACGGCAGGGCCGCGCTGCCGAAACCCAGTTGCAGGAGGCGACGACGCCTCGCCGACAGCGTCGAAGACGCGACCCGAAGTTGCTCGAAGTGCGGGTTCGTGCTGTCGTTGCTGATCGGATCGTCGGGCATGACCGGCGGTACTTTCTCGTGAGCGGAAGGGTGAATTATCGCGCAGGGAAACGTCGTCATGGCGACGCCGCGGCCCAGTTGGGTAAGTCCGTGCCGAATGTGGTGCGGCCATCGACGAGTCCAGCGCTCCTGGCCGGACGGGATGCTGCCGGGAGTGCCGGAAATCCCGCCGCAATTCGCAACAGTGTTGCATTTGGATGGCGAACGAGGCAAGATCCGCGCTCTTCATCGACCCCACAGCCCGCTGCTCTCGCCGATACCCAGATGCCTTCAGTCGTCCCGCCGCACCATTCCGCCAGGAACCCGCAGACCAATCCGGTGCTCTGCGCCAGTGCCGCCGCGCGGCTGCTCTGGGCCGCGGGCGCACTGCTGCTGCTGTGGGCCACCGTTCTCTGGGCGCTCGATTGAACGCCCCACTGCCGATGCCTCGGCCCTCCGCTGCGCGCGCGCCAGCAGTCGTGCGTTTTGACAACCTGACGCTGGGTTACAACCGCCACCCGGCGGTGCACCACCTGCGCGGCGAAGTGGCGGCCGGCAGCCTGTTGGCCGTGGTCGGCCCGAACGGTGCCGGCAAGTCGACGCTCCTCAAGGGCATCG
>JAKOZI010000087.1 GCA_029780075.1 Pseudomonadota bacterium
TACTGGCATACAGCCCGTTCACCGGCGGCAGGCCGGCGAGCATGGCATAGGCCATGCCTTGGGGAAGCAGCATCAACGCGACAATGACGCCCGCAGAGACGTCGCCGGCCAGTAACCCAGGTCGATAGTGCTTCAGCCAGAGAAGCATCGCCGCTCTCCCCCCTTGATCAATATAAAGCGTCACCGGGATCGGGGGCGAGCGCCTTTCATTTTCTTGATGTTTTCGTCCTGAGCGCTTTTTTTCGCCGTTGGCCTGTTTGTTCTATCCACCTGATCGAGCCACAGTAGGGTGTCGATATAAGAGACAAACCGGTTGAGATAATCAGGCGAGATATCGCGCATCAAGGCGAGTGAACGCAGCATCAGCAGATGTGAGTTGAGCGGACCGGCATGATCTGGAGCTTGCTCGATGGCCTGCTTGACATGCCTATGGACGCTGAGTCTCGACCAGTTGTTTCTGAAAAAGCGTATGGTTTTGAGCTCGGCACGAGGTGCGCTATCTTCTGCCAGGTCACCATCAGCCTCTTCCGGCGAATGCTGCGCGATATGGCGTACCAGGTCCGCCAGAGACACACGACGGTCATTTGTCTCCAGATGGTTGGCGAATCGGTTGACTCCGCTGAAATCGCCCGCGACGAAAAGCCGCTGCAGATCGTCGACAGCATCCTGATGCTGCTCCGCCATGCGCGCGAGCGCCTCACTGGCAGCTTCCTGCGCCCGTTCGAGGCGTTCCCCATACGCCGCCAGCGCTGCCTTCAGCTTGCCATCGAGAATACGTCTGACATCTCCCTGGTGCTCGCGCACCCGTCTGGCCAGCGCTTCAATGAAATGGAAGCGCACGGGATCCAGTCGATCTGCACCCCGCATGCGCAACGAAGCGATCTCCAGACCATCATCAATAACCTGATCGACAGATGATGCTGGGAGTCCGTTGCGACGGGATTCAATCATGGGCCGGCATTGTTGCATTCGCGGATTTCGGTACTGGTGCCATTTCAACTCGCCGATTCCGAGATCGTCCCCTATCATCGGCATTGGATGCCACCGGCTGCTCCATACCGAAAGCCGCGGCGAAAACCAGAGATGACGGTATGCCCTCGTCGATCAGCGCACGGGTAACCGTCAACGCCCGTTGGGCAGATAATTCCCAATTGTCGGCGAAGCGATTATTGCCTGGCTGAATCGGTTCATCGTCCGTAAACCCGCTGACCATCAACAATTCATCACGCTCACCAAGATAGACGCGCAGCGGCGCTACCAGACTCTTCAGGAGTAACCGACCATCGGGTTGCAGTTGCGCCGAGTTCAACGAGAACAATACGCTGCCGCTGATGCCGATGCGCCCGTTGTTCAAGGTGACCCGCCCTGCCGCCAGCGGAATGGCCAGGGCTTTTTCCAGTGCCATGCGGCGGCGCTCTTCCATCTGCCGCTTTTGCACTTCGGCTTCCAGATGGGTCGCCAACTCCAGTTGGATCCCCAGAACGCCAACCAGAATCAGCACGCAAGCACCCAACAAGCCCGACATTAGATCGCCAAAGACGGCCCATACCGGTGCGGTCTGCTCAATACCGGCGTCACTGTCATCCATTAGTTCACCTGATCAGCAGTCGCCGCTTGTTTGTCCAGGAGTTGACGCAGCGCCTCAACGACGTCCTTTTGCGAGAGGATACTCAGATCAATGACTTCGCGAGCCTGCGCCACGTAATAGGCAAGTTGCTCGTCACTTCTTGCGGTCGATTTGTTCATCGAGGCTTCAATGCTTTGCAGATTCTCGATCAGTTTCTCGTTGGCATCACTGAACAACTGCACGGCAAAACCGAATGCTTCGCTCAGGCTCGATACCTCGATGGCACTGCCGGCAAGCTGCGCTGCAATGTCGGAAAGCCTGGCCGATTCTGCGCTGACCTGCTCGGCTAACTGGCTGCCGGCATTACCGAGCAGCACCGTGGAAGACGTCACCAGCGAATCGATTTTCTCCCGCTGCTCGGCAGACGCATGATTGATCGTAACGAGCAGCGAATTGAGTGATTCCATGATGCGACTGCGTTCTTCGAGCAGTTGGTTATCCCTTGCGAGGCTGTTGGTCATTTCCTGGCGTAATGCGCCTATCACTTCGGCGGCGGCACGTGGCGCTTCCGAAGCCGATGCGATGAGCTGCGTCATGGGATCAGTGAGCGCGGCACCCAGCGTTGTCAAATGACTGGTCAGTGCCGCTTGCAGGTCGGCCAGGTGTTCGACGGCGGCGTTGCCACGCAGCGCTTCCTGATCCCGGAGGGCGCCCAGTTCGGTACGCCACAGGCTGGCCATTTGCTCCATGCGCTCGCCATGCTGTGTGGTCCAGTCCGATTCAGCGGCGATGCGGGAACGTACCAGGTCCTCGGCGCAACGCAGGAGTTGTGCTGTGCCGTCAATGGTCTTGCTGGCATTGGCTTGCGCCTGTTCGGTGATGTCACGCGCGGTCTTGTCCAGCGTCGCACAGATTCGCTGCTGCTGCGCAAGCGCTTGCGCGCCGGCATGATGCCATTCGCTCTGGAGCGACGCCGCCATCGCTGCCAGCGATTGCGTCCACGCCTCCAGTCGCTGTCGATCCCCGGATACCTGATTCGCCAACGAGGTGGACAACGCCTCGCCAACAGAGGCCAGAAGGGATCCCGAGCCCTGCTCGAATGTCGCGTTGAACGCGGCCAATGACCGCTCCATGCCATTGACCAGACCTTCGCTCGTGCTTTGGTGCTTGGCCAGCACCGTCGTCCACGTATCCGCAACGCTGTTGGCCATATCGCCAAAGCGCGCCGAAAACCCGTCCAGTTGCATTTGCGTCGAATCGATCATTCTTTCGTGCATCAGCTTCGCTTCACGAGCAATCCCGGTCATCGCGGCGGCAACCGCCGGTTTGATATGCTCACCAGCGGCCTGCGCGCTTTCAATCAGGCTGTCCTTCAGGGTTTTTTCAACCGAGCCTGCCAGATTGGTATAAACGACTTTGACCTCGCGGTGAAAGCTTTCCTGATTGCCGAGCAATCGCGCATTCAACTGCTGTTCCCGATGCTCCATCCGCTCCATCATCGCCTGCAATTTGTCGACCAGTTCCGGCAAGGCCTGGGCTTGCATCTGGAGGGCCTTGAAGGTTTCCCGGCGCTGCTGGGCAAGCGAAAAGTCGCGCAATACGGTCGCGCTTCTGGTGTCCAGCAGTTGCGCGGTCAGCATTCTTTCGCGTCGGCTCAGGGCCGATATCAGGCCCAGCATTGCCGAGGCGGCAACACCCGCCACCGAAGTACCAAACGCCAGCCCCAATCCCTTGATCGGCGCCGCCAGTGCAGACCGGATTGCCGGCAGGTCGGTGGTGTCTTCCAGCGCGAATGCGGCACCATTGAGGGTGACGACCATGCCCAGAAACGTGCCCAGCATCCCCAGCATCACCAGCAGCCCCACCAGATAAGGGGTCAGTGCGGGGCCGGGCAGACCGATACGTTCACCTTCGATGCGCAAACGCACGGCGTTCTGTAGCGACGGATGCAGGCGGTCGAGCCAATCGGCCAGATTCGACAATTGCTCGGGAATCGCCGCCAGAGCCACTGCCAACGTTGAAGTCGCGCGACGAAACTCGAGTATTTCAAACGCGCCGAACAAATAGACCGCGCCAATGATCACCGTCATGACCAACGCCAGCGTATTCGAACCGATAAACCCAACGCCAACCCAACCCACAATCGCGGCTCCCAACAGGAAGGCCAGTGCGCAACCACTTCTATTCATTTCTGCTTGTTTGCCTCGTTCCTCAATGCTTCAATGAGCCCTGCCGTCGGCTGCAACCGTAGTTCCAATTCGGCGAGCAGCACCCCTTGCAATTCTTTGCAGAAGTCCGCCAGACCCTCCCCTGGCCGCCTCCTCAAGGCGGGAGCATCCGCCTGCCGAGTGCCGACGGGCGGCTGTGGATGCGCCTTGAGCAGTTGCTCAAAACGTTTTTCGAGCAGCAAGGGCACCGTCGAGAGCAATTGGCGCTCACGAACACACAGGATCCTGTCCAGAGCTTCATCCAGGGCTGCCAACTGCTTAAGCGCCGTCGAAGCCCTCGAAAGGGCTTGTCGAACACGGGTACGCAATGAGCGAATGCTCAATTCCATCGCGCCTTGATGGGCAACATAGAATCGACGATACGGCTCGTAGGCAACCACCACTTCAATACCCACGCCGGGCTTCGGCGTGGGCAATCTTGTGCGTGCCTCGCCCATGTTGGCCGAACAGCTCTTCGTGATCGAATCCACCAAGGCCGTTCTTGTCCGAACGAATTCTTCTTCTACGGCAACACCGACGACAGATTGAACCCCGGGTTGCGCTGCTGACGAACTCGCGGCGCGGGCGTTGTGCGCCGCATGGAGCGTGATGGCGTCAGAAAAATCGAGCCATTGCCCCAGTCTTTCTGCAAAGACTGGCTTCGACTCGGCGGCCTCGACGAGGCACGGGTCAGCGAGAATACGAATGAGGTTTGAATCGTGAAACTTCACTCCAGATTCTGCACCTGTTCCCGCATCTGCTCAATCAGCAGCTTGAACTCTATGGCTGTCTGCGAAATCTCCGCAACCAGCGACTTGGAACCGAGAGTGTTGGCTTCGCGGTTGAGCTCCTGCATCAGGAAATCAAGGCGCTTGCCACTCGCCCCCCCGGCCCGCAGGACGCGTTCGACTTCATCGAGATGGGTGAGCAACCGCGCCAGTTCTTCGGCAACGTCGATCCGCGCGGCGAATACGGCCACTTCCTGACGGATACGTTCGTCGTCGACCACCTGCACGGCGTCGAGCAGGCGTTGCCTCAGTCTTTCGTTGAAAGCCGCCTGCGCCGCCGGGATGCGCGGCTCGACATCGCGCGCCAACGCCCGCATGCGAGCCACACGCTCCAGAATCACGCCCGCGAGTTTCTCCCCCTCGCGCGCCCTGCTGGCCATGAAATCGTCGAGGGACTCGCCGGCAAGCGCCAGACAAGCCGGGACGGCAGTCTCGACATCGATGCTGTCGTCGCCGAAGATACCCGGCCAGCGCAGCACATCGTTGACCGTCAGCGAAGCGGCGAGCGGCAGGACGTTCCGGATCTGCGCATCGAAGTTACTGAGCCGTTCGAGCAGGCCGACGTTTACATTCAGTTGTTCCGCCTGTGCGGTCGCGGGAATGAAACTGACCCGGCATTCGAGCTTGCCTCGACCAAGCCGCGCGCCAATCAATTCGCGCAGTTGCGGTTCGACGATACGCAATTCGTCACATACCCGAAAGTGGTAATCGAGGTAGCGAGAATTGACGCTCTTCAACTCGATGTGCAAGGCACCGCCCTTGACGGCGCGCGTCCTGGCGGCATAGCCGGTCATGCTGTAAATCATCGAAATCCTGACATATTGACGATTGTGCATCAGTTGCCGGCTTTACAGTCCACCCCGAAAAACCGGACAATGCCTGAAACCCTGAATGATAGCCCTGACACGGATGGCGCAACAAGCGAACTACCCCCTCCCCGCCGGTTTCCGGATCGACGAATATTGCATTGAGCATCAGCTCTCGCTGGGTGGGTTTTCGATCGTCTACGTCGCGACCGACGCCCATGGGCAGCGTGTGGCCATCAAGGAGTACCTGCCGAATACGCTGGCCTTGCGTAGTGAAGGGCAGACCGCGCCGATCATCACCGAAGATCATCTGCCTGCCTTTCGCTACGGTATGAAGTGTTTTTTCGAGGAAGGACGGGCGCTGGCCGGCCTTTCCCATCCCAACGTGATTCGGGTGCTGAACTTCTTCCGTGCCAACGACACCGTTTACATGGTGATGGAATATGAACATGGCCGCACCCTGCAGGAGCTGATCCAGAAAAACAGGCCGGGGGTAACGGAAAACTTCATTCGCAACATCTTTACCAAGATGCTCAACGGTCTGCGCGAAGTGCATTCGCACCGATTGCTGCATCTTGACCTCAAACCATCGAACATCTACATGCGCAATAACCACATGCCGGTGCTGATCGATTTCGGCGCGGCCCGCCAGACGCTGGCTTGCGACACACCGATGCTCAAGCCGATGTATACCCCGGGCTTCGCGTCGCCCGAGCACTATCATCAGCGCGAGTTGCTGGGCCCCTGGAGCGACATCTACAGCGTCGGCGCCTCGATGTATGCCTGCATTTCGGGCAACACGCCACAACCGGCCGACAACCGCCTCGACAAGGACCGACTGGTACCGGCCATGGTCCGCTGGGAAGGACAATACTCGGACCAGTTGCTCGAAACGATCGACTGGTGCCTGTGCCTGAACCACCGCTACCGGCCGCAGAGCGTTTTTGCCCTGCAGAAGGCACTGACCGAAGCCGTCGTCCCGCCAACACCCTCCCCCACAGAACCCAAGGAAACCTGGTTAGACCAGGTCGTCAGCAAATTCAAGAAAACCAGGGACGCATGAAATTCACCATCTACCAGGAAAGTCGGACCGGCAAGCGCGCCAACAACGAAGACCGACTGGCCTACTGCTATTCCCGAGAAGCCTTGCTGATGGTTGTCGCAGACGGCATGGGCGGTCACTACTACGGTGAAGTTGCCGCCCAGATCGCCGTGCAGACGCTGACCGAAGCTTTCCCGCAAGCCTTCAAGCGCAAGGTACTCGACCCCTTCATGTTCCTGCAGGAGAACATGCTCAACGCCCACCGTGGCATTCTCGACTTTGCCGGCAAGCACCATCTCCTGGACTCACCACGCACCACCTGCGTCGCCTGCATCGTGCAGAACAGCGTGGCGTACTGGGCGCATGCCGGCGATTCTCGCCTGTATCTCCTGCGCAATGGCAAAGTCCTGACCCAGACCAGGGATCACTCGCGTGTACGGATGTTGGTCGACCAGGGAAAGATCAGTGAAGCTGAGGTGACCGGTCACCCCGACCGCAACAAGATCTACGGGTGTCTGGGCGGTCAGCAGGCACCGCAGATCGAGTATTCGCGCAAGACAACGCTGGAGACGGGAGACGTCTTGCTGCTGTGCACCGACGGCGCCTGGAGCGTTCTGCCTGGCGACAGCATGGCTGCCGCGCTGAAGACCGCCGACCTGATGCGTGCAGTTCCCGCGCTGCTTGATCAGGCGGAAGAACGCGGCGGCCCGCATGCGGACAATCTGTCGATGATCGCGGTGCGCTGGGGAGACACCTACCTCGATGAAAGCAGCAGTTCCAGCAGCCTGATCTCGACGAAAACCATGGCTCGCGACACGGTGATGACCAAACTCGACGAGTTCGGTCGTCACCCGACGCGCAAAAGCGAACTCACCGACCAGGAAATCGAGCTAGCCATCGAAGAAATCCGCTCGACCATCCAGAAATACTCCAAATAGGGATCCACATGCGTCCAGGCAACCGTGAACCATCGCAGTTGCGTCAGGTCCGGATGACGCGCCGCTTTACGTGCCACGCCGAAGGCTCGGTACTGATCGAAATCGGCAACACCCGCGTGCTCTGCACGGCCAGCGTCGAGGAATTCGTGCCAGCCTTTCTGCGCGGCAGCGGACAGGGCTGGGTGACGGCCGAATACGGCATGCTGCCGCGCTCGACGCACACGCGCACCGGGCGCGAGGCGGCCAAAGGCAAGCAGACCGGCCGCACCCAGGAAATCCAGCGCCTGATCGGTCGCGCCCTGCGTGCCGTGACCGACCTCAAGGCATTGGGCGAACGCCAGATCACGCTCGACTGCGACGTCCTGCAAGCCGACGGCGGCACCCGCTGCGCCGCGATCACCGGCGCCTGGGTGGCACTCAACGACGCCTGCGAGCACTTGCTCGGCAAACGCAAGATCCCTGCACACCCCGTCCGCGATCAGGTCGCCGCAGTGTCGGTGGGAATCTATCAGGGGTTGGCTGTGCTTGACCTCGACTACGCCGAAGACGCCCACTGCGATACGGACATGAACGTGGTGATGACCGGCCGGCGGGGAATCGTCGAACTGCAGGGAACCGCCGAAGGCGAACCCTTTACGCGTACGCAAATGAACCAGTTGCTGGACCTGGCAGAAGCCGGCATCGGCGAACTGCTGGCCCACCAGAAGACGGCCCTGACCCTATGAAACTCGTTCTCGCTTCCAACAACGCCAAGAAACTGAAAGAACTCGATGCGATTCTCGCGCCGCTGGGCTGGGAACTTGTTCCCCAGGGCCAGCTTGGCGTTCCCGAGGCCGAGGAGCCGCACTGTACCTTCGTCGAGAATGCGCTGACCAAGGCGCGGCACGCGTCCCGGCTGAGCGGCCTGCCGGCCCTCGCCGACGACTCGGGTCTGTGTGTCGACGCCTTCGGCGGCGCCCCCGGGGTGTTATCCGCACGCTACGCGGGCGAGCCGAAATCCGATGCCCGCAACAACCAGAAGCTGCTCGTCGAACTGGGTGAAAGCGACAGGCGCACGGCCCGTTTCGTTTCGGTGATCGTTTTCGTTCGCCACGCCGACGACCCGCAGCCGATCATTGCCGAGGGCGAATGGCACGGCGAGATTCTCACGGCGGCGCGCGGTGACGACGGCTTTGGCTACGATCCTCTGTTCTACATTCGCGAGCTCGACAAGAGCGCGGCGGAACTCGACGCTGCGGAGAAGAATCGTCGCTCGCATCGTGGCCAGGCACTCTCCCGTCTCGTCGAGCGCCTGCAAGCACGGCCCTGATGCCGGATCGACAGGGCCGACGAATCATCGCGCTGCGACCGCAACACCCATCGGGATCAGCGGGGCGCGGCGAAAGGCAATTCAAAGCCCAGCCACCGCTGTCGCTCTACGTCCACATTCCGTGGTGCGTACGAAAATGCCCCTACTGCGACTTCAACTCGCATGCGCTGACAGGCGACCAGAGTGCCGTCGAAGGTGCCAGCGCAATCCCGGAAGGCCAGTACGTGGCCGCCCTGATCGCCGACCTCGAAGCCGCACTGCCCCTGGTCTGGGGCCGCCGTATCGACAGCGTCTTTTTCGGTGGCGGGACACCCAGCCTGCTCTCTGGCGAGAGACTGGACGAGCTTCTCGCCGCCGTGCGCAGCCGGCTACCATTGCTGCCCAGCGCCGAAATCACGCTGGAAGCCAATCCGGGAACCGTTGAGTCCGAAAAATTCGCGGCTTTTCGGGCCGCCGGGGTGAACCGCCTGTCGCTGGGGATTCAGAGTTTCAACCCGCGTCACCTCAAGGCACTCGGTCGCATCCACGACGATCACCAGGCGCGGCGAGCGATCGAGATTGCCGCCCGTCACTTCGACAATTTCAATCTCGACCTGATGTACGGACTACCGGGCCAGACGCTGCCCGAGGCCCTCGACGATCTTGACGCGGCGCTCGCGTTCGCCCCACCACACCTGTCGTGCTACCAACTGGGGATCGAAGCGAACACCGCATTTGCCGCCAGACCACCGGAACTGCCCGACCCCGACCTGTGCGCGGACATGCAGGATGCCATCGAGGCGCGGCTGGCGAGCGCGGGTTACCTGCATTACGAAACCTCGGCGTTCGCGCAAGTCGGCAGGCAGTGCCAGCACAACCTCAACTACTGGCAGTTCGGCGATTATCTGGGAATCGGCGCGGGGGCACACGGCAAGCTGACGCTGCACGATCGCCTGCTGCGCCAGATGCGCTGGAAGCGACCCGAGCAGTATCTTGCCAAGGCTGCCGCGGGAACCCCGGTGCAGGACGAATTTGCCGTCCCCAGCGCCGATCTGCCTTTCGAGTTCATGCTCAACGCCCTGCGCCTGATTCAGGGTTTCGACGCGCAATTGTTCGAATCACGCACCTCGCTGCCGCTGTTCAGCATCGAGCACATCCTGCGCCAGGCTCAGGCGGACGGCCTGATCGAGCGCGCCGGGCAACGCATTGCGCCCAGCGATCGTGGCCGCCGCTTTCTCAATCGGCTGCTGCAGCGCTTCCTTGCAGACCGCGACTGACCAGGAATCAGCGCAACCGCCGCTGCGGCTACGGCTTCATCGCTTCGACCACCTGATAGAGTTGCTGCCGGAGTCCGTCGGCGGGCTGCCCCTGCGCCTCGGCGAGGCGAATCTGACGCAGCAAATCCGCGGCCTGTGCGGTCGCCAGGCTGCGCGTTTGCGCCGCGGCGTTGCGGCTCGGCGTCTTCACGGCAGCGCTGCCGGGTAGTGGCGCGACGTCGGGCCCGGCCGGGCTGCCACCCACCAGTAACTGCGCACGCTCGGCCCCGGGCTGCGAACGGCGTGCGGTAATGACCATCGATCGCGGTTGATACGGGCGCGGCATCGGGCGCTGCACCACCGGCCCCGAGCTGCCGCGCCGCAGTTCATTGACCGCGGCGAGAAGTTTCTTGTGCAAGTCCTCGCTCGGACGGCCTTCGGCTTCAGCCGCGCGGATTTCCTTCAGGATCGCGTCGATCGCGCTGGGCACCGCCGCCGAGCGGATCGCGTCGCCGAAGTTCTCCTTCGGCACCTTGACCGCGATCGCGAACTCCTCCGGCGACGAAATCATCTTTGCCAGCCGCAAGTGGTCGTAGCGCATCGCCATGGTCAGCGCCGTATCGCCCCAGTCGCTCTGCGCCTTGGGATTGGCGCCCGCCTCAAGCAGGGTCCGCGCCAGACCGTCGCGACCTTCGCGCGCGGCCAGCATCAACGGCGTCGAGCCGTTCGGAGAACGCGCATTGACGTTGGCACCGCGCGCCATCAGATCATTGACCACCTGTTCGTGCCCGTTGAACACCGCGTAGTGCAGCGCGCCCCATTGTTTGCCCTCACGCTCCAGCGGCGCCCCACGCTCCAGGAGCCACTTGACGGCGTCCAGATGTCCGCCCCAGGCCGCCAGCTGCAGGGGCTGCTCGCCGTTGCGGTTGCTGCGCCGGATGTCGGCACCGCGTTCGACGAACAGCGCCATCATTTCGATGTTGCCATACCAGGCGGCGACCATCAGCCCGGTGCCGATCTGTGCCGCCTGGTACTCGGGGTTCAGTCCGTCGTCAAGCCAGCGTTTGACGGTGCGCAGGTCACCTCGCTCGACGGCATAACCGAAGGTGATCGGATCCGGTGCCGGCGCGTCTGCCGACGCCGGACCAACCAGCAAACAACACACGAGCAACATCACGCCGCCAAATCTGCCTATCAATAGACTCATTCCGTCCTCCGTCCAGACCCGACCCGGCCTGCCGAGTCGCATCGCCGTGCCCTGGCGCACGGTTTTGGTTCACAATGTCACGCCCATGCCGTTACGCCTGATCCTCGCCCTCGCGCTTTCGCTCGCCCTGCACGCCGGCCTGCTGCTTCCGGACGTCTTTGGCCCGCACACCCCGCCACAGCGGTCGGTGCTGGCGGCTTCGCTGCAGCTGTCGCACGGCCCGCAAGAACCCGACCGCGACGAGACCCTGCTGAAAAACACGCTACTGACCGAGAAGGCACCGGTCAAAGCGCCACCAGCTCCCCCGCCCGCAGCCCACGCCGGGCCAGCGCCCGGCAAAGCCGCGACCAAGCGGCAACTCGACGCAGTACAGCGCAAGCTGGCGCAGCATCAGTACTATCCGCCCGAAGCCATCGCCCGCGGCATCGAAGGCGATGGCAGCCTGCTGCTGACGCTGGCCGAAGACGGCAGCATCAGCGAGGTCAGCATCGCCGTCAGCAGCGGCCATCCGATTCTCGACAAGGCCGCAGTCAGAGCGGCATACGCGATGGCCAGGGTTAACTGGGCGCATTCACGCGAACTGATCCTGCCTTTCGTCTTCCGGCTGGAGTGAATCCTGGCGTCTGCGAAAGACCAGATCCCATACCCCATGCCCCAGCCGCAGGCCACGCTGCTCAAACTTGGTCAAGGGGCGATACGCGGGGCGAGGCGCGTAGTCCGGCGCCGTGTTCTGTAGCCGCGGTTCTGCCGCAAGCACGGCCAGCATCTGTTGAGCGTAGTCTTCCCAGTCGGTGGCGCAGTGGATATAGCCATCCGGCTGCAGGCGGCTGGCCAGCAGCGCCACAAAGGGTGGCTGCAACAGGCGACGCTTGTGATGCCGCTTCTTCGGCCAGGGATCGGGAAAGAAGACGTGCACGCCGGCCAGCGAAGCGGGCGAGATCATGTCGCGCACGACTTCGACCGCATCGTGTTGAACAATGCGCAGATTGTGCAAAGCCCGCTCGGCGACCAGCTTGCACAGGCTGCCGACGCCGGGCGTGTGCACTTCGATACCGAGATAGTCGCGCTCGGGATGCAGTGCCGCGATCGCCGCCGAGGTCTCACCCATGCCGAAGCCGATTTCCAGAATGCGCGGCGCGGCGCGCCCAAACAAGGTCTCGAAATCGACACGCTGCGCAACGTACGCGACGCCGATCTTCGCCATCATGTCTTCGTGATAACGCTGCTGGGCGTTCGAGACACGACCCTGGCGACGCACGAAACTGCGGATGTGCGCCGCCCGCCCTGGCGTGTACGCCGTCTCCTGCCCGGCCACGCCTACGAACCGATCAGGCCGGTCGTCGGCGACGAGGGGTCCGCGGAGTAGAACTTGCGCGGCATGCGCCCGGCGAGAAAGGCTTCGCGCCCCGCCTCGACCGCCTTCTTCATCGCGCTGGCCATCAGCACGGGATCGCGGGCATGCGCGATCGCGGTGTTCATCAGTACGCCGTCGCACCCGAGTTCCATGGCGATCGCCGCATCCGACGCGGTGCCGACGCCGGCATCGACCAACACCGGCACCTTGGCGTTATCGATGATCAGGCGCAGATTCCAGGGATTGACGATGCCCATCCCGGAACCGATCAGCGAAGCCAGCGGCATCACCGCGACGCAGCCGATCTCCTCCAGCATCCTGGCCTGGATCGGGTCGTCGGCACAGTAGACCATCACCTCGAAGCCTTCACGGACCAGCGTTTCCGCCGCCTTGAGCGTTTCCGGCATGTTCGGAAAAAGGTTGTTCGGATCACCCAGAACTTCGAGCTTGCACAACGCGTGCCCGTCGAGCAGTTCGCGCGCCAGACGCAAGGTCCGCACCGCGTCCGCCGCGGTGTAACAGCCGGCGGTATTCGGCAGGATGGTGAATTGCGACGGCGGCAATACCTCGAGCAGGTTCGGCTCGCCGGCATCCTGACCGATGTTGGTGCGGCGAATGGCAACGGTGACGATCTCTGCGCCGGAAGCATCGATTGCCGCCCGCGTTGCCGTGAAATCCGGGTATTTGCCGGTACCGACGAGCAGACGGGAACGATAGGTCCTGCCGGCAACGGTCAGGTGGTGTGGGGAAGATGGCATGTGTCTTTCGCTTTTCGGCTTGTCAATGAGGCTCAGCCGCCACCGACGGCAACGACGATCTCGATCCGGTCACCCTCGGCAAGCATCGTTTCACCATGCCGACCGCGTGCGACGATCTCCCCGTTGCGCTCGACAGCGATCCGCTTGCCGACATGATTCAGCGCCATTACCAGATCGGCGACCGTCAGCGGCGAGGGAAATTGGCGGCTCTCGCCGTTGATCAGGAGTTCCATGGGAGGAGAATTCTAGCACGCCGCGACAGGACCACCGGGTGCGCGTAAACCGCAAAGCAACAAGCTGCGCAGGACTCAAGATCCGACTGGGCGGCGCGGAAAGGTATCGTCATGATTTGCACGAGTCGGCTTATGGTGAACAAGGCTTGCAACAACGGGCGCACTTGGTGCGATGTTACAATTGCCTGATCTCACTGTAGCTAGGGATTGGCCATGTATCCGCAGCGCATGCACCTTCTCCTGGGCGGCGGTATGCTTGCCTGGGCTTTACTACTCGCGCAGGCAGCCGCTGCAGCGAGCGCCGACGCAGTCGTCGACGCGGTGCAGATGCCGGCCTGGGTCGAGCGGCAGGGTAATCGCGAGGCGCTGCAGCCGGGCCTCGTGCTGCGGAATCGCGATCACGTGCTTACCGGGCCCGATGGCCGCGTGCGGATTCGCCTGGGCGATGGCAGCGTGCTCCGCCTGGGGGCAGAAACCCGCCTTGACCTGAATGCGCTCGGCATCCGCGAAAGCGTGTTTACCGCCGCCTTCGATGTCCCCCAGGGTGCGGTGCGCTTCAGCACGAGCACCGCCGCGCAGTCGCATCACCAGCGTGCGGTCAATCTGCGCGTGGGGACCATCACCGCCGGCATTCGCGGCACCGACGTGTGGGGCAAAGCCGACTCGGCTGGGGACCGCATCTGCCTTCTGGAGGGCAGCATCACGGTGGTCCACCCGGATGAGGAAGCGCAGCAGATCAGCGAGGCTTCAAGCTGCTATCAAGCCGCGAAGGAAAGCGCAGCGACCGCCAATGAAACCGTCACGGCAGCGCAACTCTCCTGGTGGACACAACAGACCGAAATGCAGAGTGCGCCAGCACGGGCCAGCAGCCCGGTCATGCGCGGAGGAAAATGGACGATCGAACTGGCGACACTGGATAGCGAAACGGCGGCGCTGTCACTGTACGACCGCGCACGCGCCGCCGGCTACCAGGTGCGCATCAGGCCGCAGGCACTTTCCGGCGGGGGATATGCGTATGCGGTCCGTCTCGGCCAGTCGATGAACCGGCCCGACGCGGCGGCACTCGCGGAACAGGTTTCGCAGTCACTGCAGATCCCCTCGCCGTTCGTGGTGCGCCACTGAGTGTGCCGTCGACGCTCGAGGTCGCCGCGGTAGCCTTCAGACAGCGTGCCGCTGTACGCCGAAGAGGTTGCTCAAATTGGTTTGCCACAATCGCACGACATTCTCTGCGGTGATCAGATTCAGTTTCGAGATCCGGTTCTGGTGGCGCCACAGCCAGGAAACACAGTTCCTGCTGCCGACCGACTGGCGTACCACGCAGCGGCTACCCTCGGCTTCGGCAAAATCGATAAAACGCTCGACAGCCAGACGGTAATACTCCGAACTGTTGCAGCAACCGGTCATGACCTGCGCTTCCCCGGCGGCGCGACGCCACAGCTTGAGTGCAAGTTCTTCGCTGATGCCGGTCTTGTAGGCAATCCACGGCAATATTTTTGGTGCTTTCATGCTAGTGCTCCTGAGATGCTGGCGAAGCCAGGCACTGTAACCAGCCGGATGAAACCTCGTTGGCGGGATTTTGTTGCAGTGCAGCATCATTATAGGGAATATCCGGTGGAAAAGTTAGGGTTTTCCTCTAAATTTTCTCCTTCCAGCCGGTGAAGAGGACGCCACTTCCGATCGCAGCCGACAAACCCGCGGCACGGTTTCCAGGCCCGCCCTGCGCGATCGAGCCATCCTTGATTTAACTGCAAGTAGCCTAACAGCGCAGCACAACAACTACCGTGAGCGAATCCACAGAAACCGGGAGTCTCGCTGGCGAGAGCACGCGCATGACCAACAGCAGTTCGACCGACTGGTGGGCAAGTATTACCCCGGGATCCGCCGCGACTTTCCCAGGTTCTTTTCCAAACACCACTGACTGCCGAGCATGTCGCTTTATCACCGCTTCCGACTGCTCTGGCCGCTGATCGTTGGCGTCGGCCTTGCCGCCTGCACGGCGATTGTCCTGTAGAGCCTGCATTCGTCGCAGACACAACTGCGAGCCGCCAGCGAAGCACGCCTGGTCGCCGATAGCGGACGCCGCGCCGCTGCAGTTGCGGACTTTGCGGGCGAGAGGCGGCAAGCGGCAGCCGAACTGGCCGGCAGCCATGAGATGGAGGCGTATCCGGTCAATCGGGCGCTCGAAATGTCCCTGCAATATGGCCTGGGCGCCAGTCTCGATGCCATTGAGCAGCGCTTTCGACGGCAGATCGAACAGAAGTCCCTGCGCGAGCAGGCGATCTACCGGCAGATCGTCTTGCTTGGCGAAGTCGGATTGATCCTGGCCACAGCAGGCAAGGCTGCGCCGGCCAAACCGGGGCCGTCACTGCCCGCGCCAGCGCCCTACCTGCGGGTGGACGCGCGCAATGGACTGATCGTCGCCAGTTCACCGGTCGTTTACAAGGGCGTTTTCCAAGGCACGGTGCTGACCGTCAGTGACCTGCGTCTGTTGTCGCTGCTGCTCATCGGTCGCCGCGGCAATGGCGACACCGTCCTCGACAATCTGCTCTGCGACCGGGCCGCGGCCAAAGGCCTGCAGTGAATCGGCGCTATCGATCCGCGGCTCGCCAGGCTGGTGGTGATCGGTGATCCTCTGCGTCTGCAACAGGTGCTGCTCAATCTGGTGGGCAATGCCCTCAAGTTCACCGCGCACGGCAGTGTCACTCTGAGCGTGCAGGTCGCGCGCGAGACCGACCAGGAGCTGGATATCCGCTGCACGGTTCGGGATACCGGAGTCGGCATCGGAGATGAAGCCCTGGACCACGCGCTGGTGCTGATGGACATACAGATGCCTGAAATGGATGGCATCGAGGCCACGCGGCGAATCCGGCAGATACCCGACCGTGAACCCCTGTCGATCATCGCCATGACTGCCAACGCCCTGGCCGAGGAGAGTTCGCGCTGCCTGGCGACAGGCATGAATGATTTCATCAGCAAGCCGGTCGAGCCTGAGCTACTTTTCGTGACCTTGCTCGGCTGGCTCGACAAGGGGTCAGTAACTCGCTACGCTGCAGGAAGCCAGGAAATCTCTTGAACGACAAAGCTGGCCAGTGCCAGGACTGCAGCGAATCGATCAGCCAGGACCGATGACCATGCCGATGGCAGCGCGGATGTCTTGCGTACTCGCCGGTCGAATCAGACGCGTGACTTCCTGTCCGTGCGCCATGAGCACCAGTGTCGGCCACAGCTTGACGCGAAATGAGCGGCCCAGGGCGCGCCCCGGACCGTCCTCGATCCTGATATGCCGCAGATCCGGGAAGCCGGCCAAAGCGTTGGCAAGCAGGGGCTGCGCCGCAAGACAGTGGCCACACCAGGGTGTCCCGAACTCGATGAGCAGGTTGCCCGGCATCGCGTCAATCTCCGACCGAGAGGGTTCGGGCCGGGTGTAGAGGTCATTCATCATGCGTTCCTGAACATTGAGGTGCCTACGGAAGTGCCGCCGTCGCCAGAGGCCCCGCACCCGGTAAGCCGGCACCGGGCTGGACGTTGCCAGCCTGGCCCGCGGCCGAGGTGCGTCCGGCTCAGCCGGAAAGGCTTTGCTGCCCGGCCCCAGGCCGCCCGATCGCGTGGTACTCGATCCCCTGGCCACGTACCAGAGCAGGGTCGAAAAGGTTGCGGCCATCGAAGATCAGGGCTTCCTTGAGCAGCACGCGCATCTGCTCGAAATCCGGGCTCTTGAACTCGCGCCATTCGGTCGCGATCAGCAACGCATCCGCATCGCGCAACGCATCGGCCTGATTGCCGGCGAAGTTGAGACCGGGGAGATCGCCGAACACCCGCCGCGCCTCGTCCATGGCCACGGGGTCGTAGGCCTGGATCGCGGCGCCGCGGCGCAGGAGTTCGTGGACGATCACCCGACTCGGCGCCTCCCGCATGTCGTCGGTGTTCGGCTTGAAGGCCAGTCCCCAAAGGGCGAACGTGCGTCCCTGCAGTTCCTCCCCGAAGCGGGCGACCACTTTGTCGACCAACACCTGCTTCTGGGCCTCGTTGGCGGCCTCCACGGCCACCAGCACGCCGAGATTGACACTCGTTTCGTGACCGGCGCGAATCAGGGCTTTCACATCCTTGGGGAAACACGAGCCACCATAGCCGGTGCCGGCGTAGAGAAAGTGCGTGCCGATGCGCGGGTCGCTGCCGATACCGTGACGCACTAGTTCGATGTCTGCCCCGACGCGCTCCGCCAGGTGAGCGAGTTCGTTCATGAAACTGATGCGCGTCGCCAGCATGGCGTTGGCTGCGTACTTGGTCAGTTCGGCACTGCGCGTATCCATCAGTTGCAGCTTGTCGCGGTTGCGCGAAAATGGCGCGTAGATCGCACGCATCAACAGCGTCGCGCGTTCATCGTCGGCGCCGACGATGATCCGGTCGGGGCGCATGAAATCGTCGACCGCGGCACCTTCCTTCAGGAATTCGGGATTGCTGACCACCGCAAATTCCATGCTCAGGCCGCGTTCGGTCAGCGCCTCGTGCACTGCGGCACGCACCCGGTCGGCGGTGCCCACCGGCACCGTGCTCTTGTCGACGATGACCTTGTAGTCGGTCATGTGGCGTCCGATGCTGCGCGCCGCCGCCAGCACATACTGCAGATCGGCCGAGCCGTCCTCGTCGGGCGGCGTGCCGACGCCGATGAACTGCAGAGTGCCGTGATGCACCGCGGCGACCACATCGGTCGTGAACTGCAGGCGTCCAGCCGCAGCGTTGCGGCTCACCATCTGCTCCAGCCCCGGTTCATGGATCGGGATGCCGCCACTGTTGAGGATCTCGATCTTGCGTTCATCCACATCCAGGCACACCACATGGTTGCCCATTTCCGATAGACAGGCGCCGGTGACCAGGCCGACGTAGCCGGTGCCGATGACGGTAACTTTCATATGACGGAACTTTCCTTTCAGACCTTGTAATAATGGCGATACCAGTCGACGAAGCGCGCGATGCCTTCCGGCAGCGGCGTACTCGGTGCAAAGTCGACCCACTGCGCCAGCGCGGACGTGTCGGCGTAGGTCGCCGCTACGTCGCCCGGCTGCATTGGCAGCATCCGTTTCTCCGCTACGCGCCCCAGTCGCTGCTCGATGCAGGCGATGAAGCTCAGCAAGGGCACGGGCTGATGATTGCCGATGTTGAATACCCGGTACGGGGCGTCACTCGTGGCCGGGTCAGGATTTTCGGCAGTGTACGCGGGATCTGCCTCAGGCACACGATCATTGACGCGCAGCACCGCTTCGACGATGTCATCGACGTAGGTGAAGTCGCGCTGCATCTGGCCGTGATTGAAAACATCGATTGGGCGCCCGGCGAGGATCGCGCGGGTAAACAGGAAGGGCGCCATGTCCGGCCGACCCCAGGGACCGTAAACAGTGAAGAAGCGCAGGCCGGTGGTCGGCAAGCGGTAGAGATGGCTATAGGTGTGCGCCATCAACTCGTTGGCTTTCTTCGTCGCTGCATACAGGCTGACCGGGTGATCGACGTTGTCGTGTTCGGCGAAGGGCATCTGCCTGTTGCCGCCATAGACGCTCGAACTCGACGCGTAGACCAGGTGTTGCACGCCGCTGTGTCGGCAGCCCTCAAGCACATTCACGAAGCCCACCAGATTGCTGTCGACGTAGGCGTTGGGATTGAGCAGCGAGTAGCGCACGCCGGCCTGCGCCGCGAGGTGGATCACGCGCGCAAAACCTTCCTCGGCAAACAGCGTCGCCATCGCCGGGCGGTCGGCGATGTCCATTTCGATGAACCGGAAATCGCCCTGCCCGGCGAGTACCGCCAGGCGTGCATGCTTGAGGCTGACCTCATAGTAGTCGTTGAGATTGTCGATGCCCACGACGCTGTCGCCGCGCCGCAGCAGGCTCTGCACCGTGTGCATGCCGATGAAGCCGGCGGCGCCGGTGACGAGAATTTTCAAGTGTGCTGACTCCGGAAATCAGGCTGCCAGGCGGCCATGTTGCGGTGGATGGTGTCGATCGTCTTCGGTTGCAGCCCCTTGAACTGCAGGTGTTGTACGTGCAGGTAGTTGCGGGCAAACGTTGCTTCCGGCGATATGCTCATCGTAAGATGATTACCCGTTGCCTCAGGGGAGATCCTCTCGTTCCAAGGAAAGTCTTGTTGGCATCCGACTTTGCCGCCCTTGCTTCTTCCGCGTAGCGGCTTCGTCAAAATCTCGTAAGATAACATACTTGTACAAGCAATCATTGACTTGGATCTGGTGGCTTGGTGTACGTCAGTCTGGGCCAGCAATGCTTACGCCTTCGGTTCAGGATTTCGGACGGCGGCCGGCAATTCGCGTGGGCCACACGCCCACTTTCCGGAAAACCCTTCGATAGGGCTGGATCACCGATGAAAATCGCTACCTGGAACGTCAATTCCCTCAAGGTTCGGCTTCCACAACTGCTTGCCTGGGTCGCGGCTGAGCAACCAGACATCGTTTGCCTGCAGGAAACGAAGCTTGATGATCCGCATTTTCCGAAGGAGGAAATCGAGGCTGCGGGCTATCATGTGGTTTTTTCCGGACAGAAGACCTACAACGGCGTTGCCCTGCTGGCAAAGGAATGCCCAACCGATATCGTCTACGGCAACCCGCTGTACCCGGACCAACAGAAGCGCCTCCTTGCCGCCACAGTCCGCGGAGTCTGCGTCGTCTGCGCGTATGTCCCCAACGGGCAGGCGATCGGCAGCGACAAATATGCTTACAAGCTCGAGTGGCTGGATGGACTCGCCCGGCGGATCGCGGATGCACTCGCGCTCAATCCGCGAGTGGCCCTGGCCGGCGATTTCAACATCGCACCAGAGGATCGGGACGTCCACGACCCGCTCGCCTGGGCAGGACAAATTCTGTGTTCAGCGCCGGAGCGTGCAGCATTCCAGCGCTTGCTGGCTCTCGGCCTGAAAGACAGCTTCCGCCTTTTCGAGCAGCCCGCGAAGAGTTTCTCGTGGTGGGACTACCGTATGCTCGGTTTCCAGAAGAACCAGGGGCTGCGGATCGACCACATCCTGCTTTCCGAAGCGCTCGCCGAGCGCTGCACGGCGGCCGGTATCAGCCGCGAGTTACGCAAGCTGGAGCGGCCCTCCGACCATGCGCCGGTGACCGCAGAAATCGCCGAGTGATGGACACGCTTCAAGACGAACTCCCGCAAACGCTGCTGGCACTCTACCCGCCGCTGCACTCCCTGTCGGTGGAGCAACTGGCGGCCGTCTGCCGGGCGACGGCCTTGCTCCAGCTGCCAGCCGGCGCCCAAGTATTCGCCGAGCGGCAGAACTGCCTGGGATTCCCGCTGATACTCGCAGGCACGATCAAGGTGGTGAAGAGTACGGCCAGCGGCCGCGAACTGCTGCTCTACCGCGTTGAGCCTGGCGAGTCGTGCATCATCACATCGAGTTGCCTGCTTGCACGCAGCCCCTACTCGGCACGAGGCATAGCCGAAACGCCACTTTCGCTATTGCTGCTACCGACCGCGATGTTCGACAGACTGATCGACGACAATCGTGCCTTTCGCGACTTCGTTTTCCACCTTTTTGGCGAACGTATCGCCGAGTTGATGGAACTGGTCGAGGAGGTTGCTTTTCAACGTCTCGACCAGCGCCTGGCCAAACTGCTGCTGGCCAAGGCTGGGACCATCCATGCCACCCATCAGCATCTGGCCGAAGAACTCGGCAGCGTGCGGGAGATTGTCAGCCGCTTGCTCAAGGGCTTCGCAGCGCAGGGACTGGTCATGCTCGCCCGTGAACAGATTACCGTGATCGACCGGACGGGATTGCAGCAAGTGGCGGAAATCAATCGCTGAGGCGACTGGAGTCTGTGTGACCTGAGTTACATACACGGCGGCGGCAGGTGCGTAGTCTGCCATCGTCACTCACAAACTCTAATGGAGCCCATCATGAAAACAAACGTCGGTGGTATCGACAAGATCCTGCGGATCGTCGTCGGCATCGCGCTCATCGCCATGGCCGCCCTTGGCGTCGTTGGCGCCTGGGGCTGGATCGGTGTGGTGCCACTGCTGACCGGCCTGTTCGGCGTCTGCCCGGCTTACTCGCTGCTCGGCATGAACACCTGCCCGATCAGGAAACAGGGCTAGCTTCCAGGGCAACCAGCCAACGGCGTGCCACTGCGGGACGCCGTTTTTATTTCAGGCCATTGCATTGACCAGGCGGATATAGTCATCGACCGAGAGATCCTCGGCACGGCAGGTCGGCGAAACGCCGAGCGCCTCCAGACGAGCTTCATCGAGTAAACCCCGCAGGCTGTTGCGCAGCATCTTGCGCCGCTGTGCGAAGGCCGCCGAAACCAGCGCAGCGAACTGCTTTTCGTCGTGCGCTGACAATTCCGCTGCTGGCCGGGGAATCAGGCGAACCACAGCCGAGTGCACCCTGGGGACAGGATTGAATGCCTCCGGTGGCACATCGAGCAGCCGGTCCATGACGAAGCGGTATTGCAGCATCACCGAAAGGCGCCCGAACTCGCTGTGTCCTGGTAGCGCAACCATCCGCTCGACAACTTCCTTCTGCAGCATGAAATGCATGTCGCATACGCAGTGGGCAAAACCTGCCAGGTGGAAAAGCAGCGGCGTCGAGATGTTGTACGGAAGATTGCCGACAACTCGCAGGCCGGATCCGGCGTCTCTGGACAACTGGCCAAAATCGAAGACCAGGGCATCACCCGCGTGCACGGTCAGTTTCTCTGGCGAAAACCCCTGCCGGAGCCGAGCGATGATGTCACGGTCAATCTCGACGACCTGCAGGCGTTCGAGGCGCCTCAACAGCGGAGTGGTCAAGGCACCCAGACCAGGGCCAATCTCGACCAGCAAGTCATCCCGACGCACGGTGAGCAAATCGACGATTTCGGCAATGATCTGTTGATCGACCAGGAAGTGCTGGCCAAAGCGCTTGCGCGCGAGGTGCGGTCGCATGCGCTCAGCCTTGAAGGCTGCGACCTCGCTCGGCCATGGTGATGGCCTGCTCGATGGCCACGAACAGGCTGCCTGGGTCGGCCTGCCCGCTGCCCGCCAGTTCAAGCGCGGTGCCGTGGTCAACCGAGGTACGAATGATCGGCAGGCCCAGCGTGACGTTGATGCCATGCCCAAAACTCGCGTATTTGAGGGCAGTCAGGCCCTGATCATGGTACATCGCGAGCACACAATCGCCGCGTGCGAGGACTGACGGCGAGAACATGGTGTCGGCCGGTAGTGGCCCGAGCAGGGTCATCCCGAATTCCCTCCGCAGATGGTCAAGCACCGGGGAGATCACTTCGATTTCCTCTCTCCCCAGGTAGCCGCCCTCACCGGCGTGTGGATTGAGCCCGGCCACCAGGATGCGCGGCCGCGGGATGCCGTATTTGTGCCCCATCTCGTGATGCAGGATGCGTAGCGTCTCGTCGACCGCGGTGCGCGTCACCGCAGCCGGCACGTCCTTCAACGGCAGATGCGTGGTCACCAGGGCCACCCGCAAGCCACCGCCGGCCAGCATCATCACCACCCGATGGGTGCCCGTCCGCTCGGCCAGGTATTCGGTATGGCCGCTGAAGGGAATACCGGCATCGTTGATCACCCCCTTGTGCACCGGCGCCGTGACCATCGCGGCAAATTCTCCACTTTGGCAACCGGCCAGGGCTCGGTCGAGCAGGGCCAGCACATAAGGCGCATTGGCGGGGTCAAGGCAGCCTGGCCGGGCTACGACAGGCAATGGCAGGTGCAGCACGTCGAGAGTGCCTGGCTGCGCCGGCAGCGACGGATTCCAGTCGCGCAGACTGCCGGTCAGGTTCAACGCCGCGGCCCTTTCCGCAAGCAGCGAACGGTCCGCCAATACCACGATGCGTGCGCCAAAGCGCGGCGCGCTCGCGTCATCGAGGAGACGCAGGCAGATATCGGGGCCGATACCCGCCGGATCCCCGGTCGTGACGGCAATCGTCGGCAACAAGTCGCTCAACGTTCCTCCAGCCGAAGCTCGACGTAGGCCCGGTCGCGAGCCTGGCGCAGCCAGTCCTGATAGGCCTCGTCGCGTTTGCGTTCGCGCAAGGCCTGACGCGCCGCGGCGCGTTGGCGCTCGCTTGATACGTCCTGGACACGACGTTCGAGGACCTCGATCAAATGGAAACCGAACGGCGACTGGACCGGTTGACTGAGCTCTCCTGGAGCCAGGTGATTCATCGCTCGTTCGAACTCCGGAACGGTGTCGCCGGGGTAAATCCAGCCGAGATCCCCGCCTTTTGATGCCGATCCGTCCTGCGAGAAAAGCTTGGCCAGTTCGGCGAAGCTTTCGCCGTGCTTGACCCGTTCGCGCAGACCCTCCAGTTTATGTCGGGCCTCGGACTCCGACACCACTTCGTTAACCTTGATGAGGATATGCCGCGCGTGCGTTTGCTCGACGGCCTGTGCGGCGGCGCCGCCGCGTTTGGCCAGCAGCTTGATCAAATGGAAACCGTTCGAACTGCGCAGAACCGGCGAGACCTCGCCGACCTTCAGCGTCACCCCGACCTCGGCGAACATGGCCGGCAACCGGTCCAGCGAACGCCATCCCAGATTGCCGCCCTTCAGGCCGTCCGGGGCGTCCGAATAGGCCGCCGCGAGCTGCGCAAAATCCTCACCTTTGCTCAACCGCTCAAGGACCTGATCGGCCTTGGCACGCAGCTTCTGGATCTGTTCCGGACTCGCCGACTCGGGCGCACGCAACAGAATATGCGCAAGCTGGTACTCTTCCCCAGCGCTACCCAGGCCGGATGCACTGGTCAGGTAGTTGTCGATCTCGCCGTCGGAAATGAAGATCTTGCTCTCCACCTCACGCTCACGTACCCGGGCAATCGTCATTTCGGAACGAATCTCCTCGCGAAAGCTTGCAAAGGTGATGCCGTCCTTTTCCAGCGCTGCCCGAAACTGACTGAGCGACAGGTTGTTGCCCGCGGCAATGCGTTGCAGTGCCTGTTCAAGTTGTCCGTCGTCGACGCGCAAACCCATGTCGCGTGCCTGCTGCAACTGCACCTTGTCGATCACCAGGCGTTCGAGCATCTGTTTTTCCAGCACATCGCGCGGCGGTAGCGGCATCCCCTGACGCTGTAATTGCCCCAGCGCCGAGTCAAGACGCGAACGCAATTCGTAAAGGGTGATCACCTCGTCGTTGACCACGGCGACGATACGGTCAACGGGAATCGGCTGGGCCGGCGTCCGCGATTGCGCCGTCGCCAGTCCGACCAGGCAGGCAAAGAAAAGTATCGCGCGGAGTAGAAACGTCATGTCCTTTAACCTACCGTTCGGCCAGCGCCTGGTCGCTCAAAGCCGGACCCACCGCGTAGCCCGGGATCCGGCGTTGGAGAATACTCAGTGGATTCGAGCCAATGCTCGCGAAGCCATTCAATTCAAGTTGCACGAAGAACTGTGTCGTCGAGTTGTTCTGGGTGGTCTGAATCCGGTGGGCTACCGTACGTACTGCCCAGCAACCCGCGTTGTACTCCAGCCCGCCGATGATCTCGACCGGCAGGGAATTGGAAAACGAGTAGTTGTAACGGCCGACCGCCTGCCAGCGGGAGTTGATCGGCCACTGCCCGGAAAGGTCGACCTGATTGATCGGAATCGCCGCCTCGCTGTTGTAACTGTAGGTCGCATTGAGCACCTTGCCCGCCTCGTGCATGTAGCGCGCCCCGATCGCGTAGCGTTGAAACTGCTGGTCGCTGGGGTCGTACTGCAGAGCGGCGTCCGCGTACAGCCGGGGTAACAACTGGCCGCTGAAAGCGGCCAGGAAATCGGATCGGTCGCCTTTTTGCGGGGGCGCACTGCCTGGCAGCGACACCTTTTCGTCAGTGAAGTTGAACCGCTGCCCGACCATTGCGCGCATGATTTCGCTCCCGTTGGACGGGTCGATCAGCCGGGAACTTACGGCTGCGGTCAACTGGTTGGCATTGTTGATGCGATCCCATCCGGAAAACTGGTTGTCGGCAAAGATCTGCGCGAAATTGAAGTCCGCCAGACTGGTATCGAAGATCGGGATCTGGTTCTGGTTCTGGTATGGGATGTTCAGATAAAACAGGCGTGGCTCGAGAGTCTGCGTATAGTCCCGACCAAACCAGTTGCTCGGGCGCTCGAAGGTCATTCCCGAATCGACGCTGAAAATGGGCAGCGTGCGGCTGATCGAAGTATCGCCGACACTGCCCGAGCTCGGGTACGACAGGGCGTACCGGGTAAGATTGGCGGCCACCCGCGGAATCACGTACCACCCGGGAGTGACGTACGGCAAGGACACCTGCGGCTGCAGCACCATCCTCTGCCCTTCTACCATGCTGCCGTCGGGATGGGCAAAATAGGTGTACTGCCCGAAGAGTGCCGTGTCCGTGGAGTACAGATCGGGTTGCCGCGCGTTCAGGGTGATCTGGGGCAACAAACGATAGGGTTTGCTGACCGGATTCTTGGGGTCGGGTTGCAGCGTCTGGAAGGACTGTACGTTGGTGGTCACGTCCCACCATCCGCCGCCACCGTAAGATAGCAACCCCTGCTGCAGGAGTTGCGTCTTCGCGGTGCTGGTGATCTGGCTCGACAAATCGGTATAGTAGTAGTTGTCCGACACCCGGCTGTAATTGATGGCTCCGGAAAATCCATTCGACGAATTCTGGCTGTGCGTCAGCCCAAGACCCCAGCGATCGATATCCCTCAACCGGTCGTGCGGCAGGTACTCGACGGCAGCCTTGCCATTGTAGGTCCCCCCATAGGCCGTGTTCAGGTAGCGAAACTCGGTCCCGAGCTGCAAACCTCGCTTGCTGAGAATACGCGTGTCGAAGGTCGCATCCATGTTCGGCGCGATATTCCAGTAGTACGGCAGGACGAACTCGAACCCGTTGTCGCTGCTGGAACCGTAACTCGGCGTCAGGAAACCCGACTTGCGCTCGTTGTTGAGCGAAAATGATACCCACGGTGAATGGAGAATCGGCACCCCCATGAAGCGAACCGTGCCGTCGGTACCACTGGCAACGTCGTTATCGTAGTCCAGTTGCAGGTCGCCGACACTCAGATACCAATCGTCGTTACCGGGCTTGCACGTCGTGTAGGTGGCAGAAGTCAGACGCCGCTGATTTTCCCCTTCGAAATCGATGCGCTCCGCCTCACCCCGCCCCTCGGTCAACTCGTTTGCCGGTTTTTTTGCGGTCTTGACCATGGTCTGTCCCGGCTTGATGTTCAGCGCGCGCGGGGCTGCAAAACCGGTTGCCGACGCATTATCCGGGGGGTTTGCAGCCCAGAGCGCAGCCGCGGTGTCGTCCGTCGAAGTACGGGTCGGAGCCGACTGCCGTTTAACGAAGTACGAAGCCTGGTCGAAGAAACCGACCTGGTCTTCGAGCTTCAGGCGCGCCTTCGGGCCGGAAATCACGTCGTCATCCTGCTGCAGGCGAACGCTGCCGACGGCCTCGACCTCGTCATCCACCGGCCAGTAAGTCAGGCGATCAGCAGTCAACACCGTGCCTACCTTGCGTAACTCCGCCTCATCCTCGGCAAGCACCTCGCGGTCGACGACGCCGGAGATCCGCTGCGCGTTCAGGAATACCGGGCGCGGCACCTTGCTCTCGGTCTGGGGCGGCAGCATCGCCCTCGCCACACGCAAGGGCAACCCATCATCAGGTATGTTCGCCTCTTCGATCTCAAGGGGCGGCACCAACTGTGCGGCGCTCGATGGGATGGCAGCCCCCTGGGAGCTCTGTGCAGGAGCAGCAACGGCCGACGCCTTCTGGCGACCTGTTGCGACCGAATCGATGCGGGCACTTGCCGCCGGTGGCGGCGCTGCCTGCGACGGCGACGGGCCGAGCGGTTCCACATCCTGGCGCAGCGGCGGGCCCAGCGACGGCGCGGCGATTTCCTGCGCAACGGGGACAGGCGCCTTCGCCTGGCTCGGCAGGATTCTGCCCGGATCGGATTCAGTTGCGGACTTGGCGCTGTCGGCTACCGGAGGTTGGCTCTCCGGAGGTTGGCTCTCGATCGCCGGGATCGCCGATGGGGTAGTTTCTGCAGGCGACGCGGCCGGAGCCACCGGTGGCGACAGGCCGGCCGATCCTGGCGGCTCGCCTGCGGAGACAGCCCCCCCCCCTGCCGGAGTTAGCAGGACCGCCACCGCGTCGTCCGCCGAAACCTTGGCGGCCACAGAACCAGGCTCCTGCGCGGAGTTTCCGGGGACCGGCAGTGGTCTCGTCTCAACGACCGGTGCCGCCACTGGACGGGCCTCTACGGCCGGTTTTTCAGCAGCTACAGCAGCCGGCACCGGCTTCATTGGAGGCAAGCCAAGCAACACCGGGTCGACCCGGAAGGGTGCGGTACGCTGCCCCTGCGCCTGTACAGCGAAGCTGGCGCCAAAGGTGCCGACAACACTGCAGCAGAAGATCAGGGTCAGCGGCCTGCGCCGAGAAGGAAACGTCATTCCGGAGTGGTCAGTGAAAGATGCGGCAGTTTGTGGTCTCTGAGCGCGCTTTGCGGCGGCGGTCGGATGCTAGAATCCGGCCATTTTAGCATCATCGTCCAAGGAGAAGCGGCATGCCGCGTACCGCCCTGCTAAGCGACTGGATCCAGCAGATGTTTCGGCCGCAGTTCGGTGAGGAGGAGCTTCGCATCGAACCCGCTTCGGCCGATGCCAGCTTTCGGCGTTATTTTCGTGTCCATTTGCCGGACGAAACGACCAGAATCATTATGGATGCCCCGCCCGACAAGGAAGACTGCCGGCCCTTCGTCGACATTGCGGCGCTTTTTCAACAAGCGGGAGTGCATGTCCCCGAAGTTCTGGCGCAGGACCTTGAGCAGGGCTTTCTGCTGCTCTCGGATCTCGGCAGCACGACCTACCTGCAGGCGATGGCCGACAGGCGAGCGGCGCCACAGCTTTACCGCGACGCCAACAGCGCACTGCTGGCCCTGCAACTCGCCAGTCGTCCAGGGCTCCTTCCCGACTATGACCAGGCCTTGCTGCAGCGCGAACTCGCACTCTTCCCCGACTGGTATCTTGCGCGCCACCTCGGTCTGGTGCTCGACGATCGCATCCAGACTACGCTGCACGCCGTGTTTGCCGCACTCCTGGAAAACAATCTGGCGCAAGCGCCGGTCTTCGTGCATCGCGATTACCACTCCCGCAACCTGATGGTCATCGGTGACCGTTCTGCGCAATTCCCGACCAACCCCGGAGTCCTCGATTTTCAGGATGCGGTGTACGGTCCCGTGACCTACGACCTTGTTTCGCTCTATCGCGATGCCTATATCGAGTGGCCCGAGGACCAGGAACTGGACTATGTGATCCGCTACTGGGAAGCTGCCCGCCAGGCTGGCTTGCCGGTGCGCGCCGACTTTCACGATTTCTACCGCGATTACGAATGGATGGGCGCGCAGCGCCAGCTCAAGGTACTCGGCATCTTCGCACGCCTTTGCCACCGCGACGGCAAAAGCGACTACCTCAAGGACATGCCGCGCGTGCTCGGCTACCTCTGCCGCAGCTGCCAGCGCTACGCCGAGTTGCGACCGCTCGCGCGCCTGCTCGATACTCTCGGCGAGCGACAGAATCCCATCGGCTTCACCTTCTGATGAAGGCGATGATTCTCGCGGCCGGTCGTGGCGAACGCCTGCGACCACTGACCGACAGCACGCCAAAACCGTTGCTGCATGCCGGGGGCAAGGCGCTGATCGTCTGGCACCTGGAGCGACTGGCGGCAGCAGGCTGGCGCGAAGTGGTGATCAACCATGCTTATCTCGGCGAGCAGATCGAAGCGGCACTGGGCAACGGCGATTCGTTTGGCCTGCGCATCGCTTACTCGCCCGAGCCGCCCAGGGCTCTGGAGACCGCCGGCGGCATTGCTGCGGCGCTGCCCCTGCTGGGAGAGCACCCCTTCCTGACGGTCAACGGCGACATCTGGTGCGACTGGGATTTTTCGCGCGCGCGCGACGTGGCGCAGAGACTCGACGAACGCCTCGCGCACCTGGTTCTGGTAAGCAACCCGCCACATCATCCCGGCGGCGATTTCCGCCTTGCCGGCAAGAATGTGCAGCTTGCTGTCGGGGGGAGCAGCGACGCCCTGACCTACGCCGGCATCGGCGTCTTCCGGCCGGAGTTCTTTGCCGGCATTGCCCGCGGTACGGCGATGAAACTGCGCCCATTGCTCGACAATGGCATTGGCCTCGGAATGATCAGCGGTGAACGGCACGCCGGTTGCTGGGTCGACGTGGGGACGCCCGAACGTCTCGCCGCACTGGACAGGGAGCTTGCTCGCGCCACATGAATCACCAACCCTATTCTGACCGTCGCCAGCGCGTGCTGGCCCGCCTCGGCGACGGCATTGCCGTCATCCCGACGGCAGCCGAGCGCCTGCGCAACCGCGACTCGCACTATCCCTATCGATTCGACAGCTATTTCTGGTACCTGAGTGGCTTCCCGGAACCCGAAGCGGTGATCGTACTGGTCGGAGGCAAGGAACCAAAGGCGATTCTGTTCTGCCGAGAAAAGAACGAGGAACGCGAAACCTGGGATGGTTTCCGCTATGGGCCCGAAACGGCGGGAAACGCCTTCGGCTTTTGCGAAGCGCATCCGATTGCCAGCCTCGATCAGAAGCTGCCCGAGTTGATCGCCAACCGCAGCATACTCTGGCACTCGCTGGGCCACGATCCCGAATGGGACGGCCGGATCACCTGCGCCTTGAACGCGGTGCGCGCCGAGAGCCGCAGCGGCACCCGGGCGCCAGGCGAAATGCGTGACCTGCGCGGCCTGCTCGATCAGATGCGACTGACCAAGGATGCGCACGAAATCGAACTCATGCGCCACGCCGCAGAGATCGCCTCGGCCGGTCACGCCCGCGCCATGCGCGCCTGTCGGCCGGGCATGGCAGAGTACGAACTCGAAGCGGAACTCAGCTACGAGTTCCGTCGCCGAGGCGCCGACGGCCATGCGTACACCCCGATCGTCGCCGGCGGGGTCAATGCCTGTATCCTGCACTATGTCGAAAACAACCGCCTGCTGGCTGGTCATTCGCTGGTGCTGATCGACGCCGGCTGCGAACTCTCCGGCTACGCCTCGGACATCACCCGCACCTTCCCGGTCGGCGGCCGCTTCAGTCCGGAACAACGCGAGGTTTACGAGATCGTCCTCGCCGCGCAGGCGGCGGCGATTGCCGCAGTGCGTCCAGGCGCCTCGTTCATGGCCTATCACCAGGCGGCCCTGCGCGTCCTGACGCAAGGATTGATCGATCTCAAAGTGATCTCCGGCAGTGTCGACGGCGCCATTGAAAGCGAGGCGTACAAACCCTGGTACATGCACCGCACCGGTCACTGGCTGGGTCTCGACGTCCACGATGTTGGCGATTACCGCGCCGGCACAGCCGACGACGACTGGATCAGGCTGGAGCCTGGCATGGTGTTGACCGTCGAGCCCGGCCTTTACTTCCGTCCGGCAACGCCGGTGCCGATGCATCTGCACGGCATCGGCGTGCGCATCGAGGACGATGTGCTGGTCACCGCCGAGGGCTGCACGGTGTACACCAACGCGCCCAGAACAGTTGTCGAAATCGAAGAGGTAATGCGCCATGGCTGAGTCCGTCGACCGGATCGACATCGCCATCATCGGCGCCGGGCCGGTAGGCATGACCCTCGCCCTGGCGCTGGCCGACGGCCCGTACAAGGTGCTGCTGATCGACAGCCGCCAACGCGGTGCCTGGGCCGCTGACCCACGCGCTCTGGCCCTCTCGCATGGCACCCGACAGATGCTCGAGCATCTCGGCGCCTGGAACGCCAAGGCGGCCACGGCGATCGAGACCATCCACGTCTCGCAGCGCGGCGGTTTTGGCCGCACTCTCCTCATGGCCCGTGACTACGACATTCCCGCCCTGGGCTACGTGATGCGTTACCGTGAGCTCGCGGCCGCTCTCGATGCCCACCTTGACACGTCACGGCTGTTGAACGACTCGCCGCTGATCAATCTCCGCAGCAGCCGCGAGGACACCGGGATCAGACTCGCCAGCGGGACCAAGACACGGCGTTTCACTGCCCGCCTCGTCGTCCATGCCGAAGGCACACCCGGCAACGACGCCGAGATCACGGTGCGTGATTACCGGCAGCACGCCGTGGTCGCAGAAGTCCGTCCTGCCGGGGGACATGCGCATCGCGCATGGGAGCGCTTTACGCCCGACGGCCCGCTGGCCTTGCTGCCATTGGCGCAGGACTATTCGGTGGTGTTCTCGGTACCGCCGGATCAGGCAACGCAACTGCTGGAGACCGACGACGACCAATTCCTGGCCGCGCTGCACGCCCGCTTCGGCAGTCGCGTCAGGTTCACCGCCGCCGGTCCACGCGCCCGCTTCCCGCTGGCACTGCGTATTCGCCAACAACTCACGGCAACCCGCCAGGTATGGATCGGGAACGCCGCGCAAAGCCTGCACCCCGTGTCCGGGCAGGGCTTCAACCTCGGTTTGCGTGACGCCTGGGAACTCGCCCAGACCCTGCTCGCATCTGCCGGCGAGGACCCCGGCGACGATGCCATCCTGGCCGCCTACGCCCGCGGCCGCCAGCTCGACCGTGGCGGCAGCATGGCGTTTACCGATGGCCTGGTACGTATCTTTTCCAACGACCTGGCGCCACTGCGGTTCGCGCGCGGCCTGGGTCTGCTGACCCTGGACCTGTTGCCACCTTTACGCCACTTCGTCGCCCGACGCATGATCTGGGGAGCCAGGGCCTGGCCTTA
>JAKOZI010000110.1 GCA_029780075.1 Pseudomonadota bacterium
AACCGACGCGGCAGCCCCTGCAGCCTGATCAAGCCGAGCAGCTTGCCGGCGCCGGGATCGAGCTTCACGAACTGGCCCTTGCTGGCGTCAAGCTTCATCTCACCGCTCAAGGTCGCGTAGTCAAGCTCGGTCGGCGGCCCGTTCCAGCCGATCTTGCCCTTCAGGGTCGCGCTGCCGCCGCGTACCGCACCGCCGTAACCCAGGCGGTCCAGCAATTTGCCGACATCACTGCTGTCCAGCGTGAAATCGAGTTGCGTGCGATTGGCATTGCTGATCTGCCACTGCCCGTTGCCGGACAGGCTCCCGTAGGGGTTGAGCAGTTCGATCCTGTCCAGTCGCCAGATACCGCCCTCGTTATGCGCCTGGACATCGAGACGTCCGAAGCGACGGGCGCCGACGGTAAAATCGTCGACCACGATGTCCAGCGCAGGCAATTCCTTGAGGATCTCGCCGGGCTCGGCATCGCTGCTCGCCTTGTCCGGCCGTCGCCATTTCTTGAAACGCGCCGTCAGCTTGCCGGCTCCCGCGCCGTCCCACTGGAAGCCACCCACCGTTTCCCGCGACTGCACCGTACCTCGCCACTGGGGTGACGTACCCGTGACGCCGACGCTTACGTCGGTGTAGTACCTGCCGAGCAGGACGGCTTCTTCGGCCTTGAGGTCCACCGAAACGGGAACGCCAGGGCCTGCGCCGGGGGCGCCATCCCTGGCGCCGCTGCGCAGGATGCGCTGCCAGTAATCGAGGTCGACGCTCTTGCCACTGATGCCGATGCTGATCCCACGTTCCGGCAACTGCGCAAGCGGCCGACCGATCATCACCGTACCGCGTTCGGGAACGCTGTCTTCGCCCTGTTTGCGACGGATCAGTTGCACACCGAGGATGTTGCCGAGGGTGGCGCGTAGCTGGTCGCGCAGTATCGGCTGACCGGTGCGCGGGGCGGCCGCCGTCGGCAGCGCCGCATTTTCTAAATGCAGGGGCATCGCTTCGCTGGCGTTCTTGCCGAATGGCGCAGCCAGAGCCGATGCGACGCCGACCAGATTCGAGTCCAGCACCAGCTCGACGTTGCGTTTCCGGACCCCTATCTCGGCACGGTAGGTGGCGGTTCCGGACAGCTGGTCGAGAAGCGGGAATTCGACGCGTCGCCGCACCTCGTCCATGCCGACAGTACCGTCGGCGATCACCAGCACCTTGCCGCCCTGCACGCCGCCCTTGATCTTGAGGGGTCCGCCGAACAAAGTGGCGTTGATCTCGGGTATGCGCAAATCCTTCTCCGAGAACTGCAGACTGCCACCGAGCTGTCGCAAGGGCGGCAACGCGGGGTCGACGTTCACCTCGTTGGCCAGAAAGGTGTATGTCCCCTCGACCTTCGACTCGCCGAGTCGTGCCTCGGCCAGAGGAATGAGCAGCGCGATGTCCAGGCGGCCCTTGCCGCTGGCGCTCATGTGGTCGGTGAAGTGATCGATCTGGTTCGCCACCGGACTCTGCTTGATGAACGCCAGGAATTCGGACGTGTCGCCCTCGGCGTGACCCTTGACACTCAGCGTCGACACCGGCGCATCGAAATCGGCGATCTCTGCGCGCGTCTGCGATAGCCTGGCGCCAAGAATCGAGCCGCGCCGGGCCTGTACCGCCATGCCTACGCCCTCGAAACGAAGGTCGGCGTCAATGCCGGTGATCATCGGCCAGCCCACGCCGTAATCCAGGGTCACGTCATGTGCCTTGACGGTGACCAGAAACTGCCCCTCTTTGCGGTCGAGGAAAGGGAACTTTGCCAGGTCGCCCTTGAGGGCTAGTCTCGCCTCGCTGGCCGCGCCGCTTTTCAGGGCATCACGGACCCAGTGACGGGCATCCACGTTGATCGCCGCCGGCAGGTAGCGCCAGACCGCGCGCGCGTCGGCACGCGTCAGCATGGCCGTCAGGTCAATGCTGCCTGGTCCCTCACCACTTCTCTGGTACACGCCCTGCGCTGAACCCGCGGCGTCTGGTCCGGCAAATTCAGCACGCAATAGTTCGGCGTCGAGTCGCCCCTTGCTGAGTTTCCATCTGGCTTGCGCAGTCAGGGTCTCAAGTGCAATCTCTGACTCCGGCAGGACGTCCGGGAATTCGAACCCGACCTTCTGCGAACGCAACTGCACCGTCCCGCCCTGCTCACTGGCGTCGAGAGAGCCGGAAAACCCGCTGATCCCTGGCATGTGTTCCCTCGGCTTGAGCGCCAGATCGTGGAAACGGCTTTTCAGCGAATAGCTCTGCAAACCCTCCGCGTCACCCTGAAAACTCGCGCGCAACTCGCTGACCCGGCCGCGCGGCGCATAATCGTTCAACAACTGGCGTGACCCGGTGTCGAGCGGCAGATAGGCGGCCAGGCCGGCGAGCGCCGCCAGTTCCAGCGTGCTGGCAGTAAGGCTGCCGCGTACTGAACTGCCTTCTGCCGGGCGCTGCCAGTCCACGTGGAAATCGGTTGGCTCGATGTGGATGTTCTCCAGAGGGGCGTCGCTCTCGCCGTGGAGCCTGCGCGTCACGAGTTCGACCCGTTGCCCGTCGACGCTGACTCGCCCCTGCGCAAAGCGGGCGCCAATGCGTCCGGACATGTGGTCCAGTTCCAGGGCCGGCAGATGCCTCGCCAGGCGAAGATTGACCTCGTCGAGAGAGAGGTCGGCGGTC
>JAKOZI010000130.1 GCA_029780075.1 Pseudomonadota bacterium
GCGTCCTCGACCGATCAAGGCGTTCGACACGGCCGGCAATGTGATGCTCTGCTCGTCGTTTTCCAAGTGCCTGTCACCGGCGCTACGCATCGGCTTCGTGGCTGCCGGCCGCTATCGGGCACGCATCGCCTTGCAGAAGACGATTACCAGCGGCGCCACCAATCCGGTCACGCAACAGGTCCTGGCGGAGTACCTGGAATCCGGCGCCTACGAGCGCCACATGCGCGGTCTGCGGCGGACCTACGAGCGGCAGGTCGAAGCCATGCGGGCCTCGGTGGCCAGGCACCTTCCGGCCACCACACGCCTCACCGCCCCGCAGGGTGGTTTCGTGCTGTGGGTCGAACTGCCCGAAGAGGTGGATACGACCGCGCTGCACGACCGCGCGATCGCGGCCGGTGTCGGCTATGTCCCGGGCGAACTCTTTTCGGCCAGTGGCATGTATCGCAACTGTCTGCGACTCAACTGCGGCAACCCGCACACCCCCGAGATCGAGGATGCCGTGCGGCGCCTCGGCGCGCTGGTCGCGTCATGACCTCGGGGCGAGCGCCTGCGGCGACACCTCTCGCCGCGGTGTCGTCTGGCGGTCATTCGTCGATCGGCACGGCCTTGAACGCTTCACTGGCCTCAAGCCTTTCGGCCAGGCGCTCCAGCGCAGGGTAGTCACCGACCGGCCATTCGTGCGGCACGACGTGGCGGATGAAACCAATGCCGGCGACGGTGCTGACATCGGCCTGCGTCAGGTGCCCAGCAAACAGGAAATCGCCCTCCAGCCGCTCTTCAAGCATGCTCAGCGCCTGACGCATCTGGCCACGCAGCCGACTGCTCCAGTCCACCCACTGCAAAACGCTTGGGCGTTTGCGTTCGTACTCGATGGCCACGGCTTTCTCGGTCGCCACCATGGCCAGCGCCACCAGTTGCTGGACGTGCCGCCGCTCCTTCCCGCTGCGCGGCGTCAGCGGAACGATACCCCGCTGGTCGGCGAGTTCGTCGAGGTAATCAAGGATATATGCACTCTCGAAGAGCTTCTCGCCGCTGGGCAGGGTGAGCATCGGCACCTTGAATAGCGGATTGATCGGGCGCATGGCGTCCATGTGCCGAAATACCGACAGCGAAAGGTGCTCAAAGGGAATTGCGTAGTATTGCATGGTGACCGCCACCCGCCGCACAAATGGCGAATCGTAGAGTCCCAGCAGTTGATGCAGCGTACCTTCCATCGAGTTCGTCATGGCCTTTCCTCCAGTGATCAAGTGCTTGACGCCAGCTGAGCTATCGGCCCCATCGGGCAGGGCCGCGCCGAGTGCGAGAACTTCGGCCATCGCCATTGCCGCGCGAAGCTCGTCGCCGGCGGTGCCAGGCGGATTCTCGCCGTCCGATCGGCAACCGCTCCAGGCTGCGGCCAGGATTCGACGACCACCCTGCCCGTGCTGGAGATGAAATGACGATCACCCGGGAGCAACCAGATATCTCGACCACCGCTCTCTTCGGTAAGCCACACGCGCGCACTCACCGAAGTCAATGTCCAACCGGCAAGGCGGTCCAGGGAGTGGGCCTCGGCAGGCCCCAATTCAAACTCGATATAGGGTAACACGACGACCATGAGATTCTCCTTTCCCGGCGGTTTGGCCTGTTCGGTCTTGAACAGATGCGTCCCATTTTCATGGTCTGTCGCTGCCAGTACAATCGAATTGTTCTAACGCAACCTGTGAGGAAAATTGGCCGATAACCACAAGACGCCGCCGCTTGGCAGCCTGCGCGTCTTTGTTGCCACTGCGCAGACGGGCAGCGTCACCGCCGCCGCCGCACAACTGCACCTGACGCACGGTGCCGTGAGCCACCAACTGCGAGGCCTGCAGGACTATCTCGGAGTGGCCTTGTTCGAGCGCAACGGCCGTGGTCTGAAGCTGACGGTGCAGGGTACGGCTTATGCAGCGCAGGTGGCGCGCGCACTCGCGGACATTGGCAGCGCCACCGAAAAACTGATCGCCTCCCGCGACTATCGGCGGCTGCGCATCAGTTGCATGCCGTCATTTGCCGCCCGCTGGTTACTGCCCCGCCTGGGTGCCTTCGTCACCAACCAGCATGACCTCGATGTCGAAGTGCAATCGAGCACCCTGCTGACCGACATCAAGGGTGGCGAAGCGGATATCGCGCTGCGCTTCGGACACGGACTCTACCCTGGCCTGAGCTGCCGTCTGTTGTTGAAGGACTGGTACTATCCCGTGTGTTCGCCCGAGTTCATGAACAACCATCCACTTTCCAGCCCGCAGCAGTTAATCGGATTGGTACTGCTGCGATCGAACGACGAACTCTGGCAGCCCTGGTTCAATGCGGCCGGCGTGGACATCGAGGAACCGCAGCGAGGTACCGTCTTTGACGACTCGAGCCTGATGCTGATGGCTGCCGCGTCCGGCCAGGGCGTTGCGCTGGCCAGGCACACGCTGGCCGTCGACGACCTGGCAAGAGGTCGTCTGATACGTCCCTTTGCGATGGCCCTGGAATCGCCATTTTCCTACTATTTCGTTTGTCGTCTGGCCGATGAGCAGCAGGCAGCAGTTGCTGCCTTTCGCGATTGGCTGTTCCGGGAAGCGGCGACATATCATCCACCGGAAGGCAGACTCGCGACGCCGCAGCCCTCCAGGTCCTGATGGCACCGGGCTCCTTGCCCGCCTGTAGGCACTCTCCTGCGGACAACCCTTGGCCTAGCGAATACGTTCGAACAGGGCGACGTGCAAGGTGTGCAGCAAAGGGATGCGGGCGAAATCCCTGACCAGCGCAAATCCCTGGCTCTGGAAGTAACTCGCCACTTCGGCCAGAGGCGTCGCGTATTTCTCCGATGCCCTGCCGCCCAGGCCCGCCCGCAGGCGACGCTTCATCGACGTCACCGAGAAAGGACTGAAATAGGAGAGGGCAACGTACCTTGCCGAGACCCGGCACAGTTCGGAAACGGCTTGGCGGCGAATTTTCGGGTTCGGGAAGTGATGGAAAAGGCGGAAACAGATGATCGTGTCAAACTGACCCGTACTGTAGCTCAACGCCTCGATGTCCTGCTTGTCCACCTCCCCCGGGTGCCCCCTTTCCTGCAGGAAAGTACGCGTGATCCCCAGCATGGCGTCGGAGTAATCGGCGACCGTCACCTGATAACCTTGTTCGGCCAGGTGCAGGCTCACCCGACCCGCGCCACAGGGCAGGTCGAGGACCTTGTGACTGCTCGGGACGAGCTTGAAGATCCGGTCGATCAGGGCCATTTCAGCCGCCTGCTGTCTGCGGGGGCGACTCCTGTACGCCAGCGCTGTCGTGGCGTCGTATTTTGTCCTGCCGCGGTAGTCGACACTGCCTTGCATTCAGCTTCCTCACTGATCATGGAGCCCGAAAGGGATCGGGAGCTATCCTTGTTGCCTTGACGTATAGTGAGTTCGTGTGCTGAAGCGAACCTTAAACTGTGCCCGCTGCTGCCGGCGGCAAAACACGCGTAACCGCAACCAGCGTGTCTTCCGGACAACCGGCAACGCCTGGGACGTGGAAAAAGCTGAAAGAACGTGCAGAACGCATTCTGTCGTCCAACTCACCGCTTGGCAACATACCGTGAGCACGGGTCATCAGACGCTGAACTGCAGCGCTGCCAGGCGCGCGTACAGCCCTCCACGCTCGATCAGTTGCGCGTGCGTCCCGGCATCGACCAGACGTCCGTGGTCGAGCACGATGATCCGGTCAGCGCGCTGCACGGTCGCCAGACGATGGGCGATGACGATCGTCGTACGCCCTGCCATCGCGGCCTCCAATGCGGCCTGCACGACGCGCTCGCTCTCCGCGTCGAGACTGCTCGTCGCTTCGTCGAGCAACAACAGCGGCGCATTCTTCAGCATCGCACGCGCAATGGCAATGCGCTGGCGCTGGCCGCCTGAGAGCCGCGTGCCGCGCTCGCCGACGAACGTGGCGTAGCCCTCGGGCAGTCGCTGCACGAATTCGTCTACAAAAGCTGCGCCTGCGGCAACATGCATTTCCGCTTCCGAGGCGTCTGGTCTGCCGTAGCGGATATTATCGGCAATACTGCCCGAGAAGATCACCGCCTCCTGCGCCACGACGGCGATGCGCGCCCGCAGATCCGCGAGGCGCGCGCCACGCAGATCGATGCCGTCTATCCGGATGCTGCCGGCGCCGACATCGTAGAAGCGCTGCAGCAACTGGAACACGGTCGTCTTGCCGGCACCCGAGGGGCCGACGAGAGCCACGGTCTGGCCGGCCTCGATGGTGACAGCAAGGCCCTGCAACACCGGTTGCGTCGGGCGCGACGGATAGGCAAAGCCGACGCCGTCGAAGACCACCTGCAGTCCGGCCGCAGGCGTGTTCAACGCTGCCGCCAGCGGCGGGTCCTCGACCGGCGACTGCGTGGCGAGCAACTCCATCAATCTCTCGGTTGCGCCCGCGGCGCGCAAAAGGTCACCCCAGACCTCTGCCAACACGGCCACGCTGCCGGCGACGACCATCACATAAAGCGCCGTCTGGCTCAATTGGCCGGCGCTGATCTCGCCGGCGAGTACCGCCTGCACCCCGCCATACATGCCGTAGAGCAGGGAGCCGAAAACGCCGATGATGACAAAGGCGGTGAGTGCCGAACGCGTGCCGCTGCGACGGATCGAGGTGATGAAGGCCTGCTCGTTGGCCTCCGAAAAGCGCGCCACCTCGGCGTTTTCCTGGGTATAGCTCTGGACCACCGGAATGGCGTTGAGGATTTCAGCGGCCAGGCCACTGGTGTCGGCAATGCGGTCCTGGCTGGCACGCGACAGCTTGCGTACGCGACGACCGATCAGCACCGCCGGCAGCACGACCAGAACAATGATGCCGGCCACGGTCAGCATCAGCCGCGGTGTGGTCGTGACCAGCATGGTCATCCCGCCAAGCAGCAGCACCAGGTTGCGCAGACCCATGCTGACGCTGGAACCCAGCGCATGCTGGATCACCGTGGTGTCGGTGGTCAGCCGGGACAGCACTTCGCCGGTCTTCAAGGTTTCGAAGAACTGCGGACTCTGTCGCAACACATGCGCGTAGACGGCCTGGCGAAGGTCGGTGGTCACCCTTTCGCCAATCCAGCTCACCATGTAGAAGCGTGCCGCGGTCGCCAGGCCAAGCATCACGGCGACGCCGAACAGGCGCAGGAATTGTCCGCGTATCGCGGTCAGGCGCTCGCCCAGGTCGCTGCCGACGGGCACCGCCAGGCCGCCATCGACCAACAGTTTGACGGCATAGGGCAACGCCAGCGTCGCCCCGGCGGCCAGCAGCAGGAACAGCAGGGCCAGGGTGACCGGCTGGCGGTAGCGTGCCACGTAAGGCAACAGGGCGCGCAACGGCTGCAGCCTGGGCGGCTTGCCTGTCGGCACCCCGGTCCGGACCTCCGGCATCGCCGCGGCCGAAGCCGTGGCCGAAGCCGCGACAGTATCCCGCTTCAGGTGAGCATGCCCCGGACCACACCCCAGGCGCCACCCAGCGCCAGGGCGCTGAAAGCGAGCATCGACAACACGAAGCCACGGCCGCGCGTTGCCGGGTCGCGCGCATAGGCGAGTGCGTACCAGACCCGTCCAGTCAGCCACACCCCCCCCCAGAAGCGTCGCCCAGAAGGCCGACAGATGCAGGGCAAAGACCCATAGCACGGGCAGGAAAGCGACCGTGTTTTCAAGGGTGTTCATCTGTATCCGATAGGCAATTTCGAACTGCGGGTGGCCACTGGTCGCCGGGGCCTTGATGCCGAAGCGCAGGCGACAGCGGCCGACGTAGGCTGCGCAAAGAAACAGCAACAGCGAACTGGCGAGGGTGAGCAGCGCGGGTCCCGGGTAGGTATTCATGGCGTCGATCCGTAAGAGCGTAGTAATCGGCCGTTGGCCGCAATGCGTCCACAAGAAACACGGCGCGACGAGAGCCAGACGGTGAGGTAAGGTGGACTACCGCGTCGGCGAAGACCGAACAGTCACTGGAGCGTCCCTGCCCGAGTAAGAGCGTGGTCCTGGGTCACGTCGGCGACATTGGTGAGACCGTGAGAACGGTCATCCCGTTTGA
>JAKOZI010000141.1 GCA_029780075.1 Pseudomonadota bacterium
ACACGTCGCGGGCAAAGCCAGCGGGGATTTCGATGGCCAGCGACAGTTCGCCGTTGCGCATGCGTCGATCAAGGTCCTCGTAGTCGATGATCGGCGCGTGCTCGGTGAAGTAGCGCGATCCGGCCAAGTTCAGCGTGTAGTTCTGGCTAAGCGTGGTCTGGTCGCGATCGAGCACCGCATAGCTCAGGTCCTCGACGTCCATGGTGATGCCGAAGCCGATCACGAACATCAGCAGCAGCGAACCGCCCAGCGCCAGCGTGGCGCGCACCGGGTCGCGCTGCAGTTCCAGCGTTTCGCGCCATAGATAGCTGAACATGCGCTGCAGACTGAAACCGCCAGCGGAGTGACCGCCGCCGTGTTCGGCGGGCACCGCGGGTGGCTGATCCGCCTGGTCGGCAGCCGGAGGCTGGCTGGCCGGGGCGGCCGTGCCGCCCTCCGCTTCGACGAGGTAGCCGATGAAGGCCTCTTCCAGGGTTTTGGCACCACGCTTCTCAACCAGTCTGGCGGGCACGTCGCTGTCGAGCACCTTGCCCGCATGCATCATCGACATGCGGTCGCAGCGTTCGGCCTCGTTCATGAAGTGGGTGGAAATGAAGACCGTCACCCGGTCGCGCCGCGACAGCTCGATGAGCAGCCGCCAGAACGCGTCGCGTGCCACCGGATCGACGCCGGAGGTCGGTTCGTCCAGAATCAGCAACTCTGGCTTGTGCACCATGGCAACGGCCAGCGACAGGCGCTGGCGTATGCCCAGAGGCAGACTGGCCGGCAGACTGTCGATGACGTCCACCAGGCCGAAGCGCTCCACCATCTCTTCGACGCGGCCCGGAATGTCCTTCGGGGGCACGCTGAACAGCTTGGCGTGCAACTCCAGGTTCTGGCGTACCGTGATTTCGCTGTAGAGCGAGAACGCTTGGGACATGTAGCCGACGCGGCGGCGGGTGCCCAGATCATGCGGGTTCACTTCGTGGCCGAACAGCCAGGCCCGGCCCTCGCTCGCCGGCAGCAGGCCGGTGAGCATCTTCATCGTCGTGGACTTGCCGCACCCGTTGGAACCGAGGAAGCCGAAGATCTCACCGCGCCGGATACGGAAGGAGACACTGTCGACAGCAACGAAGTCGCCAAAGCGCATGGTCAGCCCCTCGGCTTCGATGGCGATATCGTCCGCGCCGTCCTCAGGCAGAGGCGGAATGACAACCGCTTGGTGTCCGCGCTTTTTCTCTTCCGGGAGCAGGCGGATGAATGCCTCTTCCAGGTTCGGGCTGTTTGTTGTCTCCAGCAATTCCTTCGGCGTACCGGTGGCGAGGACCTTGCCGTCGTCGATGGCGGCCAGCCAGTCGAAGCGCTGGGCCTCATCCATGTAGGCCGTGGCCACAATCACGCTCATGCCGGGGCGATCGGCGCGGATACGGTCAATCAGATCCCAGAACTGCGCGCGCGCCAGCGGGTCCACGCCAGTCGTCGGCTCATCGAGAATCAGAAAATCCGGGTCATGAATCAGCGCGCAGCACAGGCCGAGTTTTTGCTTCATGCCCCCGGACAGCTTGCCTGCCGGGCGCTCCAGGAATTTGAACAGGCCAGTGGCCTGAGTCAGTTCGTCGATCCGCTGGCGGCGCTCTGCGGCGCCATGACCGAACAGGCGCGCGAAGAATTGCAGATTCTCCTCGACCGAGAGCGTCGGATACAGGTTCTTGCCCAACCCCTGCGGCATGTAGGCGATGCGCGGGCATACCTGCTTGCGGTGGGCCTTGCTGGCCATGTCGCCACCCAGCACCTCGACCGTGCCCTCCTGGATGATGCGCACACCCGCCAGCAATGAGAGCAGACTGGATTTGCCCACGCCGTCGGGGCCGATCAGGCCGACCATCCGTCCGGCGGGAATGTCCAGATCGATGCCATCCAGGGCGATGACGTCGCCGTAACGCAAGCGCACCTGACGGACGCTTGCAACGGTCGTGGGCTGCGCACTCGCACTGTGGCTCATACCTTACTCCGGCACGCGAACGGAGAGGTTTTGAGGCCACTCGGCATTGGCGTCGAGTTTGA